>NZ_JAGGML010000001.1:4442317-4746220 GCF_017875275.1 Xanthobacter flavus | reverse complement strand
CGAGGATCCCGCCGCTGTCGAGGGCAGCGACATTGCCAAGGAAGCCGCCTTCAGCGCCGCCTTCCGCTATCTCAAGAACCGCATATCGGCCTTTACCGCGCTTCCGATTGCCAAGCTGGACCGGCTCGCCCTCGGCACCCGGCTGCGGGAGATCGGGCGAATCGACGGCGCCACGACGCGCCGGCCCGACGTCGCCTGAGTTGGCCGACAGAAGCCGCGGGCCTGTGGTGGGATCAGCGCCCGCGCTGATCCCAGCGTCCGCCCATGGTGTTCACGAGGTGGACGTAGTCGAACAGGTCGCTCAGCATGAAGTGCCGGTTCTCGATGGTGGTCATGTGCGCCACCGTGTGGGGATCGCCCTCCAGATAGCGGAAGGCCGTGGAGCGGAACTGCTCCGGCAGGGCCAGATTGAAGGGCGTAGGCTGGGTCAGCATGCGGCAGATCTGGTCGAACAGCAGGCGGAAGCGCTCGTCCTCCGGGTCCATGTAGACGTCCCCGAAATCCGCCTTGTAGCGCCCGAAGAGCGCGAGATAGTCGTCGGCATCCGGCTTTGGCTGCATGGGCCTGTCCCTGGTTCCTCTGCCGAGGTCGAAACAAGTTCGGTGCCAGAAGAACTCCTCGACAGCGTGAGGGACATTAGGCCGCAACGCCCCTCGCGATCGACCCTCAGGACAACAGCCGGCCCACCAGCACGCCGGCCGCGGCGGCGGAGGCGGCGATGGCCAGCGTTTCCGCCGTGGCTCGCAGGATGGAGCGTTTCGCCACGATGCCGCGCCCGATTCCGAGCGCCACCAGCAGCACCGTCGTCAGCACCAGCGAGACGATCCGCGCCTCGTCCATCGGCAGGAAGGCGAAGGGCAGCACCGGGGTGAAGCCGGCGAACAGGTCCGAGACGAACATCCAGAAGGCGTGCGAGGTGGGGCTGGCGCCGTCGTCCGCCTCGTCCAGCTCGGAGCGCAGGCCGAGGGTGGCACGCGGCGCGCGCTTCAGCGCCTCCGCCACTTGCGTCACGTCCGCCGCCGCCATGCCGCCGCGCGTGAGGGCCGCAGCGACCGTCTCGACCTGCGCCGCGGCTTCCGCCGCATCCACCGGCCCGTTGCGCCGGGCGCGGCGGGCGTCGCGAACGGATTCCGCATCGAGATAGCTGCCCGCCATCATGGACACGGCCGCAGCGGCCGCGCCGGTGGCGCCGGCGATCAGCACCGCGCGGGGATCGTTGGTGCTCATGGCGACGCCGAAGACGAGGCCGAAGATGGAGACGGTGCCGTCCTCCATGCCGAACACCACATCGCCGATGGAGGCCTTGAGCGAGGCGACGACACGCGACGGCAGCGACATGACACGGCTCTCCAGCCCGATCCCGACACCACCGCTCATGGCACGGCCGGCGGACCGACGGAAGCGCATTCCATTTCCTGCGCCATGGTTGTCCTCGACCGGTAGGGGACATGGAACGGGTGCCGGCCGCCCCGGCGGCGGCGCTCCGGTCTCGCCATGCGGCGGGGGGCGGTCAAGGGCGGGGGGCGATCAAGGGGGGGGCTCGGCCGCGACGGTGAGGTGCAACGCCTTAACCACGCCCGAGAACCGTTGGAAATGAAGCGGGAGATGCGCTCCCGGCGGATTGCGCGCGAGCCGAATCGAGAGGTAACTTCGCAGAGGTTCCCACTCGTCCCTTGCATCCAAAGCTGTCCCGCCCCCCGGGAGAGGTGCGCATGTCCCGCCTGCTTGCGACCAGCCTGCTCGCCTCGACCTCTCTGCTGGCGCTCGCGCTGGCCGGCCCGGTGGCGCGGGCGGGAGATTATCTCGTTCCCTCGGGCACGGTGCTCACGGCGCCGGTGTCACTCGATAGCGCCTCGCCGGGGGCACCCTTCAGCGGGGTCAGCGTGCTCGGCGGCATCGTCTATACCGAAACCACCAAGAACAGCGCGGCGGCGCTGGAGATCTACCGGTCCGCTTTGACCGACGGCGCCGGCATCGTGAACACCGGTACGGTGAGCGTCACCCAAACCATCACGAAGCTGAAGATCCATTCCGGTGGCACAGCGGTCGGTGCCTCCGGCACCACCAAGGGCATCGTGCTCTATGGCTCCGCCCCCTCCACCGGGAGCGTGCTGAACAGCGGGACCGTGCTGTCTCACCGCATCGTCACCGACCAGCCCGTCATCAAGACCAGCGGCAACGTGGGCATCTCCGAATATGCCTATGGCGTGCAGCTGGACAGCTATTTCGCCGGCGGCGTCACCAATGCCAGCAGCGGCGTCATCGACGTCGCCAATACCGCGAACGTCGCCATCAGCGCGTCCGACAAGATCACCGGGCTCGACATCGTCACCGGCATCTTCGCCCATGGCTATGCCACTTATGGCACAGGCGCCGCGAACAGCTTCGACAATGCCGGCACCATCAAGGTGCGCGCGGCCGCAGCCATCAGCGAGAGCTTCGCCCAGACCTCGACGGGCACGCTCCAGGCCTCGGCCACCGCCACCGCGATCGGCGTGAGGATGAGCCAGTCGGGCCTGGCGACGCCTGCCGGCGCGACGGGCACCCTCACCAATTCCGGCATCATCGATGTCGCCGCGTCCATCACCGCCGCCACCCAGTTCTCGGTGTCGACCTCCGCTGCGAAGGCGACCGGGCTGATGCTCCAGTCCACCGCCAATGCCGAGGCGTCCGGCGTCATGTCGAACGGGCTGACCATCGGCAAATTTGAGAATACGGGCACCATCTCGGTCGCCGCCTCGGCGACGGCGACCTCCTCCGGCAAGGCGACGGCGGACAAGATCGCCCGATTGGTGAACTACAATTCCCCTGCCGGTCCGACGACCTCCCTGGAGTCGGGCTCGGTGGGTGCGGCGGTGATCGCCTACGGAGTCGATCTCGCCAATGGCAGCCTCGGCGGATTGACCAATAGCGGGACCATCGAGGTCACGGGCATCGCGACGACGGTCGCCACCGCCAGCGCCATGGCCAGGGAAGAGGCGCTGGTGGCGCAGCAGGACTTCGCCGCCGTCCAGCTCACCGGCATCAACGTGTCCGTGGACAACCTCACCGGGCCCATCGTCAACAGCGGCACCGTGGCGCTGACAGCCACCGCCTCCGCGAAAGGCACGCTCGTCGCCTCCGCCGAGAGTGGTCCCACGACCAAGCAGGCGACCGCGAATGCCTCAGGATATCTGCAGACGCGGCTCATCGGCATCGATGTGGAGGCCAGCAGCTTCCAGGCCGGCACCTACAGCGCCACCGTGCGCAACAGCGGGCGCATCCTCATCTCTTCCGGCGCGGTCGGTTCCTTCGCCGGCTCGGCCCTGTCGGACGGCGGGGCGGTGGCGGATGTCACCTACTCCTCGGGATCGAGCGCCCTCGTCGCTGGCCTGCTCTACGCCACCAACCAGGCGATCGGCATCCTCGTCGACACGCCGAACATCGCCGAGGTGACGAACTCCGGCATCATCGACCTCACCTCGTCCTTCGCCTCCACCCAGACGGCGACGGCCAGCGGCGGGACGAGTGCGAGCGCCGCGGCCAGTTCCGCCTCGCCGAACCTCAACAGCTTCGGCCTCAACATCACGGCGGTGACGACCGCACCCGCGAGCGGCGTGGTGCCGACCACGGCGATCACCAATTCCGGCATCATCGATCTGTTCTCGACGGTGACGCTGACCAACAGCGCCACCGCGAACGCAACCACGGGCTCGGCCGTGGCCTCGGCGCTCAGCCAGTCCACGCAGCTCAGCACCCTGCCCGGCCTCGACGGCGCCATCGCCGCGAGCTACGGCATCTATGCGAGCCTCAACGGGCTCGACGGCAGCTTCACCAATTCCGGCGTCATCGCGGTGGAGCAGGCGCTCGCCATTTCGGGAACGGCCACCGCCATCGGCACGAGCGCGCAGGCGACCACCGTCTCGGACGGCCTGTCGCTGGCCATGGGGGTCCTCGCGCTGCCGGGCCAGGTGACGGGCTCCATCGTCAATTCCGGCGCCATCTGGACCCGCGCTTCCGGTCTTTTCAACGCCACGGCCAACGCCTCGGGCGGAAGCGGCACGGCGGAAGCCGAAGCCACCGGGCTCGCACTTGCAAGCGGCCTCATCGCCTCCACCGACGGCATCGGCGGCTTTGCCAACAGCGCGGACATCCTCTCCGGCGCCACCGTCACCACGCTTGTCTCGGCCACCGGCAGCGGCAATGGGACCGCGACCGCGACCGGCTTCGGGTCGGCGCTCTCCATGGGCGTGATGCTGACCGGCACGGCGGGAGTTGCGGGCAATTTCACCAACACCGCCACCATCGGCGCGACCGCATCGGCCAGCGTGATCGCATCGGCCAGCGGCGGCACGGTCTCCACCAAGGCAGAGGCCATCGCGTCGGCTTTCGGGCTTCTCACGGCGGGCGGCGCCGGCATCGGCGGCGATCTCGTGAATACCGGCACCATCGGCGGCATCGCCACCGCGAATGCGTCCGCCAGCGGCGGCACGGCGGATGCGTCCGCTTTCGCCTACGGCATCGCGCTTGATGCAACGGGCGGCGTCGGCGGCAGCATCGTGAATTCAGGCATCGTCATCGCGGTCGCCGAGGCGGGTGTGGCGGGCGCGAGCGGCACGGCGCAGGCGAAAGCCGTTGGCCTGCAGATCGCCTCCGGCTCGGTGGGCGGGGCTCTCTCCAACACGAGCGTCATTGCCGCGCAGGCGAACGGCACGGACGCCACCGCCATCGGCATCGCCATCGGCGCGCCCATCGACGGCAAGGCGCTGGGCGCGGCGCAGCTGACCACCCTCGACACTCTGGGCGTGGACCCGGCGCTCGCGACCGCCGGGGCGGTGACGATCAGCGGCGGCCTCGTGAATACCGGCGGCATCACCGCCACCACCGGCGCCACGGGCAGCGCCACCGCCATCAAGGTGGCGGGCGGCAGCAGCATCGGCACGCTCACCAATCGCGGCGGCATCTTCGCCTTCGAGGGGGATGGGGCCGGCATCGCCGTCGACCTCACCGGTGAGGGTTCGGCCACCCGCATCCTGCTTGAGGACGGCACCGTCTTCGGCGACCTCGCGCTCTCCTCGACCTATGCCGACGCCATCACCTGGAGCGGCGGCCTCCTCAACGGCGACGTGCTCGGCGGGGGGCTCGGCAGCCTCACCGTTCTGGCCGGGGCGGGCACGAGCTTTGTCTATTCGGGCACGCTGGAGAGCCTCGCGAACGTCAGCGTCGGCGGCGACGGCACACCGGTGAGCCTCGCCTTCACCGGCACGGCGGTGGGCATCGGCACCTTCGCCGTGAAGGATCAGGGCACGCTGATCCTCACCGCCGACAGCGCCATCGAAACGAACGCCTACACCCAGGCCGCCGGCGGCACGCTGGGCCTCTACCTCTCCCCGCAATGGACCGCCGCGCCCATCGTCGCGACGAGCGCCGATCTCGATGGCACGGTGGCCGTGCTGGGCGCCACCGGCATCCGGTCGAAGACCACGCGCTACGATCTCCTGTCCTCTTCCGACATCTCCGGCGCCTTCTCCGACGTGACCACGCCCAACAGCCTGCTGTCCGCCGCCGTCACCTATGATGCAGACGGGGCGACGCTTGTGCTCACCCGCAACGCCACCACCTCCCTCGCCGGCCTCACGCTGGCGGGGCGTTCGCTCGCGGCGGGCATCGATCTCAATTACCAGCGGCTCTCCCTGTCGTCGCCACTGAGCCCGGTGCTGGACAGCTTTTATGTCGGCACCGACGGGCAGGTGGCGAACCTCCTCAACCAGATGTCCGGCGCGCCTTTGGCCGATGCAAAGACGGCCGGCATGGCGACCTTCGGCACCATCAACGGGCAGATCAGCCAGCAGCTCGCCGCCACGCGCGGCACGGGCGCCCTGCCCAGCGGCGGCAGCGCGCTTCTCTCCTATGGCGCGGGCGAGGTGAGCCCCTCCGCCAACGCCTATGCCGCGACGGCCCCCTCCTCCGGCGCCTCCGGCCCGTGGGCAGTCCTCTCCCCGGCACCGGCCGCGCCTGAGAACAGCGTGTGGCTGCGCCCGTTCGGCAATTGGGGCAGCACGGACACCGGCAACGGCACCACCACCAGCTCCGGCGGCGGCGTGCTCGGCGGCATCGAGCGGGCGTTCGGCGCGGATGCGCGGGGCGGCGCCGTGTTCAGCTATCAGACGGCTGATCTGGGCTTCACCGGCCCGGCCTCCGGCTCGGTGGATCAATGGACCGCATCGCTCTATGCGGAAAAGCAGTGGGGTGCCTTCTACGCCAACCTGTTCGGCACCTACGGCTACCAGACCTACGACATGAGCCGTTCCATCGCGTTCGGCGGCACGCTCTTCACCGCGCGCTCGACCTATGCGGGCAATGCCGGCGCGGTGGTGGGCGAGGCGGGTTATGACTATGCCTACGCCCCCGGCGCGAAGCTGGAGCCCTATCTGCGCCTCGCCTACGCGGCGCTGGGCACCGAGACCTTCGCCGAGCGCGGCGCCGGCGTGTTCAACCTGAACGTCGCCGCCGATACCACCCAGTCGCTGCAATCCACCCTGGGCCTGCGTGTCGTGCAGCCGTTGTCTCTCTCCACCCTGCCGGTGACGCTGCGCCTGGAGGCCGGCTGGCAGCACGAATATCTCGACACCGGCGCGAGCCTCGGCGCCACCTTCCTCGCCGACAGCACCATCGGTTTCAACATCCTCTCCGGCGGACCGAGCGATCTGGCGCTGGCGGCAGCGGGCCTCTCCTTCGCCTTCTCGGCCAATTTCGACGGCTACATCGAGTATCGCGGCAGCTTCGGCGACGGTTATTCCAACAGCACCGCCTCCGCGCAGCTGAGGCTGCGGTTCTGAAGGCGCGAGAGATGGGCGCGGATCGCGGCGGGCCGCCCACGCTGGAGCGGGCCTGGGAACTCTACCACGCTGGCGACAGGGCGGGTGCCGAAGCGGTGGCGCGGGCCATCGTCCGGCGCGCGGTGCTCGGCCAGCAGGCGGCGACCGCCGAGGCGGCGCACCTCGTCGGGGTCATCCTCGCGCAGACAGGCCGCACGCAAGACGCCGTGAGCTTCATGGCGCTTGCGGCCGAGACCGATCCCGGACGCGCCTCCTACCACAGCAATCTGTGCGAGATGCGCCGCCAGACCGGCGACCGGGCGGGCGCCATTGCCGCCGGGCGCGCCGCGGTGGCGGCGGATGCGGCCTATGCCGCCGGTCACAATAACCTGGGCATCGCCCTGTTCGAGACCGGCGCGCTGGAGGAGTCCATCGCCTGCTATGAGCGGGCCATCGCGCTGCGCCCCGCCTTTGCCGAGGCCCACAACAATCTCGGCAATGCCCTGCGCGCCCAAAGCCGTCCGGGCGAGGCCATCGCCGCCTTCCGCGCCGCCCTCGCCCACCGCGGGCATTATCCGGAGGCCTGGAACAACATCGGCAACGTGCTGCGCGAGCAGGGCGACTTCCGCGAGGCCGACGCAGCCCTCCATACGGCCATCGCCCAGCGGCGGGACTATGTGGAGCCCTACAATTCGCTCGCCCTCTCCCTGTTCGCGCAGGAGCGGAGCGAGGAGGCCTTCGCGGTGCTGGCCCTCGCCATTTCCGCGGCGCCGGAGCGGCCGGAACCGGCCTTCTATCTGGCTCAGGGCCTGCTGAACGAGCGCAAGGCGGAAGGCGCGCGCTCGGCGTGCCAGCGTGCGCTCCGGGCCAATCCGCACCATGTGCCGACCCTCGTCCTCCTCGCCCGCATCCTGCGCGATCTGGAACGCGGGCCGGAGGCCATGGACGCCGCCCGCCGCGCGCTTGCGCTTGCCCCGGACGATCTCGACGCCCTGAACGTGCTCGGCCTGCTGCTGATGGAGACCGGCGACCTGCGCGGCGCCTGCGCCCTGTTCGAGCGGGCGCTGGCGAAGGATCCCGCCTCCCTCAACAGCCGCGTGAACCTCGTCGCCGCGCGCAAGGTGCGGCCGGAGGAAGACATGGTGGCGGCGCTGGAGACGGCGCTGTCGCGCGAGACCGGCGTAGTGGAGCGCATCCCGCTCCACTACGCGCTCGGCAAGGCCTATGACGACCTCGGCCGCCACGCCGAGGCCATGGACCAGTTCATCGCCGGCGCGAAGCTCAAGCGCGCGCAGGTGACCTATGACGAGCCCGCCGCGCTCGCCACCTTCGAGCGCATCCGCGCCATCTTCACCCGTTCCTTCATCGCCGAGCGGGCGGGGATGGGGACTGCCGAGGCCCGGCCCATCTTCATCGTCGGCATGCCGCGCTCGGGCAGCACGCTGGTGGAGCAGATTCTCGCCAGCCATCCCGCCATCCAGGGCGGCGGCGAGATGGACCTGTTCCACCGCGCTGTGAATCGCATCGACCAGGCCTTCGGCGGCATGGTCCACTATCCCGAGCTGATGCACCTCATGGAGCGGCCGGAGATGGGGGAGATCTCCTCCGCCTATCTCGATGCCTTGCCCGCCCGCGCCCCCGGCAAGCGGCTGGTGGCGGACAAGATGCTCAACAACTACTTCTATCTCGGCCTCATCCACATCCTGTTTCCGCGTGCGGTCATCATCCATTGCCGGCGCGATCCGGTGGACACCGCCATCTCCTGCTTCTCCAAGCTGTTCCGCGACGACCTGCCGTACAGCTACGATTTCGCCGAGCTTGCCCGTCACCATCACGCCTATGCCGGCCTGATGGCACACTGGGGCGCGGTGCTGCCGGAAGGCACGATCCTTCCCATGGACTACGAGGCGGTGGTGGCCGACATCGAGGCCGCCGCCCGCAGTCTCATCTCCGCGTGCGGGGAAGACTGGGACCCGGCCTGCCTGAAGTTTCACGAGACCGAGCGGCCGGTGCGCACCGCCAGCATCACCCAGGTGCGCGAGCCGCTCTATGCCTCCTCGGTCGGACGCTGGCGCCGCTACGGCCCCGCCATCCAGCCGCTGCTGGAGGCGCTGGGGCGCTGATGCTCACCTTTTGTGCCGGCTGAGCAGGCGCATCTGCATCCGCGCGAGGAGGCCGGAGGCGACCCCCTGCAGCCGCGCGATGGCTGCGAGCTGCGCCGTCGGCGCGGACAGGAACCCGCCGCGCTCGGCGGTGCGGATGAGATGGGCGGCGACCACCTCGGGCGGCAGCGGCCGGCCGGAACCGGCGAAAGGCGCGATGGCCGCCGGGCGCAGCGGGCGCTCATAGGCGAGCTGCGGCGTGTCTGTATCCGGCGGCACCGCCACCGTCACGCTTACACCCGAGGCGGAAAGCTCGATGCGGAGCGCCTCGGCGAATCCCCGAACCGCGAACTTCGACGCGCAATAGCCCGCGTAGCCCGCCACCCCGAAGAGGCCGGCGGCCGAAGCGACCATCGCCACATGCCCCCGCCCCGCCGCCAGCATGGACGGCACGGCGGCGCGCACGAGATTCGCCGTGCCGAGGAAGTTGGTCTCCATCTGGTCGCGGGTGGCGGTTTCGCCCTGCTCCAGGAAGAATCCGGGCTCCACGATGCCGGCGCTCGCCACAACCCAGAGAGGCGGGCCATGCCTGAAAGTCAGCGTTTCGACGACGGCCCGGCATGCCTCCGCGTCACGCACGTCGAGGATGCAGGTGACGACTTCGATACCGTCAGCCTCCAGCGCCGCCCGGGCTTGCGCGAGGCGCTGCTGATCGCGGGCAAGGAGGGCAATGCGGTATCCCTTTGCGCCGAGAATTCTTGCAGCGCACAAACCGATGCCGCTCGATCCGCCGCTGATGATGGCGAGGGGGGCGCCGGGGCGATCGATCGATGCTGCGACACCGTGTTTCAACCCCTCCTCCTGCCTTTCGAGATTATTAAAATACCGTCCCCACGTTCCGCGGATGGTATGATCGAGCCGGCGATACCACGTAAAGGCGCGCGACGACTGCGGTATTTTGGCGGACAACGCTGACGTGTTGCAACACGGCAACGCTCCCTTAAACGTTGTGTGGCTAGGTCGCTGTGAACGGTGCCAGGATGTATAACAGCCCTGCTCCTCCAGCGGCGGGACCGTAGCGCGTCAATGTTGTCTGCAAAGAAGATCCTCGTGTCCCTGCTGCTCGCAGCCGCAACCAGCGGGTGCACGGCGCTTCCGTCTTCTGGCCCGTCGCGGGTCGAGATCGAGATGACGCAGCCCACGGACGACCAGCGCTACCTGCTGGTCGACGTGGACGATCGCACCCTCTCCCTTCTGGCGCAGGAGCGCCCCGCCTCCTTTGGCGGCCGCTTCGGCGACTACCGCCCCCCCACCCGCTACGTGGTGGGCGTGGGCGACGTCATCTCCGTCACCATCTGGGAGGCGGCGGCCGGCGGCCTGTTCTCCGGTCCGGTCATCGACCGGCTGGGCACCGGCTCGCGCAGCGCCGCCATCCCCGAGCAGCAGGTGTCGCAGGACGGCTCCATCACCGTTCCCTATGCCGGGCGCATCCAGGTGGCCGGGCGCACCACCGCGCAGATCGAGTCGGCCGTGGTCGAGAAGCTGAGCGGCAAGGCCATCGAGCCGCAGGTGGTGGTGGTGGTGACGCGCAGCGTCAGCAATGCCGCCACCGTGCTCGGCGAGGCGACCTCCGGCGCGATCGTCCCGCTCTCCCCGCGCGGCGACCGCGTGCTGGACGTGATTGCGGCAGCCGGCGGCATCAAGATTGCCGCCCATGAGGTGTTCGTGCGCCTCAGCCGCAGCGGCACCACCGTGACCGTGCCCATGCAGACCCTGCTCAACGATCCCAAGGAGGACGTCTACGTCCGCCCGCTGGACAAGATCGTGCTGATCCGCGACCCGCAGACCTACACGGTGTTCGGCGCCGCCGGGAACCCGACCATCGTGCCGTTCGACGCGGTCGGCATCACGCTGGAAGAAGGGGTCGCGCGCGTCGGCGGCCTCATCGATTCCCGCGCCGATCCCTCCGGCGTCTATCTCATGCGCATCGAGCCCGTGCGCTTCGCCAACCGCCTGCGGCCGGACGCCCAGCCGCTGGAGAGCAACGGCTACGTGCGCGTGATCTACCGCTGGAACATGCGCGACCCGAATTTCGTCTTCCTCGCCCGCGGCTTCAATATCCGCAACAAGGACGCGATCTACGTGGCCAATGCGCCGCTGGCCGACCTGCAGAAGGTCACCTCGCTGTTCAACTCCGTCGCGCAGCCCGTGGTCAGCACGGCCGCGGTCGCGCAATAGGGCCGGCATGACCGCCCCGGCGCAGGCGACCCGGGACAACGGATCGACCCGCGCGCGGGGCGGCAGGACCACCGCCGCCCCCGACAGGGTCACTCAGGAGCCAGCCGTGGCCCAGGAACCCGCCGTCGCCGCATCCCCGGCCGTCGCGCGGATCCAGCGCTTCCTGCCGCTTCCGCTGCTGCGCGGCGTCGGCGCGGCCATCTCCCGTCGCCGGGCCGCGTTGCGGAACGAGGCGCAGGCCACCCTCGCCGAAGGACGCCGCGCCCGTCTCACCCGCACGGAACTCGCCCTTGGCAGCTTCGGGCTGCTGGTGCTGCTGCCGGCGGTCGCGAGCCTGCTCTATCTCACCTTCGTCGCCGCCCCCCAGTTCCGCTCCGAGGCGCGCCTCGTGGTGCGCGGCAATCTGGAAACCGTCTCCAATGCCTCGGCCACCCCCGCGGCCAATGGCATACCGCAGGTGGCCAACACCCAGGAGGCGCGGGTCGTCGTGGACTACCTGCGCAGCCGCGCCATGGTGGACGCGCTCCAGGAGCAGCTCGACCTGAAGCGCATCTTCGGCATCTCCGATCGCGACCCGGTGTTCGCCCTGTCGCCGGAGGCCAGCACGGAAGACCTCGTCACCTACTGGAACCGGCAGGTGAGCGTCAGCCTCGAGCAGATGTCGGGCGTCATCAAGGTGCAGGTCTATGCCTTCAGCCCGCAGAGCTCGGCCCTGCTCGCTGCCGCCGTGGTGCGCCAGGCCGAGCAGGTGACCAACGATCTCACCGCCCGCAACCGCAGCGACCGCGTGGTGGAGGCCGAGGCGGAGGAGCGCGCGGCATTCACGGAGCTGGCGGTGGTGCGCACCGGGCTCGAAGCCTTCCGCAACAGTCAGGGCACGCTGGACCCGACCAAGAGCGCCAGCGACGCCTTCGCCGTCATCTCCAAGCTGCGCGACCAGCGCTCGGCCCTGAACACGGACCTCAACGCCGCCCGCGCCCGGCTCGACGAGGATTCGCCCGTGATACGGGCGCTGAAGGAGCGGCTGCGCTCGCTGGACGAGAAGATCGCCGCGCTCGACGGCTCCCTCCTCGGCGATGCGGCCTCCTCGGGCTCCAGCGTCAACCTCGTCGCCGGCGCCGAACTGGAAGCGAGCCGCCGCCTCGCCGAGCAGCGGCTCAAGCAGGCCGAGGCCGAACTCATCGAAGCCCGCATGGACCGGGGCCGGCAGCAGGTCTACATCCTCGCCTTCATGGCCCCCACCCTGCCGCACGAGAAGGCCTTCCCCATCCCCGCGCTTCAGGCCGGCGCCCTCTTCGCCATCCTGTTCGCCGCTTGGGCGGTGGTGGCACTTTATGTGGCGAGCGTCTACGCGCGGACGCGGTAGGACGGGCTTTCCGGATCATGAGGCCGGGACCCGCGGCCTATCCGGGGCCGGCCTCTCCCCGGGCCTGGTCCGGCGGACCGGAAGCGACCTGACGGCTGCTCTGACCGACTGACCGCTCGCCGGTGCGCCCTATGGGACGCCTTCCTGGACCCCTTCCTGCGCCGCCTCGTCCGTGGCTTCATCCACCCGGCCGACGGCAGCGGTGACGTCGGAGAAGATGCGTTCGTCCACGGCGAGGAGATCCTGCGCCGCGGGCCACTCGGCCACCTGCTCACGCAGTTCGCCGACCTGCCGCGACCAGGCGAGTTCCGGCAGAGGCGGCAGGTTCAGCTCCATCACCGCGCGCATGGTCTCCCACCAGACGTCCTCATCGCCGGAGAGGCCGACCACGTCCATCTCGGAGAGCGTGTCGAGGGCGTTCTCGACCGCCGAGGTCTCCAGCACGTCGTCGGAGCCGCGACAGGTGAGCAGTCGCGCCATGGGATTGGCGACGAGGCTGCGCTCGAACGGAGAGAGGGTACCGAGCCAGGTCTCGAGATCTGCCATCTCGGCGAGGTCCGCCTTGGCGAGGCTGTCCAGCAGGGGCTTGTAGACATCGCTCAGCACCGACGCAGCGAGGTTCGGGGTCTTCACCGCCCAGCGCAGCACCAGAAGCTCTTCGGCGAGTTCCTCATAGGGATCGCGCAGCAGCACGGTGCACTTGAAGCCGCGGTCGCGCAGCAGTGGCTCATAGGTGCGGAAGAACACCCGCCCCGTGCAGAAGATGGACGGCGTGAAAGCGATGCCGAGGATGGATTTCACCGCCTCCTCGGGGGTGCGCTCCAGCCGCGTGAACGGCATGTGGAAGAGATCCTGCAGCGGCAGGTTCAGTTGCGCCTGCGCCACCACCCGCGTCTCCAGCCGGAACAGCTTCTGGTCCGCCTTCGCCGTCGGTGGACGGCGGCGGTAGATGCGGATGTTGGTGGTCTCGTCGTAAAGCTCGATGTCGATGATGCTGGCGAGATCGGCAATCACATGGTCATCCACCACGAAACCGCAGATGCCGGTCTCGTGCAGGCCCTGTTCGCGCAGCAGCGGCCGCAGCACGGTGGCGGGGATCACCTTGCGCAGTTCACCGCCCACCATCACAGTGACACGCGGCGTGGTGGCAGGATTGTCCGGCATGATCCAGCCGACGATACGGCTGCCGGCGTCTTCGTCGATGCTAAAGAGCACGCCGGCCCTCCTGGTGGTGGTCGCGATGGGGCGCGATCATGGGCGGCGCCTCACCGGCGGTGATCGCGGATGACCGCGATCAGAACCATGACGTTGAGCCAGAAGATGCCCGCCAGCACCAGCACGAACAGGCCGGTGCGCCACCAGCTCGGCTCGGTGGAGGTGGTGGGCAGGCTCGGCGGCACGAACACGTTGACGAAGGCGCTCTGCGCCCGCATCCGTCGCTCCGCCTCCTGCAGACCGGCGACGGCGATGGACTGCATCGTCTCGGCGAAACGCACCTCCATCTCGGCCTCCTCGAAGGCGGCGAGGGCGTTCACCGTGCTCCCCTTGGAGCCACCGGGACCGCCAAGGCTGGCCCGGAAAGCCGCGATCTCTGTGTCGATGGCGCGCACGCGGTCGCGCAGCACGCCCAAAGCGGGGCCATCGGGCGCGGAGAGCTTCTCCAGCGCGCGCATCTCCTTGTCGGCGGAGATGCGCTCCTGCTCCAGCCGCAGGAGGCTCGTGCCGAGCGCCTCGGCCGCCTGCACCGGATCGATCGCGCGCTGGCGGCTACGCCATTCCTGCTGGTGGGCGAGCGCCGCCACATAGCGCGCCTTGGCGCGGTTGAGCTGGTCCGCGGCGCGGGTCACGCTGTCGGCCCGGGAGCGGGAGATGATGTCGTTGAGCAGCACCTCGCCGGCGTGCACGACGCGCTGGGCGATGGTGCGGGCATCCTCGGGCGAGAAGGCGCGCACCCGCAGGAGCACGATTTCGGAGCGGCGGTCCACCGCGGCGGTGACGTGGCGATTCCAGTAGCGCCACACGTCCTCCAGCGTCGCATCGGCGGAGAGCCGCGAAAGCGGATCCAGCCCCGGGCGGGAGAAGAAGGCGCGCAGCCAGCCGTCGGCATCGAGGGCGGCGACGAAGGAACGGCTGGTGACGTAGCTGGCAAGGACGAAGGGAGCCTGCGCCTGGCTGCCCCCGGCCCCGCCGCCGAACAGGCTGGAGAGGCCCTTCATCACCCCGGCCATCGCGCCTTTCGAGCCATCCTCGCCGTCATCGGCCGTGGCCCGGTCGGGCTGGGATTCGCGCACGGCGAGCCGCGCTTCCGAGACATAGATGGGGCTCGCGATCACCCCCGCATAGAAGGCGCAGACCGCAGCCGGCAGCAGCACGCAGGCGACGAAAGAGAAGCGCAGCAGGCGAAACCAGCGCTGCGAGGCCGTCGCGCCGGTTCCGAAGGTGCGCGGCAGCCGCCGCCAGCGCAGCGCCGGCTGCACGAACGGCAGCACCACGAAGGCACGGCTGCGCTCGATCAGAACCCGGATGGGCGGCGCCGACGGCAGGCCCATCGTCACCTCGCTCTCAGGACCACGACATCCTGGAAATCATGCAGCGCGCCGGAGCCGATGGCCACCACGTCGAACAAGTGGCTCCATTCGGCCTGAACATAGGCCGCGCTGATGAAGGT
The DNA here is from genome assembly GCF_017875275.1 of Xanthobacter flavus. Taxonomy (NCBI): domain Bacteria; kingdom Pseudomonadati; phylum Pseudomonadota; class Alphaproteobacteria; order Hyphomicrobiales; family Xanthobacteraceae; genus Xanthobacter; species Xanthobacter flavus. Next base: position 4,731,049 of record NZ_JAGGML010000001.1, on the reverse strand, counting down.
GATGCCGTATTCATAGGCCGTGCTGGTGAGGTGCCCCTCCTGGCGGATGAAGACGTAGCCGCGCCCGCCCTCCATCACCGGCTGCGCAGCGGCAAGCTCGGGCTCCGGGATGGACAGCATCTCGAAGATGCGTTCCTCCGAACGGGCGCGCGCGAAGGCGCGGTCGCCATGGATGGACAGGAACAGGAGCGCGCCAGGGGCGCACACGCGGCGCAGCTCGTGAAGATAGAACAGCTGGTCCTGCTCGTTCAGGTGGCTGAAGACCGAGATGGAGACCACCGCATCGAAGCTGCCGTCCGCCACCGGCAGTGGCGCGCGCGGCACGCTCAGCACCGGCTCCACATGGGCGAGATTCTGCCCGACCCAGTCAAGATGGCGGGCGTCCACATCCATGCCCACGTAGCGACCGGAGAAGCCGTGGAACATGCGCGCCAGCCGCCCGACGCCGACGCCGAAATCCAGCACCGAGCGGAAGCCGGCGAGCGGCACCGGGCTCAGCCCCTGCAGCGCGCGCAGGAAGTCGACGCCGTGGCTGGCGAAATCGCGCGGTGCGGTGAGCCCCGTCGTGTTGTGCATCAGCTCCTCGGGCGGGAACGGCGCGATGGCGCCTTCGGGCGCATCCTCGGCGCGGTTGAGCGCGAGCCAGGCGTCAAAATCCCCGGCGATGCCCGGCGCGACGCTGCCCGGCGCCGCGGCCTGGGCGCGCGCCCCCGCCCCGTCGTCCGCCCGCTCACCCGCTGTCGTGCCGTCGCTCTGCGAACCCGCCATCGTCTCCGCCTCGATGCTCATCACGCCTCTTCCGTCTCCCCGCTCAGTACCCCGACGCCCTCAGGCCGACGCCCTGCCTTGGCGGGCGCGATCATAGAAGGCGACCACATCCTCCACCATATGGCGCGAGGTGCGATCGTATCGCGTGCCGGCGGACAGGGTGCGGGCAAGGCCCGGATCCCGCGCGAAGGCTTCCAGCCTGCCATACAGCGCCTTCACCGAGCCTTTTGTGAACGTGAAGCCGTTGACGCCATTTTCCACGAACTCGCTCATCCCCTCCACGTCGGAGACCAGCACCGGCGTGTGGGTGGCGAGGGCCTGGAGCAGGATCAGCGGGCTGTTCTCCACCCACACGGAGGGGATGACGAGCACGTCGATCTCCGCCAGCACCGCGGCCATCCGCTCCACCGGGAAGGTGCCGCGGAACGCCACCTGAAGCCCGGCCGAGGCCGCGCGGACCTCTGCGGCATAGGCCGGGTCCATCCGCTCGTCGCCATAGATGTCGAGGCTGAAGGCGGCCGGCGCCGACGTCATGGCGTCGAGGAGGAGATGGAGTCCCTTGTGCGGTGCGAGCTGGCCGATGAAGCCGAGGCGCAGCGGCCCGGCGGATCGTTCGGGCTTGGGGGCGCGGTCGATGTCGATGCCGAAGCGGCACAGGTCCAGCGGCACGCGGATGTCCGAGCGGCGATAGCTCTCCAGCATGAAGCGGGTGGGCGTCAGAGCGCCGGCGTAGCCGGCATAGGCGGCGGCGAGGTGCCCCGGCCGCTCCTTGAGGGCGGCGATGGTGCCGCGCCAGTCGGCCGGCGCAAGGCGCGGCGCGCGCGCCACCACCGGCGGCACCACGGCGCGCAGCAGCCCCTGCACGGCCCCCTTGTCCTTGCCGCTGGGGAAGAAGGCGCAGGCGACGCAATTGGCGCGGTCGGCATCCGGCCCGGAGCACAGGCTGCCGTCGGCGGCATCCAGCTTGTTGTTGAAGCAGAAGCCGAAGAAGTCTGTGAAGGTGGCGACCGTGGGCAGGCCGAGCCGCCCCGTCACCTCCAGCAGCGCCGTGGTGTGGTTGATGAGATGGCACACATGCACGATGTCCGGCCGGATGTCCCGCAGGATGCGCTCGTGGATGAAGCGCAGGGCCGGCAGGTGGAAGGTGTCGCGAACGGCGGCATTGGGATGGACGTTGCGGTCGATGCGGATGACCGGGATGTCGTCGAAGCTGTCGCGCTCCACCAGTGCGCCCTGGGCCGGCTCGCCCGGAAAGGTGGCCGTGACCACCACCGGCTCGTGCCCGAGCGCCTTCAGCTCCCGCGCTACGGTGCGAGTATAGCTTTCGGTGCCGTAGAAATGGTCGGGGAAGTAGCAATGGACGTAAAGGGCGACCCGCATTGAACGTCTGCTTCGGTCCTCAGCTCGTTGACGAGCATCTCGATGCCGAGATCGAGATCGATGACGGGGGCCCAGCCAAGCCGCTCGCCGGCGCGGCGGATGTCGAGGACAGAGGCGGGGACGTCGAAGGGACGGGCCGCGATGGGCTCGATGATGATGCGCCGCCCGACCGCTGCCTCGACCTTGGCGATCAGCTCAGACAGGGAATGGCCGGTGCCGGAGGCGATGTTCACAGGGCCGGGCACATTGTGCATCCGTCCGGCGGCGAGCAGCGCGCTCACCACGTCGTCCACATGCACATAGTCGCGCACGGTGGAGCCGTTGCCGAACAGCTTCACCGGGTCGCCGCGCAGGGCAGCGCGGGTGAAGAGGGTGACGGCGCCGAGACCGCCCAGCTCGGTCTGCCCCGCGCCGTAGCAATTGCCGATGCGCAGCGCGATGCCGTCCACCCCGTGCAGGCGGCGGAACTTCTCGAGATAATGCTCCACCATGAGCTTCGAGATGCCGTAGGCGCTGAGCGGCTTGGCCGTGTGATGCTCCGCGACGGGCAGCTGTTCCGGTGCGCCATAGACCGCGCCGCCGGAGGACGCGAAGACGATGCGGATGCCGGGATAGCGGCGCGCGGCTTCCAGCAGGCGCACGCTGCCCACCACATTTTCCAGAATGTCGCGGGCGGGATCGAGACCGGCGCTGGAGGGGATGGTGGACCAGGCGAGGTGATAGACGGTGCTGACGCCGTCGAGCAGGTCATCCCAGCCGGTGAAGGTCGCAAGATCGAGGGCGCGCCAGCGTACGCCACGATGGAAGGGGGCATGATCGAGCCGGCGGGTGGTGGCGATGGTGCCGACCGAACTTTCCGCAAGCCTTTGACACAGACGACGCCCGATGACTCCTGCGCCCCCCACAACCAGTGATGTCATGCCCCGCCGGCGCGAGGCCCTGCCTCCCCGCACCCTCCACCGTGTGAAGTTTACAGAAACGGCCAAGATCAAGTCCCCCCGGCACCTTCCGTTAGGACCTGCCTACCGCCTAAGCTGCTACCCTAGCGCGAACGATCCGGACCCGCCAGTCCGTATCGCACCGCAATATGCAGCAATGTTGGTTAAACTTCAGCGAACAGGCTGGCCCGAGGGAAGCCAGGCATGAGGTCTGTGGGTCGGCCGAGTGCCTGTGCATAAACCTCGGCATAGGCCGCGATCATGGCGCCGAGGCCGAACATCCGCGCCCGTTCGCGATTGTGGGCGCCAACGGCATCGAGCTTCGCGGGGTCGTCCAGGAGGTCGCAGATGATGCCCGCGAGCCCTTCGGACTCCTCGGCCAGCGTCTCCGACGTCCCGAGGATTTCCGGCAAGGCACCGACCTTGAAGCCGGCCACCGCCTGCCCCATGGCCATCGCGAAGGGCGTCACCTGCCCGAAGCTCTCCCGCACCACCGGCGCCACGAATAGCCGGAAGCGGCGATAGAGCGTGGGCAGGTCCGCATAGGGCACGGTGCCGGTGAACTCGAAGTTGTGGAGGACGCCGGCCGCAACAGCCTTGGCGTGGAACACGGGCAGAAGCTCGCCGTCGCCCACCACGATGATCCGTGTCTTGGGCCGGCGCCGCGCAACCGCGATCAGCGGGTCGATGGAAGTCTCGCCGAGCTTGTCCGGATGGAGCCGGTAGACCATGCCGATGCTGTCCGCCGCGTCGCCGATCCAGGGGCCGGGCGTGAAGGCGTCGAGGTCGATGCCGGGATGGACCACGCGGCCGTTGACGATGTCCGGCGCGAAGGCGGCGCGGATATAGTCCGAGACGAAGACATAGGAGGAGATCCGCGCATCGCGCAGCGGCTCCACCGGCGTGTTGACGTTCTCCACCAGCACGGCCGGGGTCGGCCGCGCCGCTTCGAGCGCCGCCTCATACCAGGGCCGGTCGCTGTCGCCCCAATAGTGGATATGCACGATGTCCGGCGCCACCTGCGCCAGAACATGGGCAAAGGCGCTGACAGGGCTGCCAAGGGGCAGGTGGTGGATCACCATGCCCTCGTGCCGGCCCTGAGGCGGCAAGGCGGCGGTCAGCACCTGCATCTCGTAGCGGTGGCCGAGGCGCTCCATGAGGTCCACCACCAACTGCGTGGAGCCCCCCACGAACACGTTGGGGATGATGTGGAGCATGCGCGGGCGCGCCGGCACCGGCGGATGGTGCGGCCGCACGCGGTAGACCACGCCCTTGCGCCCGAACACGAGGCCAGCGAAATCGCGACCGAAGGTGCGGGCGCGACGCACCGGCTGCGCGCGCGCCTTCAGCAGGCCGGCGCCATCGCGTTCCGGCACCATGGCGGTGCGGCCGGCGGCGCGCCACATCTCGGCGAGCGCGCCGACGGACGGGCCGGGCGCCACGATGAGCTCGCGCAGCCGCTCCAGCGGCAGCGGCAGATTGAGGTGGAAGGTGCGCGACGGTTGCCCGGCGGCGATCTGCTCCACCTTGTAGCCGACGAGATTGGCATGGTCCTGAAGCGCCTCCAGCCGGCGGACGATCTCCTCCTGCCCCGCCGCGAGGTTGGCAAGGCTGCTCTCGATCCGGTCGAGGCGGGCGGCAAGGGCGTCATCCCCGTCCGGCACGGGATCGGCTGGGGGCGGACCGGCGACGAACGGACGAGACATCTGCAACGCGAACCTTTTGTTGGGTCATTTCGGGCCATGGTCTGGCCGACGGGCGGCGAGGATAGACACACAAGCCCGCCGGCTGCTAGTAGCGGCGTGTCCCGGCACGCGCGCCGGTTGCGGTCGCGCACAGGCTGGAGAACTGGGGCAATATGGGGCGCTCCGGGAGGGTCGAGGAGTGAACCAGGAGGTCGCATCGCGCGTCCGGCTGCCTGCACAGGGCCGATCGCCAGACCTTCTCGTGCGCCGCAATTCGCGGCTGCGCGAGGAGCTCAGGCGACAGGCCCGCGAGGCGCGCCTGCAGCGCTCCGTGGTGCGGCCCTCGGCCGCGGCGTTCTGGGGCGCGGAAGTGCGCGCCATCGCAGAGTTCCGCCTGCCGCTGATGGCGAGCTTCATCGTGGTGGCGGCGATTCCGACCCTCCTCGCCACGCTCTATTTCGTCTTCTTCGCATCGAGCCAGTACCTCTCCGAGGCACGGTTCGCCGTGCGCGCATCCGAGCATGCCGGCCTCGAGTCGCTCTCCGGCGCCGCCAGCCTGGGCGGCCTTGCCGAGGTGCAGGACAGCCTCATCATCGCCAATTACGTGAAGAGCCTCGCCGTGGTGGAGGCGCTGGAGGAGCGGGTCAACCTGCGCCAGCTCTATTCCCGCCCCGGCATCGACTGGTTCTCCCGCTTCAACCCCGATCGCCCCATCGAGCGGCTGGAGCGGGCCTGGCGCAGCCAGATCGACACCGCCATCGAGTCGCCATCCGGCATCATCACGGTGAAGGTGTGGGCCTTCTCGCCGCAGGATTCGCTCAAGATCGCGCAGGCCATGGTCTCGCTCTCCGAGGACATGGTGAACAAGCTCGGCGAGCGCACCCGCACCGATGCCATCTCCCAGGCGGAGAAGGAGCTGGAGCGCGCGGAGGCGCGGCTGCGCAAGGCCCGCTCCGCCGTGCGCGACCTGCGCAACGAGGTGGGCGTGATCGATCCCGCCCGCACCAACGAGGGCATCGGCAAGCTGATCGCGGACCTCGAGAGCGACCAGGTGCTCATCGACCAGGAGATCGCCACCGCCCGGCGCACGCTCAGCCCGGGGGCGCCGCAATTCATGCTGCTGGAGGCGCGGCGGCAGGCGGTGCGCGAGAACATCGCGCTGCTCAAGGCCCGCCTCACCACCGGCCCAGGCTCGGACAAGGACACCCTCTCCGCGGTGATGACGCGCTACGACACCCTCGACCTCGAACGCCAGATCGCCGAGCGCCAGTACACCGCCGCCGCGGCGGCGCTGGAGCAGGCGCGGGTCGCGGCGGAGCGGCAGGGCATGTATCTTGCCACCTTCGTGAAGCCGGTGCTGGCGCAGGAGCACGACTGGCCGAACCGCTTCTGGATGCCGATGGCGGCGGCGCTGCTGTTCGGGCTTTTGTGGCTGCTGCTGGTGTCGGCCTTCGAGCTGATGCGGCATATCAAGTCGTGAGGCGGGCATGATCGTCACCGACCACCTCACCAAGACCTACTGGACGCACCTGAAGCGCAAGGTGGTGCTCTCCGACGTGTCGGTGAACCTCGACACCCGCGCCAGCTACGGGCTGCTCGGCCAGAACGGGGCGGGCAAGTCCACCTTCCTCAAGCTCATCGCCGGCACCGAGGCGCCGAGCTCGGGCCGCATCTATCGCTCCGTGCGCATCTCCTGGCCGCTGGGGTTCGCGGGCGGCTTCCACCCGATGATGACCGGGCGGGAGAACATCCGCTTCCTCGCCCGCGTCTACGACGCCGACATCGCGGAGGTGACGGAGTTCGTGGAGGATTTCTCCGAGCTCGGGCGCGATCTCGACATGCCGGTGAAGACCTATTCCTCGGGCATGACCTCGCGCCTCGCCTTCGCCGTCTCCATGGCCATCGAGTTCGATTTCTACCTGGTGGACGAGATCACCGCCGTGGGCGACTCGCGCTTCCAGCTCAAATGCGCGCGCGCCTTCGCCGAGCGGCGGGCGCGGGCCGGGCTCATCATGGCGTCGCACTCCACCGGCACCATCAAGGAATACTGCTCGGCCGGGATGGTGCTGCAGAAGGGACGGCTGATGGTGTTCGAGGACATCAACGACGCCATCGAGGTCCACCGCCAGCAGATGGAGGCCTGACGATGCAGCGCCCCCGCCACGCGCCGACCCATCACGCCCCGACGCGCCACGCGACCGAAACCTGGGCCGCCGCCTCCGGCATGCACGCCCGCGTGGTCGGTGCCGTCATCATGCGCGACCTGCAGACGCGCTTCGGCACCGGCTATTTCGGCTTCCTGCTGGGGCTGATCATGCCGCTGGGGCATTTGACGATCGCGATCGCAATTACGATGCTCGTCGGGCGGCCGACGCCCATCGGATCGGATACCGCCGTATTCCTGATGACGGGAGTGTTGCCCTTCATCATCTGGCTGTACGGCCACCGCCAGATCATGATGACGATCGTTCAAAACCGCCCCCTGCTCTATTTTCCGGGCGTGGACATATTCGACCTGTTCGCCGCTCGCATTGTGGTGGAAATCGTCACCAGCACCCTGGTGGTGGCCATCGTCGTCGGAACGCTCGCGCTTCTTGGGCATGACTTGGTCATCGCAGATTATCAGGGCTTCCTGCTTGCGCTGGTGCAGTCCTGGCTTTTAGGTGTCGCAACCGGGCTGGTCTTCGGCACATTCGGCGTCTTTGCCCCGATCGGATTTCTTCTTGGCAACATAATCGGCCCTCTGCTGTGGGCGGTGTCGGGAATCTTCTTTCTTCCTGACTCACTGCCAGACAAGCTCCGCAACGTATTAATTTGGAATCCTTTGTGCCAGATCGTTGACGCCCTCAGAGTAGCTTACTACGCAGAATATTCGAGCTCATTCCTCGACCACAACATCTTGAATGCGAGCATTCTTGCAATTCTATTGCTTGGAATGTTTATGGTCTCGGTGACTAGAAAATTCACGTAGAAAATATAGATGCGAGATAAGAACAATGGAAATCGCAATTATTTGCCTTGGATATTTAAAAAGCGCGACCGGAGCCGCACTCCTCGCCGATTATTTTGCTGATTGGGCAGATTTCTACATTCACATTGATGCAAAATCAGATATTTCGCCTTACAGCCATGCTGCGGCCACCCACGCGAACATCCGCCTCGCTGAGCGCCGTTTCCCCATCTTCTGGGGAGGATTCAATACGATCCGCGCCTGCGTGACCACGATCGAGCAGGCCCTGCGGGCAAAGAACTACGACCGCATTGCCTTCATCACCGAAGATACCATCCCACTGGTCGGACGCTCCGAGTTCTTGAGGTGCATGTCGGAACCGACAGAATGGATACAGACCTATCGTTCCACAAATGAGGAATGGATCGCGAGATATCGGGGCTTTTATTTCTTCGATTCGCTAGCCACCAACCCTCGGCACGTCCCCCCGCTGGATCGGAGATGGACGACGCATGAGCTCGCCAGCCTAAAGCGTCTCGAAGCGTTGCAACAGAGAGGAAAGGCGAACATCGAGCTGATGTTCGGCGGTGGCACATGGTGGTGTCTGTCGCGGGCGCAGATCGACAAGTTCCTGTTGCACTACCATGCGAACGACCATGTTCGCGAAAGTTTTGAATTTTCAGCAATTCCCGAAGAACAATACATCCACACAGTGCTCGGAAGTCTCGCCGAAAGCCGGACATTTGTACACACCGACTGGTCTCGCGATCCCCGTCCTTATGTTTTCCAATCCATTGATGAGATAAGTTCGCTGGATGCGCGCGGCGCCCCGATGCTGCGTAAAGTTGCGCTCGATGTTCCCGAGATCGAGACCTTCGTCCGATCGTTGGCGCGGTGCTGATCACGTCTGCTGCCGTACAGAAAGTTGGGGGGCGGCACAAGCGCCACCTTCCGTAAGGTTGCATAGCCGGCAACGCTCATTCATAAAGCGTGGCGAGAAACATCAAGGGGGGCAGGATGAGCGGTGATGCGCGGCTTTGCGTGCTTTTTGACGCGCACCCACAGGTTGACCCCGAGTTCCTGGTAGCCAATTTGGAGCGGGTCGCCGAAGTTTTTTCGGGCTTTGCCGATGTCGTTCCGATCCTCGACGCAACGCAGTCGACGGCTCCCGATCTGCCCGGTGCGTTGATCCTGTCGCGCTCAGATATTTTCGATGGCATCGCGCACAGCAAGGGCGATTTCGTCGTTCCAGGAAATTGCGACCTAAAGCTCCTCGCCGCCGTGTCCCGTCTGGAGCAGTATAGCCATTTCATCCGCCTCGAATTCGATGTTTGGCCAACCGACATTGCGCAGCACCGAGTGCGCGAATTCTGTAAATTGGCCACATCAGGGGCCTTTGGCGCCAGCTATCTGCGTTCCCAGCCTCAGGACGCCGCATGGGTCTACTGGCCGACGCTGACAACCGGCTCCTTTACCGTGCCGGACGACGAAAAGCAGGCGGCGTTCCTTCCCCTCATCTTCTTTCCGCGCCAATTTGCAGACTTCTATGCGGCTCGATTGCGCGAGGGCTGGTCGGGCCACTACGAGGCGTTGATGCCGACCCTCGCGCGGCAGGCGGGACTGAAGCTCATCGACCTCGGCAATTCGGGGCGGAAGTTCACTTTGATCGAAGAGTTCAATGTGGTTCCGCAGTCCTTCAGTGCGCCTCCACGCGCAGCGTTTGTGCATCCCGTCAAGCGTTTGACGCAGATCGACGCGATTCACTTCCGGCCTCAGGAGCATATCGAGGGCTCGCCGGCCGAGATCGAGGCGCTTAAGGCGCGTCTATCCCTCTCCAACGACTATCTTGAATTCGGAGCCGGGGGTTCGACCGTTCTTGCCTGCCGGATGGGCGTACAGACCGTCACGTCGATCGAGACCGATCTCACTTTCTGCAGCGATCTCATCGATCGCTTCTCGCTGCGGTCTTATATCGACACTGGCCGGCTGCATCTGAGGCATGTTCATGTGGGACCGACGGGTCCGTGGGGTTTCCCGATTGAAATGCCGGCAGATCGCCTGATTGAAAATTACGTGGGTTGGCCGTCGAAACAGAAGAGCGCCGACCTGATCTTGATTGACGGCCGCTTTCGCGTTGCCGTCGCGGCGGATTGTGCGCTTTCGCACGGTAGCGACACAACTATTATGATACATGACTATTTTGATCGCCCGCAGTACCGGCCGATCGAGGAGTTTCTGACCCTGCGTGAGCGCGTTGACAGCCTCGCAATCTTCTCCGTCCGCGAGGATCGCAGAAACGCAGCCGAGCAAATACGTCAACAGTACTTACATGATATGCAATAGCCTTACCCTTCGATAGGGGAAAACGTTCCAACCGGCCTATTTATAGGCGCTTGATCGCTCCGCCGGACACCGAGAACGATGTAGCAACCTACCGCCGTGCTGCACCGCCGCAGGAATTTGACACCGCCCTAGCCGAACGTTAATTGAACTTTTCGGCACCCAAACCTGAGCGTGCGGCGGTTGCGGTGAAGCAGGGCGGAGCAAGGGTGATGGGCTGGCTCGCAAGTCTGCTGCAGCGCGGCAAGGTTGCTTCGGCTGGGGCGATTCCTGCGGCGCGAATCGAGGCGGACGCGCCGCCGGTCGACCAGGGTCCGCCCCCGGACCACCCCATGCCTGCTGCCCCCCCTTCCGCCGCCGTTGAGACAGGTCCCATCTGGTCGCCCCTCTTCGATGGCAAGGCCCAGCATCCGACGGACGGGGCGGGTCTCGACCGCCTGTTCCGCGACCGTGACCTGCTGGTCATCACCGGCTGGGTCAGCGGCGACGCTTCGCTCCGTGTGGAGAGCGACGCGGGGGTGATCGAACCCAAGCTGCGCGTGCAGGTTGCCCGCCCCGACGTCTCCGCCGCCTACGGATTTCCGGCGCGGGTGGACGGCCTGCTCCTCGCCTATCGCCTGCCGGCCGGCCACTCCGCCCGCGTCGTCGCCAGCGCCGGCAAGCACAACCGCTGCGGTGAGATCACCGCCTTCCCGGCCGATGGCTGCGAGCGCGACCTCGGCCGCATCGTTGCCGAATACGCCGTGGCCCGGGCGCCGCTGGTGGACGTCGTCTACGACCTGCCGAAGCACCTTGCCGCCGTCGTCCGATCCGCCATCCCCTCCACCGAGCCCGGCGCCCCTCAGGGTCACATGGAGATCCTGAAGTCGGTGCCCGGCGCCGGCGGTCTCTGCGTCGGCTGGACGCTGGGAGAGGGCCCCTTCTTCCTGATCGACGAGAACGGCCTGTGCCAGCCGCTGGAGGCGCCCGAGCGCTGGAACCGCCCGGACATCTTCAACGCCTTCGCCGCGGACTACGGCGCCGCCTGCGCCGACGCCGGCTTCCTCCAGGCCCTGCCCGCCGGCTTCGGCTGCCGCGCCCGCCTCATCGCCCGCCACGGCGACACCCTCGTCCTCGCCCACGAGCGGGACGTCGAGCCCGCCCCGCGTGACGCGGTCGGGTATGCCCGCTGGGCGTTCTCCTTTCCGGTCCCGCCCGAACGGATGGCGGCACGTTTCAGCCGGCATGACGGAGCGGTGCTGAAAACCCTCATAAACCGCATCGAACACCCCAAGAATACCTGGGTGGAACGTGCTGGAATCGTGCCTGCTCAGCCCGAGGTGTCGATCGTGGTGCCACTCTACGGGCGCTACGATTTCGTCGACCACCAGTTGCTGGAATTCGCCGAAGATCCCTTTATTCGCAAGCGTTGCGAGGTGATCTACGTGGTCGATGACCCGACCATCCGCGCGCCCGTCTTCGCTAATCTGGACACCTGGTGGCAGCTCTACGGCGTTCCCCTTACCCTGGTATGGGGTGGACGCAATCGCGGCTTCTCCGGCGCGAGCAATCTGGGCCTCTCGCAGGCGCAGGGACGGCAGGTGCTTTTCCTGAATTCGGACGTCATTCCAACGCGTTCCGGCTGGCTCGAGGACCTGAGCCGGCGCCTTGACGACCACTCGGACTACGGCCTCCTCGGCACCCGCCTGCTGTTTCCCTCGGGCGGCGTCCAGCATGACGGTATGGTCTTCGAATATAACGGGAAATACGGGGTCTGGCTGAATCAGCATCCGGGCAAGGGCCTGCCTCCGTTGAGCGCCACGGCGGGACAAATCGTGCCCTGGCCCGCCGCCACCGGCGCCTGCCTCCTCGGCGACCGCGCGGAAGTGGCCGCGCTCGGTGGCTTCAGCGAAGACTATCTCATTGGAGACTTTGAAGATTCCGACCTGTGTCTGAAGATGCAGGCGGCCGGCCGCTCTGTCGGTGTGTGCCCGGACATCGCGCTGACGCATCTCGAGCGCCAGTCCTTCGGCCTCCAGGGTTCGGGTGATTTCCGCATGCGGGTGATGCTATTCAACGCCTGGCTCCATCAGGAACGCTGGCGCCCTGCCATCGAGCGCCACTCGGTCACCGATGCGGGAGCCGCGGCATGATCGGCACAGCCCTCATTATCGCTCACGGCCATCTTGATTTCAGCGCCGGCGGCGCGGAAGTCGCGGCGCATCAATTGTTTACGGCCCTGCGCGAGAGCGGCGCCGTGCGGCGGGTCGCACTTCTCGCCCGCCACGGCGGCACTGCCACCGGCCTCGTGACCATGCTGCGCGAGGACGAATACCTCTGGCGCACAGGCATGGGGGACTGGTTCACTTTCCGCTCGTCCCAGCCTCAGGCCGTGACCGGTCCGTTCCGGAACTTTATCGAGCGGCTCAAGCCTGACGTGGTGTTCGTCCACCACTATGCCCATATGGGCCTGGAAATGCTGCGGGAACTCCGCCGCATCTGTCCGGACACGCGGATCATCCTGACGCTTCATGAATTCCAGGCCATCTGCAACAATAATGGACAGATGGTGAAGCCCGGAACCACCGAGCTTTGCTTCAATGCCTCCGCCGAATCCTGCTCGGTCTGCTTTCCCGAGCGCAGTGAAGAAGACTTCTGGCTGCGCAAGCATTTCATCAGCCGGCACTTCGACATGGTGGACCGGTTCATTGCTCCCTCGGAATTCCTGCGCCAGCGCTATATCGACTGGGGCATTGCGCCAGAGCGCATCGCGGTGATCGAGAACGGCCAGCCATCCGGCAAGCGCCTGCCGCCGCGTCCGCTGACCGACAACGAAAGGCGCAACCGCTTCGCTTTTTTCGGCCAGGTGACGCCATTCAAGGGCGTGGACGTGCTCCTCTCTGCCCTCGCCAACCTCAGCCGCGCCCAGCGGCGCGAGCTGCATGTGGAAATTCACGGAGCCAACCTCGAGAAGCAGTCGGACGCCTTTCGCGACCGCATCGAGGCGCTGCGCCAGCCGCTGATGAAGGAGGGCGTGCTGCACTGGCCCGGCGCCTATCATCGCGATGATCTTGAACGGCGATTGTCGCGCATCGACTGGGTTGTGATGCCGTCGGTGTGGTGGGAGAATTCGCCGGTTGTGATTCAGGAGGCGCGGCGTTTCGGCCGACCCATCCTGTGCTCGAACATCGGTGGCATGGCGGAGCATGTGCGCGACGGTGTGGACGGACTTCATGTCGGCGTGGGGAACGTGACGGACTGGGGCGAAAGCCTTCTTGCCGCCACCGACCCGGACCGCTGGGATCGTCTTGTTCAAAGCCTGCGGCCACCGGTTCCCGTCGCAACTGCGGCGCGGCAGTATCTCGAATGGGCTCTCGACGACACGCCGCGTCGGGCGTCCGAACCACCCCGGGTGATTTCGGGCCGCGTCTGACCGCGCGAAAGTGCAATGGCGGCATTGTCGGGCGCGGACCCGAAAAGCACAGCGGGAGACGACAGGGTTGCGTTCTGAGATTATTTCCAGTCAGGGTGGCTTTGATCTTGCGGTCATTGGACAGGCTCTGCGCCTGCCTGGCGCTGCGAATACGGATGCGCTGTGGCGTCTCCTGAAGTCCGGGCAGTCATCCGTCCGCGACTTTCCGATCGGGCGCTGGCCCATCGAGCGCGCGCTGCACCCGCGCCGCTCCGAGCCGGGGTTCAGCTACACCTTCGCGGGCGGCTATCTTGAGGACCCCTTCGGCTTCGATCCAGCGGTGTTCGGCATTTCGCCGCGCGAGGCGCAGCAAATCGACCCGCAGCAACGGCTGCTGCTGGAGGTGGTGTTCGAAGCGCTGGAGGATGCCGGCCTGCCACCCTCGCGCACGGCGGGGCAAGATATCGGCGTTTATGTCGGCGCTTCGAACGTGGACTACCAGTCCGGCGCTGCGGGCGACCCTGCCGCCATCGAGAGCCATTTCATGACGGGGAATTCCCTGTCGATCATCTCGAACCGGATCTCCTACATCTTCGACTGGCGCGGCCCGAGCTTCACGGTGGACTCCGCTTGCTCGTCGTCCTTCGTAGCGCTGGTCCAGGCCGCTGCCGCGCTCGATGCGGGATTGATCGACACCGCAGTCGTCGCGGGCGTCAACCTGCTTCTGTCGCCGACCCCCTTCATCGGCTTCTCGCGCGCCTCGATGCTGTCGCCGACAGGTCGCTGCCGCCCCTTCTCCGCGGGCGCAGACGGCTACGTGCGATCGGAAGGGGCCATCGCCATCGTCCTGCGCCGCGCGACGGATGCCCGCGCGGCCGGCCAGCGGATTCGCACCGGGATCGTCGGCGCCGCTGCCAATTCGGACGGTCGCACCTCCGGCATTTCGCTGCCGTCCGCGGAGGGCCAGGCGGCCCTCATGTCCGCGCTCTACCAGCGGCTCGGCATCAAGGCGGACCAGCTCGCATTTGTCGAGGCGCACGGCACCGGCACGCCGGTGGGCGACCCCATCGAGGCGAGCGCCATTGGCTCCGCGCTTGGCAGGGGCCGCTCGACGCTGCTACCCGTGGGCTCGGTGAAGTCCAATATCGGCCATCTCGAATGCGTTTCGGGCCTCGCGGGACTGGTCAAGGCGGGCATGGCCCTCGCAGAAGCCCGCCTCCCGCGCACGCTCTATCTCGACGAGATGAGCCCCTACATCGATTTCGCCGCACTCAACCTCATGCCGGCGCGAGAAGAGGTGGCTCTCGACCTGGCCCGGACGCCGTTCGCCGGCGTTTCCAACTATGGTTTTGGCGGCACCAACGCGCACGTGATCCTGCGCGCGCCGGACACGGAGCCCCAGCCGCAGACGGCATCGGACTCACGCCTACTGCTGCTCTCCGCGCGGTCCCAGGCAGCGCTACGGGGGCTTGCTGCCGGCTATGCCGAGCGGATCGAGGCCGGCGATGTGTCGCCCGCGACGATCGCCTCCGCCGCCTTCCATCAGCGCGAACGGATGGACCTTCGGCTTGCACTGCCGGTGGGCGATGCCAGGGACATGGCGGCAGCCTTGCGCGGGTTTGCTCGGGAAGAGGCGGTCCCCTCCGTTGCCACGGGCAAGGTTCAGGTGCGCCCCGGCAAGACGGTCTTCGTCTACAGCGGCAATGGCGCGCAATGGGTGGGCATGGGGCGGACCGCGCTCGTCCGCAACCCCGCCTTTCGCGCGGCCTTCACCGCGATCGATGCGCTCTATCGGGACGTCGGCGGCTGGTCTCTGGCGGAAGCGCTGGAAGCACCGGACCTCGCCACCCGCCTTGGCCGCACCAGCGTGGCACAGCCGCTGCTCTTCGCCATCCAGGCCTCACTCACGGCCGCGCTGGAGGCCGAGGGCGTGGTGCCCGACGTGGTGCTGGGCCACAGCGTAGGCGAGGTCGCTGCGGCGCTGGCGAGCGGAGCGCTCGACCTGGAGCAGGCCGTCCATCTCATCCATCACCGCAGCCAGCGGCAGGAGAGCGTTGCCGGCCTCGGCCGCATGATCGCGCTCGCCGCCGGGCCGGCGCAGGCGGATGCCTTCGTCGCCGGTCTCGCTGCGCCCGGCCTTGTGGTCGCGGCCTATAACGGCCCTGGATCGGTGACGCTGAGCGGTCCGGAAACCTCGATTGCCCTCGCAGAAAAGGCAGCTCGGCTGCAGCGGATCGCCTCCGTCGCACTCGATATCGCCTATCCGTTCCATTCCGGCCTCCTGGACGGGGCCGAACAGGCCATCCGCGAAGATCTGGCCGGCCTCGCCCCCCGCGAAACCCGCGCCACCTTCGTCTCGAGCGTGACCGGGTCGGTCCTCGCCGGACCCGCCCTCGACGCCGAATACTGGTGGCACAACATCCGCCTGCCGGTGCGTTTCGCGGCAGCGGTCGAGGCCGCCGGGGCACTGGGCGGCACCCATTTCGTGGAGATCGGGGCACGGCCGATCCTGGTCGGTCCCACAGGCGACACTTTGCGCGAGGCCGGCGTCACCGCCGAATGCCTTGGCAGCCTTTCCGAGCGGGACGACCAGGCCGATGGCGATCCGGTGCATGCGCTGGTCGCCCGCCTTGCGGCGCGCGGCCTCGAGCCCGAAGCGGAACGGAGCTTCGGCGCCCCTCCCCCGCCCCTCTCCCTGCCCCATTATGCTTGGGACCGGCAGCACTATGTGCTGCCCACCACGTCCGAGGCCATCGGCCTCTACGGACGACTCAACGATGCACCCGCGCCCCACCCTCTGCTCGGCCTCAAGGTGAGCGAGGGCGTGCCGGAATGGCATGCCTGGGTTGACGCCGAGATCGTGCCCTATCTTGGTGACCATCGGGTGGACGGCGAGGCCGTGGTCCCCGGAGCTGCGCTCGCCGAGATGATGCTTTCGGTCGGCCGCGCGGAACTCGGCGAAGGCCCGCTGGAGCTTTCCGATTTCGACATCCTGCGTCCTCTCGCCCTTGCCGAAGGCAGCATGCGCGAGGTTTCCACGCGCTTCGAGGCGACCACTCGCACCTGTGAGATCTGGTCCCGCCACCGGCTCGCCGGCGGCGCCTTCGTGCTGCACGCTACCGGCCGGCTGTCGCTCGCGGTGGGTGAGGCCGCCCGCCAGCCCGGGCCGGTGCCTTCCGACGCCTGGCAGGTGAGCGAGGACGAAGTCTATGCCGCCGCCATGCGCTGTGGCCTCGACTACGGACCAAGCTTCCGCCGCGTGCGCCGCGTGGTCCGCGATGCCGACTCCGGCATCGCGCAGATCGCGCCGGGCCGTCCGCCGCTCGGCGCATATCAAGACAGGCTGCTGATCGATCCGACCGCGCTCGACGCGGCGCTGCACATGCTGTTCCTCGACGCCGACGTGGTGGAGGGCGAGACGCGCACCCACCTG
The DNA here is from genome assembly GCF_017875275.1 of Xanthobacter flavus. NCBI lineage: Bacteria > Pseudomonadati > Pseudomonadota > Alphaproteobacteria > Hyphomicrobiales > Xanthobacteraceae > Xanthobacter > Xanthobacter flavus. The sequence continues at coordinate 4,714,164 of NZ_JAGGML010000001.1, read as the reverse complement.
CCGGTGCGCTTCGGTGCGCTCCGGGTCTGGCAGCCGGGCGCAGCGGTCACCCGAAGCATCATGCGCCGCAAGCGCAAGAACCGCTTTACCGCGGTGGTGGACCTCACCTTGCTGGCCGCCGACGACAGCGTCGTCGCTGAGGTCGCCGATCTCGTGCTGCGCGAGGTGGTACTGTCGCAGCGTCCGGACGAGGAACGCCAGTTCCACGTGGACATCGAGCCCGTGCGCATGGACGCGGCGACGCCGCCCGGCCGCGCGATCGAGGTGCGGCCCGAGGCGAGCGATGCGGCACTGTTGCTGCGCGCCTTCGTGCGCTCCTTCGCGTATGAGTGCGCATCCCAAGCCGATACCGGCCTCCTCTTGCGCGCCTCCGAAGGCTGCTCGGCGGTGCTCATGGGCTATCTGGCCGCGTGCGGCCTTGCCGAGCACTCTGAAACGGGCTGGCACCTGAAGGAGGCGGCTCCTCCGCCGTCCCAGTTGATCTTCCGCTCACTCGCCGAGCGATTTCCGCAGGCGAACGCCGAGATCCGTCTTGCCGCGCATCTCGTGGCCAGCCTACCCGCTTCGCTCTCGGAAGGTGGCTCCGACCTTCCCGCCCACCTCGCTGAGCAGTTCGAGACGGAGTCGGTATCCGCCGCCGCGACGCTCGGAACGTTGCGGGATGCCATCGAGGCACGTATTGCCGCCTGCGCGCCGCGACCGATCCAGATCGTCGCCGGCTCGCGGCCCGGCGCGGCTCTGATCGCCCTCCTGCTTCCGTTCGCCCGTGACGGGCGCGCTCAGGTGACGATCTTCGGCGCGAATGCCGTCGAGTGTGAGCGCCTCGCGTCCATGCCCGGAATGGACGCCTTTTCCGTGGTCGACGGCGCCGCACCGGATGCCGCTGTCCCGCCGATCGATCTCGTGCTCGGCCTTGCCGATACCACCGCCGACGTCAACGTGCTTGAGCGCGTGGCGCCCCGCTGCCCCGGTGCGCAGGTGACGGTCGCCATCCCGGCCTTCGACGCGGCCCTCGACCTTCTGCTGGGTGCGCCCGATCCCGAGGCCGCCGCGGCGAGACAGCGGCCAGCCCCTGAACTGGTGGAAGATGCCCTGCGACGCGCGGGCGCGGTCGATGCCATCCGGAGCGACGGTTCAGGCACCGTCCTGCTCACCGCTTCCATCGCCCCCGCACCGCCACCCGAGGTGAGCGCGCCTGTCTGGGTCGTCGGCGATCGCGCCCCGACCTTCGCACTGGCGTTGGCGAGCGCCGCCGATCGGGTCATCGGCGGAACGCCGCCCGAGCCGGAGACCGGCCTGCGGGCACTGGTCCTGCCGATGGTCTTCGACGCCGAGGCCACACCGCGCGATGCATTGGCTTCCGCCCTGCTCGACCTCAAAGCGCAGATCGCCTGGGCGGCAGCGGCGGACACGCGGTTGTGGGTCATCACCGCGCAGGGCCGTCAACAGCCGGGTGAGGTGCTGGATCCGCTGGCGGTCGCCGTCTCGGCCTTCGTCCGGGTGGCGATGAACGAGACGCCCGGCCTCGACCTCCGCCTCATCGATGTGGGGACCCTCGACGCTGCTGCCGCACGCCGCGTCCGCCGCATCATCGACGCTCCCGGTCTGGAGACGGAACGGGTTTCGCGCCCCACGGGGGAGTACGCTGTCCGGGTCCGCCGCGGCCCTGCGCACGCGGCGATTTCGATCGACGAGGCCCATCGCACACGGCTCCATGTAGGCCGCCAGGGCGCGCTCGGGGCCATGGAGTGGCGCGCCGAGCCGCGCATCGCCCCCGAGGAGGGGCAGATCGAGATCGAGGTGGCCGCGACCGGCCTGAATTTCCGCGATGTGATGCTGGCGCTTGGGGCGCTCGACGATGACATCCTCGGCCCGGGCCTCACCGGCGCGTCACTCGGCTTCGAGATGGCCGGCACGGTGACGCGGGTGGGTCCCGGTGTCACGGACCACGCCGTCGGGGACCGCGTGATGGGCTTTGCGCCGGACGCCTTCTCTTCTCATGTGACGGTGCCGGCGTGGTTCGCCTTCAGGGTGCCGGAGACCCTTGCCCTCGAGGCGGCGGCCGCCGTGCCGGTGGTGTTCGCCACGGCCTGGTACGCCCTTATCGACCGCGCCCGCCTCACTGCTGGCGAGACCGTGCTGGTGCACGGCGCCGCTGGCGGCGTGGGCCTCGCCGCCGTGGGTATCGCCCTCGCGCGCGGCGCGCGGGTGATTGCCACCGCCGGCACGCCGGAGAAGGCAGCGCTCCTCAAGGAGCTGGGCGTGGAGGCCGTCTACAACTCCCGCGATCTCGCCTTCGCCCGCGACATCGCGCGCGATCACGGCAAGGTCGATGTCGTGCTGAACTCGCTGGCCGGCGACGCCATGGCGGCGAGCCTGAAGCTGGTGAAGCCGTTTGGTCGCTTCATCGAGCTGGGCAAGCGCGATTTCCTGTCCAACACGACTGTCGGACTGCGCCCCTTCGCCCGCAATATCAGCTATTTCGGCGTGGACCTCGACCAGTTGCTCGCCCACGACAAGGCGCGGGCAACGGCGCTGATGGCCGAGATCGGCGAAGCGTTTGCGAGCGGCTCGCTCCAGCCGATTCCGTACCGCATCATGGAAGGATCGGCGACGGAAGATGCCTTCCGCCAGATGCAGGCGGCGCGGCACGTGGGCAAGATCGTGGTGCGCCCGCCCCGCTCGGGGCGTGTCGTTTCCAATACGCGGGAAACGCCGGCCCTGCGCACCGGCGTGCATCTCGTGCTAGGCGGCAACGGCGGCTTCGGGCTGGAGACGGCCCTGTGGCTGGCGGCACAGACCGCCGGCACAGTGGCCATCGCCTCCCGCTCGGGCGTGCGTGCGGCCGGCGACCTCGCCCGCATCGAGGCTGCCCGCGCGGCCGGCGCGCGGATCGTCGTCGCGCAGGCGGATGCTCGCGACCCCGCCGCGCTGGAGGCGCTGGTGGAGCGGCTCGTGGCCGATCACGGCCCACTTTCGAGCGTGATCCACACCGCGATGGTGCTGCGCGACGGCGCCATCCCCAATCTCGATGCGGAGAGCCTCGACGCGGTTCTGGCGCCGAAGGTGGACGGCGTTCTCGCGCTGGACCGGATCACCGAACGGCATCCGGTGGACCATTTCATCGTCTATTCCTCCGCCTCGGCCATGATCGGCAGTCCCGGACAGGGCGCCTACGTGGCGGCCAACGCCTTCTTGGAAGGCGTGGTGCGCAACCGCCGCGCGCGTGGACTTCCGGGCCTCGCCGTCGCGTGGGGCGCCATCTCCGATGCCGGCGTCATCGCCAAGGACCAGGACCTCGGCCAGAGGCTGACGCGGGCAACCGGCGTCGCCGGCATCGCCTCCGCCGAGGCGCTGGGCTTTCTCGGCCGGCTGATGGCGCAGGGCGATGCGGCGGACGTGGTGAACGTCTACGCGCAGGTGAACCGCACCGCCATCGCCAGCCAGCTGCCGGTGCTGCGCACGCCCACCTTCCCCCGCCTGTTCTCCACCACGGCGGACGGCGCGGCGGGCAGCGGCGAGGATCTGATGGAGCAGCTTGCCGGCCTCGGCGATGTCGAGGCGCGCGCGCTCATGCGCGATGTGCTCGGCCGCGAGGTCGCCGGCATCCTCCGCCTCGCGCCGGAGGCCGTGACGGGGACGGCGGCGCTCTCCGAACTCGGCATGGATTCGCTGATGGCGCTGGAACTGCGCCTCACGCTGGAGAAGAAGTTCGGCTTCGAGCTGCCGCTGCTCTCCATCGGCAGCGGGCGCACGCTCGACGATCTGGCCGCCGTGGCGCTGTCCAGCCTCCGGACTCCCGAGAGCGCGCCGCCGGCCGAAAGTGCGCCGGCGGTGGTGCTCGCCCCCGAGCAGGCCGCCCTCGCAGCACGGCACGGCATCGACATCGACGCCAAGTCCATCGAAGCCCTGACGGAAATGGCCGCCGGCTCACGCGACGCCAGGGGGACCGCATCATGAGGCTGCTGCCGTGAGCGGGCGTCGCGGACTGTCCGACGACGACCTTGCGCGTCTCCTCGGCGAGATGCGCGAGGGCAGCGCCGTGCCGGCGCCCGCCGCCTCCCCCGCCTTCGTGGATCGAGACAGGCTCCTCTCGTTCGAGAACCTGCCCCGCTACAAGGAACTGTCCGCGCAGCAGGCGGCGGCCGACATGCTGGGCCTGAAAAACCCCTACCACCGCCTCCATGAGGGACGGTCCGGCGCCACCGCCCGCATCGAGGGGCGGGATGTCGTCAATTTCGCCAGCTACGATTATCTCGGCCTCAATGGCGATCCGCGTATCATCGGCGCCGTCGCCGAAGCGGCCGAGACGTGGGGCACCAGCGTGTCGGGCAGCCGCCTCTCGTCCGGCGAGCGCCCGGCCCATCTGGCGCTGGAGCGGGCGCTGGCCGGCCTTTACGGGGCCGAGGATGCGATTGCCTTCGTGAGCGGCCACGCGACAGCCATCGCCGTCCTTCCGACGCTGATGGGGCCGAAGGATCTCGTCGTCACCGACGCTTTCATGCACAATTCCGTGGTGCTCGGCGCGCAATATGCGCCGGCCACCCGCCGCACCTTTCCCCATAACGATCTCGACGCGCTGGAAGCCATGCTGGAGCGCGAGCGCCACCGGTTCGAGCGGGTGCTGGTGGTCAGCGAGGGCCTGTTCTCCATGGATGGCGACGGGCCGGACCTCGCCCGTCTCGTGGCGCTGAAGGCGCGGTTCGGCTTCTGGCTGATGATCGACGACGCGCATGGCCTCGGCGTGCTCGGCGCGACGGGACGGGGCATCGCCGAACATGCGGCCGTCGATCCGCGGGCCGTGGACATCTGGTTCGGCACGCTTTCGAAATCGCTGGTGAGCTGCGGCGGCTACATCGCCGGGCCGGCCGCGATGGTCGCTTATCTCAAGGCGTTCGCGCCGGGCATGGTCTACAGCGTCGGCCTGCCGGTGCCGGTGGCGGAAGCCGCGCGCATGGCGCTCGGCCTGATGCTGGAGGAGCCGGAGCGCGTTCAGCGCCTCCAGGCCAACAGCCGGACCTTCCGCGATGGCGCCGCCGCGCTCGGTCTCGATGTAGGGCCGTCCTGGGGCGCCGGCATCGTGCCGATCATGGTGGGCGAGACCATCAAGACCGTGATCCTCGCCCAGCGCCTGCTGGAGCGCGGCATCAACGCCTTCCCGGTGCTGCCGCCGGGGGTGCCGGAACGCTCGGCGCGGCTGCGCTTCTTCCTCTCCGCCGCGCATAGCCCCCAGCAGATCGACGCGGCGCTTGAGGCGCTGGCCGAAGAAGCCTCGGCTCTGGGGCTTACGGGGGATCGTCCGCGCTGAGTGCATCGCGCCACGCCGCGAACGCGCTGTCCCAGTCCAGCAGGGGGCGCTGCGCCAAGGCCCCCTCGCGGAGGGCACGACGGGCGTCCTCGTCCTCCACCAATCGCGCCAAGCCCCCGACGAAGCCGGACGCATCGCCGGGCCTGAACAACAGGCCATCGACGCCGTGGCGCACCTGCCCCGGCAGTCCGCCGGCCTCGAGGCCGAGCACGGGAAGGCCGCTGGCCAGGGCCTCATAGACCGCAAGGCTGGCGTTCTCGAAGCGGGACAGGGTGGCATAGAGGTCGCTGTTGGCGAGCAGCGCGCCCATCTCCGCGCGGGGCACCGCACCCGTGAGACATCCCGCTGGCAGAGGCGCGACCAGCCGCTCCACCTCGCCCCGCAGGGCGCCATCCCCCGCGACCACGATCGCGAGAGCATCACCCAGCCGCACGGCGAGCGCCGGCAGCACGCGCTGCCAGTCCGCCCACCCCTTGTCGGCGGTCAGCCGGCCGGCGATCAGCATCACCACGCGCCCGTCGATGTCCGGTCGCGCCCAGCGGTCGGCCCAATAGCCGGGCTGGCGCAGATCGGGGCGGAAGCCGCGCGTGTCGGCACCGTTGAACCGGCCAGCGCGGCCATTCGCGAGGCCGAAGCGCCGGAGCCGCGCGAGCGAGCCCGCGCTCGGGACAAGGGTCGCGTCATAGCGATTGTAAAGCTGCGCCACCACACGCCAGACCACAGCGCGAACTGGCGCGACAAGACCGTAGTAGCGGCCTTCCGCGCCGAGATAATCGGCAAAATTGGTGTGGAAGAAGGCGACCAGCGGAACCCGGTGGCGCCGCGCGAACGCCTGCCCCGGAATGCGGCGGAGACCGAGGGCCAGCCGTTCGGGTTCGTCCACATGGATGAGATCGGGCCGGAAGGCGGCCAGCGCCCGGTCGATCTCCCGGGCGGCGGCCGGCACCACGTTTCGGTCGGAAGCCGCCGCGCCGAAGGGCACGCTCGGCAGGCCCACGAAAGTCACGGCCTCAGGGAGACCTGCGGGGCGCGCACCGTCGGCGGCGGCAGGCGCAAGCAGCAGCACCTCGTCGCCGCGCGCCACCAGCCGGCGGACCCGGGCATCGACGCTGACGGTGACGCCATCGAGCACCGGCAGGACGCCGGACGCGAGGATGGCGATCCTCATGCCAGCCCCCTCAAGCGGAGACCGCGACGGTTCCGCCCGGCACGACGCCGAAGGCGCTGTAGAAGGCGAGAAGGTCCAGCGCCATGTCGCGCTCGGTGCGGTCGTAGGCGGTCGTCCGGCTCATGTTGGCGGCAAGGTCAGGCATGTCCACGAAGCGTTGGAGCACGAGGGCGAGCGCTTCCGCATCGCCGCGCGGGAAGGAAAAGCCGTTGACGCCCTCCTCGACGAACTCGGTCATGCCCGGCACGTCCGAAACGATCACCGGGGTATGGGTGGCGAGGGCCTTGAGGAGGGTCAAGGGCGCATTCTCGAACCAGGTGGAGGGCATCACCAGCACGTCCACGTCGGCCAGAAGCCGCGCCATCTCGCTTTCCGCGAAGGTGCCGCGGAACCGCGCCGGCAAGGGCGGCACCGTCTGTTCCGCCACCGCGCGCAGGTCGCGGGCATAGGCCGGCGACAGGCTCTCCGATCCCCAGATGTCGACGGTGAAGGCGTCGCGCGGCAGCGCCCGCAACGCCTGGAGCAGCAGGTGCGGGCCCTTGTGATAGGCCAGCTGGCCGATGAAGCCGAAGCGCACCGGCCGGGTCGGCGCGGGGGGCTTGGGCGTCCGGTCGATATCGACGCCGAAAGGAGAGCGGAACAGCGGCGGTCCCGCCCCATGGGCATCGAACAGCTCGGCCAGAAAGGTGCTGGGCGCGAAGGCGGCCTTGCAGTGGGCGAGGGCAACGCGGAGCACCTGCGCCCGATCTCGAACCGCCCGCGCGTCGCGGCCGAGGGAAAAGGGCAGGACTGGCGCAAGCATCGCGGCGGTCACACCCGCAGCCGTGCGGACGGCAGGCTGCGCGAGGATCCGCCAGAACGCGCTCGGCCGCTCCACGGATCGCGCGAGCATGCCGCAGGACAAGCAATTGCTGCGGCTCGCGTTCGGCCCGTGACAGAGCCTCCCGTCCGGCAACTCCAGCCGCGTGGTGATGCAGAGATTGAAGAAATCCGTGAGCGTCGCGAACGTCGGAATGCCCATCCGGGCGGTCACATGCGGGAGCGTCGCCGTGAAATTGGCGAGGTGGGCGATATGAACCACATCCGGATTCAGATCGCGCAGGATGCGCTCGATCAGCGGGGCGAGCGCGGGATGGTCATAGTCCTCGCGCGCGGAGCGCGACGGGCTCCGGTTGCGGTCGATGCGGACCACCGGGATGCCCTCGACCTCGTATCGCACGACCTCCTCGGCCTGCCCCTGCTCGCCCGCCCCGCGCGCGGTCACCACGGTCGGGGCATGGCCCAACGCCTTGAACTGGCGCGCCAAAGCGAGGGTGTAGGCCTCGGTTCCATAGAGGTGGTCCGGATAGAAGGCGTGCACGAACAGCGCGACGCGAAGCGGACGCGGGGATGATGCACTCGGTACTATCTGCGGCACGCCGCACATCAAAACGCAAACCCCGTCACTTGCGACGCCATCCGCTGACTTACCCTGCGTTGTGATGGCGGTGCAACAAGGACGTGGGGAATGGGGACAACCCCCGCACCCCAGCCTGCAGCGCAACACGTTTTTGTTGCATCGCCAGAGGGAATGGAGGAAAGACATCGAAACGCTGGAGATCAGCACGATGGCGATTTTGGTGACGGGTGGTGCTGGTTATATTGGCAGCCACATGGCGCACGCTCTTGTCGATCGGGGCGAAAGCGTCGTCGTGCTGGATGACCTCTCCACCGGGCACCGCCATGCCGTCCCGTCGGCCGCGACACTCGTCGTCGGTGATATCGGGGACATCGCGCTGGTCCGGTCTACGATCAAAGCGCACGACATTCGGGACATCGTCCACTTCGCAGCGCGAATTGTCGTCGTGGATTCCATTGCCCAGCCGCTCGATTACTACATGAACAATACGGTGCGCTCGCGCGCCCTGTTCGAAGCCGCAGTCACCAGCGGTGTGGAACGCCTGATTTTCTCCTCCACCGCCGCCGTCTATGGCGAGGGCGGCACCGACCTCATTCCGGAAACGGCGGACAAGCGTCCGATCACCCCATACGGCCGGTCGAAGCTCGCGACCGAATGGATGCTTACGGACATTGCCGCGGCACACCCGCTTTCCCACGCCGTGCTGCGTTACTTCAACGTGGCGGGGGCAGATCCGGCGGGCCGCTGCGGCCAGTCCTCGCGCCGCGCGACCCATCTCATCAAGGTTGCGGCCGAAGCGGTTGCGGGCCGTCGTCCCCACGTCGATCTCTACGGCGAGGATTACGATACGCCTGACGGCACCTGCATCCGCGACTATGTGCATGTGGCGGACCTGGTGGCGGCGCACCTTGCCGCTCTCGATGGGCTGAGGGCTGGCGCGACACGCCTCGTCTACAATTGCGGCTACGGTCGCGGCTTTTCGGTGCGCGAAGTCCTCAATGTGGTCCGCCGGGTGTCGAAAGTCCAGTTCCCGGTCATCGTGCGCGAGCGCCGGCCGGGCGACCCCGCCCGCCTGGTCGCGGATTCGAGCCGCATCCAGGCCGAACTCAACTGGCGACCCCGGTTCGACGATCTGGAAGTCATCGTCCGTTCGGCGCTGGAGTGGGAAGAAACGCTCGCGCGCCGGCAGCTTCAGCCGGCTTAAGCCTTCCCGCCCGCTTTCTAGCCGTGGACGACAGCCTCGCATAAGCTGCCGCATGCGCCCGTTGGCGCACAGGCGGGATCGGGGGCGTCCATGTTCGACGCGGTTATCATCGGCGGGGGGCCGGCGGGGGCGTCCTGTGCGCTCTGGCTGAAGATGCTCGGCTTCCGCCCGTGCATCGTCGAGCGCCGCCCCGTCCTCGGCGGCCTCGGCAATGACAATCCGTACCCGAACCAGTGGATCGCGCCCATTCGCGACAAGACCGGCATCGAGATTGCCGCCGAAGTCGACCGCCACATGCGCGACCACGACATCATCTGCCGCACCGGCGAGGCGGTGAGCGAGCTTGAGGTGATCCCAGAGGGCTTCCGCGTCACAACCGCCACCGGCGAGGTGGTGATGGGGCGCACCTGCGTCCTTGCAACCGGCGTGCGGCCGGTGAAGGGGGGGTTCAGCGCGTCCGAGGAGGTCATCATCGGCCCCGGCCAGACCCTCTTCAACGCGGATTTCGAAGGTCGCTCGGTCGCGATCCTCGGCGGCGGAGACAACGCTTTCGAGAACTACATCTTCGTGAGAAAACGCGGCGCCACCCGTGTCACCCTGTTTGCCCGCACCATCCGCGCGCGGCGCGAGTTTCTGGAGAAGGTGCCGCCATCCGACGTACGCATCGGTGCCTATCCGGTGGAGCCCGAGGTGCCGGCGGTGGCGGGCGAGCGGTTCGACAGGTTCCTCGTGCTCTACGGCTGGGAGCCGTACCTGCCCTACGCCCGGCATCTGGATCTTGCGCGGGATGTGCGCGGCTTCGTCGAGACCAGCGCCGATTGCGAGACGTCCGTTCCCAATCTCTACGCCATCGGCGAGATCGCCCAGCGCATGCATCCCTGCTGCGTCACCTCCATGGCGGATGGCGTGGTGGCGGCCAAGGCCATCCAGCGCACGCTGGAGCAGGACGCCGTGGCGCGCTTCGCGGAGCGGGTCCGCCGCTCTGCCGTTGATGCGGCGCCTCATCCGGTTCGCTCGCCGCGCGTGAAATAGGCGCCAGTTGCAAGGGGAGACGACCGAACGCTTCGCGCGAAGGCGGAGGGGTTGCTTTCGCGCCACAATGCGCGCCGACCTATCCGGTCCGTGCACGGAAGTCCTTGGCCGCGCCGGGCGGGCCGGGCAAGATCGGCGGAAGGGATCCGCGGGAGGCGGCGGACACGGGGGCGGATATGCGGGCGGGTCTGGGGGCAATTATCGGTTTGGCGATCGCTGCGGCGTTTCACGCCAGCATCAGGACCACGGGCGCGCGAGGCGCGACGGTCGCCGCCCTTCTCCTCGCCGCGCTCGCAGTTCCGGCCGGCGCGCAGACGCTGGATCGCCTCACCAAGGGAGAGCCCTTCCGCATCGGCTATCGCCAGTTCGCGCCGCCTTATTCCTATGCGGCCAGCAACGGCCAGCCCTCCGGCTATATCGTGGATCTCTGCCGCGAGGTGGCGGACGCCCTCAAGCGCTCCCTCAAACTGCCGAACATGGCGGTGGACTATGTGAAGGTCTCCGCCGAAGACCGCTTCGAGGCGGTGCGCGACGGGCGGATCGACATCCTGTGCGAGCCCACATCCATGACCATGTCGCGGCGGGCACTGGTGGACTTCTCCCTGCCCACGTTCCTCGACGGCGCGGGCGTGGTTACGCGCGGTTCGGCGGTGAAGGGGCTGGAGGAGCTGCGCGGCAAAAAGGTCGGCGTGCTCAAGGGCACCACGACCGAGGAAACGCTGCGCGCCACCCTTTCGCAGATGGGCATCACCGCCACCATCGTCACCGTGACGGACCATCCGGACGGCCTCAAGCAACTGGCCGACGGCAAGCTCGACGCCTATTTCGGCGACCGCGGCATCCTCAATTATCTCATCGCCAACACCGCGTTCGGCAGCCGCCTGAGCCTCTCGGATCAGTATTTCACGTTCGAAACCTATGCGCTGGGGCTGCCCCGCGGCGACCAGACGTTCCGCCTTCTGGTGGACACCACCCTCGCCGACCTCTACCGGACCGACCGCATCCGCGACATCTATGCCAAAAGTTTCGGCAAGTTCCCGCCCGACCAGTTCCTCAACGCGCTGTTCGTCATCAACGGCGTGCCGAAATAGACAGGACTTTCCCAAAGGGCATATTTGTTGCTTATCGCTAGGGCCTGAGGACGCGGCAGATGCGCCGCGCCCGCCCGATCGGAGCGCGCCATGGCTCATGTCCATCGCATCGGAGCGAAGTCGTTCGTCTTCTCCGACCTCAAGGACCTGATGGCCAAGGCGACTCCGCCGCGCTCCGGCGACATGCTCGCGGGCATCGCCGCCGCCACCGCCGAGGAAAACGTCGCGGCGCGCATGTGCCTCGCCGACCTGCCACTCAAGACCTTTCTCGCCGAGCCGCTGGTGCCTTACGAGGGCGACGAGGTGACCCGCCTCATCCTCGACAGCCACGACAACGCGGCCTTCGCACTGGTCTCCGCCATGACGGTGGGCGACCTGCGCGACTTCCTGCTGTCGCCAGCCGCGACGCCGGAAGTTCTGGCCGCGCTTGCCCCCGGCCTGATGCCGGAGATGGCGGCGGCGGTCTCCAAGATCATGCGCAACCAGGATCTGATCCTCGCCGCCCGCAAGTGCCGGGTGGTGACGCGCTTCCGCAACACCATCGGCCTGCCCGGCACCATGGCGGTGCGCCTCCAGCCCAACCACCCCACCGACGACGCGGCCGGTGTCTCCGCCGTCATCCTCGACGGGCTGCTGTATGGCTGCGGCGACGCGGTGATCGGCATCAACCCTGCCTCCGACAGCGTGCCGGTGATCGACCGGCTGCTGAAGCTGATGGACGAGATCATCACGCGCTTCGACATTCCCACCCAAAGCTGCGTGCTCACCCACATCACCACCGCTATCGCCCTGATGGATCATGGTGCGCCGGTGGATCTCGTGTTCCAGTCCATCGCCGGCACGGAGGGCGCGAACCGCTCCTTCGGCATCGACCTCAAGCTGCTCGCCGAGGGCACCGATGCGGCGCGGTCGCTGAAGCGCGGCACGGTGGGGCAGAATGCCATGTATTTCGAGACCGGGCAGGGCTCGGCCCTCTCCGCCGGGGCGCATCACGGGGTGGACCAGCAGACGCTCGAGGCGCGCGCCTACGGCGTCGCCCGCGCCTTTGATCCGTTGCTGGTGAACACCGTGGTCGGCTTCATCGGCCCGGAATATCTCTATGACGGCAAGCAAATCATCCGCGCCGGGCTGGAGGATCATTTCTGCGGCAAGCTGCTCGGCGTGCCTTTGGGCGTGGACGTCTGCTACACCAACCACGCCGAGGCCGACCAGGACGACATGGACACGCTGCTCACCCTGCTCGGGGTGGCGGGCGTCACCTACATCATGGGCATTCCCGGCGCCGACGACGTGATGCTGAACTACCAGTCCACGTCGTTCCACGATGCGCTCTACATCCGCGAGGTGCTGGGGCTGAAGCGCGCGCCGGAGTTCGAGGCGTGGCTGGAGAAGATGGACATCACCGGCACGGACGGGCGCCTGCTGCCGGCCGACGCCCGCAATCCCCTGCTGGGCTATGTGGCGGAGCGCGCCGCATGATCGAGCGCGACCCCTGGCTGAAGCTCGCGCGCCACACGCCGGCCCGGATCGCGCTGGGCCGCACGGGTGCGAGCCTGCCCACGGAGGAGGTGCTCCGTTTCGCCCTCGCCCATGCGCAGGCGCGCGATGCCGTTCACACGCCGTTCGATGCGGATCGGGTGGAGGAGGAGGTCCGCGCCCTCGGCTTTGCCACCCTGCGCGCAGAAAGCGCGGCGGCGGCCCGCGACGTCTATCTGCGCCGGCCGGACCTTGGCCGCCGGCTCTCGGACGGGAGCCGCGCCCGCCTCGCAGCGTCGGCAGGCGCGCCGGTGGACCTCGCGCTCGTGGTGGCGGACGGGCTCTCCTCCGCCGCCGTCCACGCCCACACCCGCCCCTTCCTTGCGGCATTGAAGGGCCGCATCGCCGATGCCGGATGGACCACCGCACCGGTGGTGATCGCCTCTCAGGCGCGGGTGGCCCTGGGCGACGAGGTTGGGCATTTGCTGAAGGCCCGCGCCGTGGCGCTCCTGGTGGGGGAGCGGCCCGGCCTCTCCTCCCCCGACAGCCTCGGCCTCTACCTCACGTTCAGCCCCAGGCCGGGACGCTCGGACGCGGAGCGCAACTGCATCTCCAATGTGCGCCCCGAGGGCCTTGCCTATGATCTGGCCGCCTTCAAGCTGGCCTGGCACGTTCGCGAAGCATTCGCGCGGCAGGTCAGCGGCGTCGAGCTGAAGGACGAGAGCGATCTGCTGCTCGAAGCGGGAATTCCACCCCTGAAACTGGCGCCAACACTGACTTGACGTAACGTAATATACTGATCTGGCTTTGAACTTGCTTTTATTCCTGGTCTGGCGGGATCGACCGCGCACGGAGGGCTGGGCATGGCCGAAGGCAGCAAATCCGGCGTCACCTACACCACGGTGGACGTAACCTACTTCGAACAGCGGGCCCTCAAGCGGCACGCGCGCGTCTGGTCGCTCTGGGCACTGGGCGTGGGGGCGGTCATCTCCGGCCATTTCTCGGGCTGGAACCTCGGCATTGCCTCGGGCGGCTGGGGCGGCATGTTCATCGCGGCGGTCATCATCGCCATCATGTATCTCGGCCTCACTTTCTCCATCGCCGAGATGTCGCCGGCCCTGCCCCACACGGGCGCCGCCTATTCCTTCGCGCGCACCACCATGGGGCCGTGGGGCGGCTTCGTCACCGGCCTGTGCGAGAACGTGGAATATGTCATCACGCCCGCGGTGGTGGTGTCCTTCATCGGATCCTACATGGGCTCCATCTTCGGCACCCCGCCCGCCTTCCAGCCGGTCTACTGGATCTTCGGCTACATCATCTTCGTGGGCCTCAACATCGCCGGCGTGGAGCTCTCCTTCCGCGTGACGCTGGTGGTGACGCTGGCAGCGCTGGCCTGCCTCGTCGCCTTCTGGGTCAGCGCCCTTCCGGTGGCCAACTTCTCCCGCTGGGCCCTGAACATCGGCGTCGGTCCGGATGGCGCGGCGGTGGAGCTGCCCAACGGCGACGGGCCATTCCTGCCCTTCGGCATCGGCGGCGCGCTAGCGGCGCTGCCCTTCGCCGTCTGGCTGTTCCTCGCCATCGAGCAACTGCCGCTGGCGGCCGAGGAATCGGTGGACCCCAAGACCGACATGCCCAGGGGAATCATGGCCGGCATGGCGACGCTCATCGTCTCCGCCTTCATGATTCTGTGGCTCAATTCCTCGGTGGCCAACGGCGCCTTCGGCCTCTCCACCTCGCTGGAGCCACTGCTGGACGGCTTCAAGGCCATCTATGGCGACGGCCTCGCCAAGCTCCTCGCGCTGGTGGCGGTGATCGGGCTGATCGCCTCGTTCCACACCATCATCTATGCGCAGGGCCGGCAGATCTATTCGCTCTCCCGCGCCGGCTACTTCCCGCGGGGCCTCTCCGTCACCCATGGCGGACGCAAGACGCCGCACGTGGCCATGGTGGCCGGGGCGCTGGTGGGCCTCGTCATCATGCTCGGCATCTGGTTCGCGCTGGGGGCGGAAGCGGGCGCGGCGGCCATCGGCGGCACGCTGCTGAACATGGCGGTGTTCGGCGCCATGCTCTCCTACGTGATGCAGGCGGTATCGTTCATCCTCATGCGGAAGAACATGCCGCACATCGAGCGGCCCTATAAGAGCCCGTTCGGCGTCCCCGGCGCGGTGGCGACCATCGTGATCGCCATCATCACCATCTGGTTTCAGCTCTCCGATCCCATCTACCGGAACGGCGTGATCGGCGTGGCCCTCTGGTTCGCGGCCGGCATCGCCTACTTCGGCCTCTGGGGCCGGCACAAGCTGGTGCTTTCGCCGGAGGAGGAGTTTGCCCTCTCCAAGGGCACGGCCGAATACAAGAGCTACTGACAAACCCGCGGTCCGCCCCGACGGGCGGACCGCCTGCCCCCTTCAGATCACCGAGACCACCCGGAAGGTGTGCATCTCATCGTCCTCATGGACGGAGACATATTCCCCCACCTCGAACCGCTCGTCGCCGAAGCGGTAGCCGGCCTCGTCATCGTCCGTACCGGAAATGTCATAGCGAAACGCCCAGCTGCCGCCCGGGCGACGCACCAGATGGCCCACCTCATCCGCCTCGTCCGGGCGGAACTTCACCACGCGGCAGCTGTCGCGGTGCTTCGCCCACTCCGCCGCATCGATGCGGCCGGCGCTGTCGAGGGGCGCCACGAAGCTGTAGCCGTGATTGCGGGCGCCGTCCGGATGCCCCTTCTCACGGGCAAGCTCCATGCGGATCTGACGGAAGCCGTGCGGCAACTGGGTCATGTTGTCTTCTCCCCGACCTTGCGGCCTGTGGCTCCGTCCCGAGCGCGGACATCACGATGCGTTGACGGAAGCCTGTTTCGCCCTTCGCCGGGCTGGCGCAACCATAGGCAGCGGGCCGGCGGAGTGCGATGATGATGTCGCCCGAGGGGCGACGCGTGGAAATGTGATTTTCCCCGATCCGGCGCGCAAGGCATTTGACCTTCCGCAACGCCGAAGTCTCACATCCGTGAAACGGTATTTCCAATGGGCGCTGGGGGGTGCTCAGGTCCGGGGGTCATCGTCAGACGGGAGAAATGGACATGAACGACTCAGTGATGTTCCAGGGTCTCGCCCGCGCGCTGTCACCGGCCACGCCACCCATGGCTTGGCCGGTGACCGCATGGAAGAACCTGTTCTTCGACTGCCCGGTCGCGGTCAGCACGCACCTGCAGCAGTTCGTCGGCCGGCAGGTGCAGGAGCAGGTGGAGCTTCTCGGCCAGCTCTCGCGCGAGCAGAACCCCTCCGCCTTCGTCACCCGCGAGGCGGCTTTCCTCCAGCAATCGGCTCTCGCCTGGAGCACCGAACTGGTCGCGGTCGCCGAGATCGTCCAGTCCAAGCTGCTGAACGCCACGCAGGCGGAGCAGCCGGAGGACCAGCCGCCGTTTGCAAAGGCGGCGTGAGCGGGTTCGGATAGGCCCGACACACCGCCATCCGCGGCCGGAGTCGCGGATCGGGGGGAGGCCGCAGCGGCCGGGCGTCGCGGCGGAGCCTGCGTCGTCTCGCCCGCGCGGATTGCCCCGGAGGCGCCATGGCGCCATGGTGGGACCGAAGCGTTCTGAATCGGTCGCCCCCGTGCTTATCGTTGAAATTCCGTACCGCGACCCGTTCGCCGCGTTCCAGGCCTTCGCCGACGCCCCCCAATGCGCCTTTCTCGACAGCGCGGCGGAGGGCGACGTGCGGGCGCGCTGGTCCTATATCGGCGCGGATCCCTATGCCTTCATCACCTCCGGCGCGGATGGCGTCCGGCTGAACGGTGCTTTCGTGCCCGGAACGCCGTTCGACGTGCTCGCGCGCGCGCTCAATCCCGGCGACCTGCCGCCCTGCCTCGGCCCCTCCTCCGCCCCCGTGCCCTTCCTCGGCGGGGCCATGGGCTATCTCGGCTATGAGCTCGGCCGGCATCTGGAGCGCCTGCCCCCGGCCCGCCCCGCCGATCCGGCGGTGCCGGAAATGGCCATGGGCCTCTACGACGCCATCCTTGCCTTCGACCGGCTGGAAAAGCGCGCCTTCATCGTCTCCAACGGACGGCCGGAGACTGGCGACGCCGCCGAGGCTCGGGCCCAGCGCCGCGCGCAGGAGCTGTTCGACCGGCTGGCCACCGCGCCCGCAGCGGCGCCCGCCGCCGATTTCAGCCGCACCGGCACGTTCACGCCCGACCAGCCGCGCGCGGAAGTGGAGGCGGAAGTGGCGCGGGTGATCGAGTACATCCGCGCCGGCGACATCTTCCAGGCCAACCTCACGCACCAGATGCGGGCGAGGGTGCCGGAAGGCCTCACCGACCTTGCCCTCTACACCCGCCTGCGCGCGTTGAGCCCGTCCCCCTTCGCCGCCTTCCTGCGTGCCGGGGACAACCTCGCGGTGCTTTCCGCCTCCCCCGAGCGCTTCCTCTCCCTCACCTCCGATGGGCGGGTGGAGACGCGCCCCATCAAGGGCACCCGCCGCCGCAGCGCCGATCCCGCCGAGGACAGGGCGCTCGCCGACGCCCTCCTCGCCTCGGTGAAGGACCGTGCGGAAAACCTGATGATCGTGGACCTGATGCGCAACGATCTTTCGCGCGTGTCGGAGGTGGGCAGCGTGAAGGTGCCGGTCCTGTGCGGGCTGGAGACCTTCGCCAGCGTCCACCATCTCGTCTCGGTCATCGACAGCCGGCTGAAGCCCGGTCTCGGCCCGGTGGACCTGCTGAAAGCCTGCTTCCCCGGCGGCTCCATCACCGGGGCGCCGAAGATCCGCGCCATGGAGATCATCCACGAGCTGGAGCCCTCCCCGCGCGGGGTCTATTGCGGCTCGGTGGCGTGGATCGGCTTCGACGGAGCGATGGATTCCTCCATCGTCATCCGCACCATCACCCGCTGCGGCGACACGCTGCTGACCCAGGCGGGCGGCGGCATCGTCGCGGATTCCGACCCGGCGGACGAGTATGAGGAAAGCCTCGTCAAGCTCTCGCCAATGCTGCGCGCGCTCTCGGGGGACGGTACATGAAGCTATTCCTCGGCACCGGGCTGGTGGAGGAGGCAGATGCGTCCGTCTCCCCGTTCGATCGCGGCTTCACGCTGGGCGACGGACTGTTCGAGACGCTGAGGATAAAGGGCGGCAGGGTGCTGCGTGTCGAGGCGCACCTGGCCCGGCTCGCTGCCGGCGCGGGCGTGCTGGGGATACCGTTGCCGGCCCTCGACCTTGGCACGGCGCTGGCGCAGACCGCCGAGGCCAATGGCCTGTCGGAAGGTGTGCTGCGCCTCACCCTCACCCGGGGTCCCGGCCCGCGCGGCGTGCTGCCGCGGGCCGAGCCGAAGCCCACCCTCGTCATGACCGCAGCGCCGCTCTCCCCGCCTTTGCCTCCCGCGCGGCTCGTTATAGCGCAGGGTACCCGTCGCAACGATCGCTCGCCGCTGGCGCATGTGAAATCGCTGAACTATCTCGACGGCATCCTCGCGCGGCAGGAAGCGGCGCGGCGGGGCGTGGATGACGCCATCCTGCTCAACACGCGCGACGGCGTGGCCGAGACTTCCATCGCCAACCTGTTCGCGGTCATCGACGGGGTGCTGGTGACGCCGCCTTTGTCCGAGGGCGTCCTGCCCGGCGTGATGCGGGCGGAGGTGATCGCCGCCGGGGCTTCGGAGCGGCCTCTGACGGTGGACGACATCGCAGCGGCGGATGAAATCCTGCTCACCTCCGCGCTCGGCATCCGCTCCGTGGCGACCCTGGAAGGCCGCCCCCTCCTCTCCACCGCAGCCGCCGACCGCCTGCGCGCGCTGATCGAGGGTGCATGAGACGGCCATCATGAGCGCGCCGACGCTCAAGACGCACCGCCTTCTGCTGCGCCCGTGGCGACCATCCGACCGCGATGCCCTGTGGCCGATGCAGTCCGATCCGCGCACCATGGAATTCCTGATGCCGATCGCCGACCGAACCGCCAGCGATGCAGTGGCGGAGCGGGCCGAGGCGCATTTCGCGCGGCACGGCTTCGGCCTGTGGGTGGTGGAGGTGCCTGGCGTCATCGACTTCGCCGGCTATTGCGGGCTCGTCCATGTGCCCTACACGGAGCACTTCACGCCGGCGGTGGAGATCGGCTGGCGGTTCGATCCGGCATTCTGGGGCCACGGCTACGCCACCGAGGCGGCGCGGGCGGCGCTGGACTTCGGATTCGCGCCTCTGGGACTGGAAGAGATCGTCGCCATCACCGTGCCGGCGAACCTGCGCTCGCGGGCGGTGATGGAGCGGCTCGGCATGGCGCGGGACGAGAGCGGCGATTTCGACCTGCCGTCCACGCCGCCGGGCCATCCCCTGCGCCGGCAGGTGCTCTATCGACTCAGGCGGTCAGAAGTGCGGGCCTGACCACCGCCGCCTCGATGAGATCGGCGGCATCGGTCACACCGCGCCCCTGTGCCATCTCGGCCGCGATCCGCCGGGCGTTCTCGCGATAGCGGGGCTGCTCCAGCACGGCCCGCAGCGCGGCGGTCAGGCGCTTCTGGCTGGCACGGCCGGCGGGCACGACCTCGGCAACGCCCGCATAGGCGAGGCGCGCGGCCGTGGCCGGCTGCTCGAAGGCGATGGGCATGGCCACCAGCGGCACGCCCTCGGCCATGGCATCGAGCACCGTGTTCATGCCGCAATGGAGCACCGCCGCCGCGCATCGCTTCAGCACCTCCTGCTGGGGGACGAACGCGCGCACCTCTGCAAGCTCAGCGAGCCGCGCGGCCTCGGCCTGCGACAGAAGCCCGCCATGGGCGATGAGGAGACGCACGCCCACCTCCCGCGCCGCCAGCGCCACCTTGCGGAACAGATCGGCCCGCGCGCCCTGCAGGGTGCCCAGCGAGCAGAACACCAGGGGCTTGCCCTCGGCCTCCGGCAGCGGTGCGGTCGCAGCGGGTACGGCGGCGGCATCGCGCCAGGCGGAGCCGTAATGGAAGGTGGCGGGCAGCTCGGTGCGGGGAAAGTCCAGCCCCTTCGGCATCTGCGCCACGGTCAAGAGCGATGAGAAACCGCCGTCGGCGAACGGATCCAGCCCGAAGGTCGCGCCGTGCCGCGCCAGCACCTTGCGCATGGGCGACATGAGGAAATCCGTCACGCGATAGCCGCCCTTGTTGCGGACGAGCGCCTTCTCGCCTTCCTCATACGGCCACGGCACGAAGGGCGGCGGCACGCCCACCTCGCGATTGAGCGGCAGCGCGGTCGCGGTGGAGATCACAGGCAGGCCCAGGTGGCGCGCGACCAAGGTGCCCG
Organism: Xanthobacter flavus; assembly: GCF_017875275.1. Taxonomy (NCBI): domain Bacteria; kingdom Pseudomonadati; phylum Pseudomonadota; class Alphaproteobacteria; order Hyphomicrobiales; family Xanthobacteraceae; genus Xanthobacter; species Xanthobacter flavus. The sequence continues at coordinate 4,694,227 of NZ_JAGGML010000001.1, read as the reverse complement.
CCGCCTCCGTCTGGTCGGCGATCACCGCGTCAGCACCGATGTCGCGCAGCACGCCGGGCAGATCGCGGCACAGCATGTCCGTCTGGGCGGCGGTCGCGCGCAGTGTACCGAGAAGGCCGAACAGCCCCGTGGGCTTGGCGAGGCGGTTCACATAGGCGTCGAGGGCGCCAGCGGGATAATCGCGCGTGCCCACCGCAGCAAAGTCCGCCCCCTTGCCCTTCACCAGCCGCGCCGCATCCACCATGTGGACGAAGGTGACGCGATGGCCCCGCGCGCCGAGTTCGCGCGCCAGCACCAGCAATGGGTTGTAATGCCCCGGCAGCGGCGGGGCGACGACGGCGAAATGGGTCATCGCGGCCGCGTCCACAAATGCTTCGGGCGCGGCGGCTGCGGTCCGCTGCGGCGGGTCGAGAGGGCAAGCCCGATGCCCTGCATCAGGTAGCCGATCTTCTGCGCCTTGGTGGTGGAGACACGCGCATCCCACGCCTTCGGCCCGCGCCGTCGCACCTCGGTGCCGATGGCGCGGTAGACGCAGCGGGCGGCGCCCACGGCGGCGGCGGCGCGGAACGGCAGCGCGCCCATGCCGATCACGGCCTGTTCGTAATAGGGCTCCGCCACATCCAGGAGCCGCGCGACGGCGGCGGCGACGGCGGCGCGGTGTCCGGGCGCGGCGATCTCCGTCTCGGGCACGCCTTCCATGTCGAGGAACGTGCCCGGCACATAGATGCGGCCGATGCCGGCATCCTCGATCACGTCGCGGGAAATGTTGGTGAGCTGGAAGCCGAGGCCGAGGTCGCTCGCCCGGTCCAGCACCACCTCGTCCCGCGCGCCCATGATCAGCGCCATCATCACCCCCACCACGCCGGCCACGTGGTAGCAGTAGGTGAGCGTGTCATCGAGCGTGTCGTAGCGGCGGCCTTCCACATCCATGCGGAAGCCCTCGAGCAGATCGAGGGGATGGCGCTCGGGAATGTCGTTGCGGCTGACCACCTCGGCGAAGGCGGCGAAGGCGGGATGGGAAGACGGCGCGCCGCGATAGGCCCGGCGCGTCTCCTCGAACAAGGCGTCGAGCCGCTCGGCCGGCGTCTGGGCGCTCGCGATGCGGCCGTGGCCAAGCTCCTGCCCGTCCACCACGTCGTCGCAGTGGCGGCACCATGCATAGAGCATCACCGCATCTTCGCGCATGCGGGGCGCGAACAGGCGGGCGGCAGCGGCGAAGCTCTTGGAGCCCTTGGCGATGGCCTCCTCGCTCGCGCCCACCACGTCCGGAGCGGCGTCCGTCCCGCTCATGCGGGGGACCGGGTGGCGATGCCGAGGTCTTCGAGGATGAGGCCAGCCGTCGCCTTGGCCGAGCCCACCACCCCCGGAACGCCCGCGCCCGGATGGGTGCCGGCGCCGGCGAAATAGAGGTTACCGATCTTGTCGTCGCGATTGTGCGGCCGGAACCACGCCGACTGGGTGAGGATCGGCTCCACCGAGAAGGCCGAACCGAGATGGGCCGAAAGCTCGTCCCGGAAGCCGAAGGGGGTGAGGATGCGCGTGGTCACGAGGCTCTCTTTCAGCCCCGGCAGCAGGCGCTGCTCGAGATGGCCGAGGATGCGGTCGCGATACTTCGGCCCCTCCACCTCCCAGTCGATCTCAGCCTTGCCGAGGTGCGGCACGGGGGAGAGCACGTAGAAGGCGGTGGAGCCCTCGGGCGCCAGCGATTTGTCGGTCACGGTCGGCGCGTGGAGATAGAGGGAGAAATCCTCCGGCAGATCCGGGCCGCTGAAGATCTCGTTCACGAGGCCCCGGTAGCGCGGGCCGAACAGCACCGTGTGGTGCTGCAGATGATCCCATGTGCGGTTGGCGCCGAAATAGATGACGAACAGCGACATGGAATGCCGCTTCTTCGCGAGCTTGGCCCCCTCCGCCTTCCCGCGCGCGCTGTTGCGCATGAGGTGGGCGTAGGTGTGCACCACGTCCGCGTTGGAGGCGACGAGATCGAACGGGCGCATTTCGCCGCCGACGCGCACGCCGGTCGCCCGGTCGCCCTCGACCACGATCTCGTCCACCTTGGCCGAGAGGTGGATCGTGCCGCCGAGATCGGTGAACAGCTTCACCATACCGCGCACCAGCGCGCCGGTGCCGCCGCGGGGGAAGAACACGCCCCATTTGCGCTCCAGCGCATGGATGAGGGCGTAGATGGACGAGGTGGAGAAGGGGTTTCCGCCCACCAGCAGCGAGTGGAAGGAGAAGGCTTCCCGCAGGTGCTCGTCCTTGATGAAGCTCGACACCATGGAATAGACCGAGCGCCACGCCTGGAGCTTCGCCAGCTGCGGGCCGGCCTTCATCATGTCCGAGAAACTCAGGAACGGCACGGCGCCGAGCTTGAGGTAGCCCTCCTCGAACACCGCCTTGGAATAAGCGAAGAAGCGCCGGTAGCCTTCCACGTCCGCCGGGTTGAAGGCGGCGATCTGGGCATCGAGGGCCGCCTGATCGTTCAGGTAATCGAACTGCCGGCCGTCCGACCACAAGAGGCGGTAGAAGGGCGAGACCGGCATCAGGTCCACGTAGTCGGAGAGGCGCCGGCCCGCGGCCTCGTAGACCTCTTCGAGGCAGGACGGGTCGGTGATGACAGTTGGGCCACCATCGAAGGTGAAGCCCTTGTCCTCATAGACATAGGCCCGGCCGCCGGGCTTGTCCCGCTGCTCGAAGACGGTGGTGGCGATGCCGGCGGCCTGCAGGCGGATGGCAAGGGCGAGACCGCCGAAGCCGGACCCGATGACGGCGGCGCGGCGGGGGGACGTGGTGGCATCAAGCATCATCAGGAACCGGTGGCGGCTTTCGTCTCGGGCAGGCAGGAAATGGCCTTCAGCACCGATACGGGTGGGCGGCCCGTGAGGATGCGTGCCTTGTCCTTGAAGGTCAGGCGATCCCCGTAAAAGCGCGCGATCAGGTCTTCGGGCAAGCGATAAAAGCGCTCAAGGATGGCATAGCGGCGATCCGGCGCGGCGGCGCGGAACAGCATCCTGTTGAGCAGCCGGAAAAAACCGCGGCTGTCCCACCGCTTGCGCGCATAGTCGCGCACGAAGGCGGAAAGGGCCGGGCCGGAGAGGTCCGGCAGCTCGCTCACGAGGTCGGCGAGTTCCATCGCATCCGGCAGGGAATAGCCCGTGGTGGGGTGGAACAGCGCGGCGCGCAGCCCGACGCGCGCCACCCCGGGCGGCGCCTCGGCCAGAAAGGCACCGATGTCCCCGCCTAGAGCGATGGGCAGGACGCCCTCCTCCTCGCGCACCACATGCTCGATCTCCCAGCCCTGCGCGGCGGCATAGGCCTTGACGCGGCGCCGCAAGGTGTCGGCCGGCAGCTCGGGACCGTCGGAATAATAGGTATCCTCGATCAGCAGCGTCTGCGGATCGAGCGGCAGCACGTAGACGAAGCGATAGCCATCGATCTGCTCCACCCGCGCATCCATGATGATGGGCCGGGCGAGGCCGTGTGGCCGGGCAAGCTGCACCTCCTGGCCGATGAATTTCTGGAACCCGAGGTCGAGATGCCGGGACGGCACCTGCCCCCGCCCGTCGATCACCGCTCCCGCGTCGATCCGCTCTCCGCCGGCGAGAACGACGTGGTCCGCCGCCACATGGGCGACCCTGGCGTTCAGGCGGATGGAGGTGTGCAGCCGCTCGTGCATCACCTGCGACAGGCGCTCGGACGTGACGGTGCCGTAGTGGCCCTTGAGGATGCGGGAGTAGGCGGGGAAATGCACGTCGTTCCCCATCCACACATGGGCGCGGAACGGGCTGAGGAAGGCATGCTGCATGCGCTCGAAATCGCTGGAATGGTACGACCAGCTGTGGTTGCCGCCGACGCTCTCGCCCGCCTCCAGCAGAAGCATGCGGACCCGGCCGCGACGCTGGGCGATGCGGGCGGCGAGCAGGCAGTTGGCGAGCCCGGCACCGACGAAAACGATATCCATGCCCCGCCCCGCTTCTCGTGCCGCGTTCCCTTGGGTCGCCCTTCCTTAAAGCCGAATAGCTGGAGCCCGCCCGCCTGTCACCCCCTGCGTCGGCAGGGATGCGGCCTGGTGCCGCTGCGACTCGCTCTCACTTGCGGGTAGGGGCGCGGAAACTTACCTCACGGGAGCACACTGCGCCGGCGAACCATCGCCAGACCCGCGTGACGCCGGACGGGCGGAAGCCCCAACCGGCCCGGGAGATATCATGAACGAACAGCATTGGCCGCATCTCTCGCCCCTGTCCACGGGCGTGCGAGGCCGCTGCCCCCGCTGCGGCGAGGGCCACCTTTTCAATGGCTTCCTGACCATTGCCCCGGCCTGCGAGGTCTGCGGCCTCGACTATTCCTTCGCCGATCCGGCGGACGGGCCGGCCTTCTTCGTCATGTGCTTCGCCTGCGTGCCGGCGGTGCTGTTCGCGATCTGGCTGGAGGTGGCCTATCAGGCACCCTACTGGGTTCACCTCGTGACCACGCTGCCGCTCTTGCTACTCACCTGCATACCACCCCTCCGACCGTTGAAGGGGTGGCTGGTGGCGAGCCAGTATTATTACAAGGCCGAGGAAGGCCGCCGCGTCATCACCCCGTCCGCCCCCGAGGGACGGACGGGCGCCTGACCCGCCCCCCAGCCCCTCGTCAGCGGCCCAGCCCCATGGCGTGTGGCAGCCAGAGGGTAAGGCCGGGGATGTAGGTGATCGCGAGAAGCGCGATCATCAGCGGCACCAGCCAGGGCAGGATGGCGATGGTGGTGCGCTCCACCGAGAGCTTCGCCACCCGCGCCAGCACGAACAGCACCATGCCCAGCGGCGGGTGCAGCAGCCCGATCATCAGGTTCAGCGTCATGATGAGCCCGAAATGGATCGGGTCGATGCCGAGCTTGAGCACGATGGGCAAGAGGATGGGCACGAGAATCGTGATGGCCGCGATGGTGTCGATGAAGCAGCCCACGAACAGGATCAGCAGGTTGGCGAGCGCCAGAAACACCCATTTGTTCTGGGTGAAGCCGAGGATGGCGTCGGAGAGCATCTGCGCCGCCTGACTGGCGGTGAGCAGCCACGCGAAGATGGACGCCGCGGTGACGATGAACAGCACCGAAGCCGTCGTCTCGATGGTGTCGAAGGTCGCCTTCGCCAGCGTCTTCAGCGTCATGGAGCGGTAGCGCACGAGGCCGAGGAAGAGCGACCAGATCACCGCCGCGACCGCCGCCTCGGTGGGCGTGAACCAGCCGAGCGTCATGCCGCCGATGAGGATCACCGGCGTCATCAGCGCCATGACGGCGGAAAAGTCGAAGTACCAGTCGAGCGCCACGAGCACCGCGAGCGCGATGAGCACGGCCTGGTTGGTGGAGAGCCCGAGGGCGATCATCACATAGACCGCCGCCGGGAATGCCAGCACGATCACCACCTCGACGCTGGCCGAGAGCAGTTGCCTCCAGTTGAACGCGGCATCCGAGCCCCAGCCGTTGCGGCGGGCGAAATAGGCCACCGTCCCCATCATCAGCAGCGTCATCACCACCCCGGGCACCACGCCGCCGAGGAAGAGCGCGCCGATGGAGACGTTGGCCAGCATCCCGTAGATGACGAACGGCAGGCTCGGCGGAATGATCGGCCCCAGCGTCGCCGAGGCGGCGGTGACGCCGACCGCGAACTCGGTGGAATAGCCATGATCCTTCATGGCCTTGATCTCGATGGTGCCGAGCCCGGCCGCGTCCGCGATGGCGGTGCCGGACATGCCGGAGAAGATCACCGAGCCGATGATGTTCACCTGCCCCAGCCCGCCCCGCATCCAGCCCACCAGCGATACCGCGAAGGCATAGATGCGCCCGGTGACGCCGGCGATGTTCATGAGATTGCCGGCCAGGATGAAGAACGGCACCGCCAGCAGCGGGAAGCTCTCCACGCCGGCGATCATACGCTGGGCGATGACAACGTCCGGCACCGTTCCGGAAACGAGGATGTAAACCAGCGATGCCCCGGCCATGGCGATGGCCACCGGCACGCCGCAGAGCATCAGGACGAGGAACCCGCCGATGAGCAGCCACATGGCTCAGTCCCCCTTGTGATCGTAGGTGCCTTCGAACGCCTCGGGGCGTTCAAGCACGCTGTAGCCGCGGCGGATGTTGCCGACGGCCACCTGGACCGAGCGGATGAGCATCATCACGAAGCCGAACAGGACCGCGTAGTAGACGACGCTCTTGGGCGCATCGACCATCACCATGGGCTCGTCGCCCACGAGCGCGATGTAGCGCACCATCAGCCACACGCCGTAGGCGATGAAGCCGGTGCGCACGAGGTCCACGAACAGCGACAGCACCCGTCCCGCCGGCTCCGGGATGAAGCGGTAGATGAGGTCCACCTGGATGTGCCGCGAGAGCCGCACGCACATGGCCGCGCCGATGAACACCACCGCCACGAGGCAATAGGTGGCCAATTCCTCGGTCCAGGAGAAACTGTCGTTGAGCACGTAGCGGGTGAAGAACTGGGTGAACACCAGCCCGGCCATGATCCAGAAGATGGCGAGGGTGATCCAGTCTTCGAAGGCGTAGCCGGAAAGGTCCACCTCCTCCTGCTGCTCGAACGTATGGGCGAGTTCCTCGCCGGTAACGCGGGTGTGGACTTCCTGAGCCATGAAGGGGTCCGGGATGGGGGAGAAGTGCGCGGATGGAAATTCAAGAAAGCGGAGCCCCGCCCTCCGTCGTCATCCCCCGGCTTGTCCGGGGGATCCACGTCTCGGCGAAAGCTGAGCCTCAGGCACGAAAACCGACCGAGCGGCGCCGTGGATGCCCCGGACAAGCCGGGGCATGACGAACGTCGTGGCATTGACGATGCGGGAGCCGAGCGCTCCCGCCCGGCCTCACATATTGCTCTTGATGGCCTGGATGCGGTCCCAGTCGGCCTTGCGATAGCCGAAGCTCTCGAAGGTGATGTTCTTCATCACGGTGTTGCGGAAGTCGTCCGTGTCCACCTCCACCACGGTCAGGCCCTTCTGCTTGAAGATGTCGAGCAGTTCCTTCTCCCGCTGCGCCACCTCGGCCGTGGCCTTGGCGGCGGCCTCCTGGGTGACCTCGGTGAAGATCTTCTGATCCTCTGGCGAGAGCTTCTTCCAAAGGTTGGCGGAGATGATCGTGTTGAGATGGTCCACGATGTGGCCCGTCAGCACGATGTTCTTCTGGACCTCGTAGAATTTCTTCGCCTCGATGGTGGTGAGCGGATTTTCCTGCGCATCCACCGTGCCGTTCTGGAGGGCGAGATAGACCTCGGCGAAGGCGATCGGGGTGATGTTGGCGCCGCAGGCCTTGGGCATGGCGAGATAGGCCGGGGCATCCGGCACGCGGATCTTGAGGCCCTTCATCTCGGCGCAGGACTTGAACGGCTTGTTCGAGGTGGACTGGCGCACGCCGTAATAGGTGACGGCGACGATGTGGTTGCCGGTCTTGTCCTCGTAGCCCTTGGCGAGATCCTTGAAGACATCGCTCTTGGCATAGGCCAGCAGATGGTTCGCATCCCGGAAGGTATAGGGATAATAGGTGACGCCGATGGGCGGATAGGCCTTTCCGGCGAAGCTCGAGCCGGAGATGATCATGTCCACCGTGCCGAGCGTCAGGCCCTGGTTGATATCGCTCTCCTTGCCCAGCTGCGAGGAGGGATAGACATCGATCTGGTAGCGGCCATTGGTGCGCTTGGCGATCTCACCCGCGGCCCAGACGGAGGCGGTGTGGAACGGCTCGGACGGCTCGTAGACATGCGCCCACTTGAGCTTGGTCTGGGCGCTGGCCGGCGCGGCGAAGGTAAATGCAGCCGCGAAGGCGAGCGGCAGGGCGAGCGCGGCCGCTAGGCCACGACGACGGTCGATCATCAAAAATCCTCCCACACGGAATGCGGCGTCTTCGTCCGCTTTTTGCTCAATGAGCGTGGTGGCAGGCCGGCGAGTTAAATCGTTTTGAACCTTGGCCGGATGCCGCCCTTTTCCATGGTACTCAGTCCGGGGCGGCGGGCAAGGGCCATTGTCGACAAGAGACGCAGCCACGCGCGATGCGTGCAGCCGGGGCGGCGTGCGTCTAGCGAGCGGGGGCGGGCGCGCCCCGCCGGTCGAAGAACTGCGTGACACCCGCCGCGATGGCATCGGCCATGCGGTCGCGACCGGCCTCGGAGGTGAGCTGCTTGAGGTCGTCCGGGCTCGACATGTAGCCAAGCTCCACCAGCACGGACGGTACGTCGTGGGCGCGAAGCACCCGGAAGCCGGCGGACTTCAGCGGCGTGCCGTGCATGCGGATTGAACTCTTCATGCTGCCGACCAGGCTGCGGGCGAACAGGGCTGAGAAATTGCGCGTCTCCCTGTAGGCGAGATCCACGAGGATGCCGGCCACCTCGTCCGTTTCTTCGGATAGATCGACACCGGCGATGAGGTCCGCCTTGTTCTCCTTGTCCGCCAGATGGGCGGACTCGGTATCGCTTGCCGTCTCGGACAAGGTGTAGACGCTGGCACCCCGCGCCCTGCCATCTCCCCGCGCCAGCGCATCGGCATGGATGGAGATGAACAGGTCGGCCCGGTTGGCGCGGGCGACGGCCACCCGGTCGGCGAGCGGGACGAAGGTGTCGGTCGTGCGCGTGAGGACCACGCGATAGCCACCCGCCTTCTCCAGCCGGTCACGCAGCGCGAGAGCGGTCTCCAGCACGATGGTCTTCTCGACGAAGGCCGAATAGCCGGACGTACCGGAATCGATGCCGCCATGTCCAGGATCGATCACGATGACCGGGCGGCTATCGCCGGGCGGCGGGAGAGCTACCGGGGCTGCCGGTAGAGCGGTGCGCTGCTCTGCCTCGGTGGCGATAGAGCGGGCAAAGGTATCAGGATCAGCCTTCACCAGATCCACCACGAGCCGGGCCGGCTGATCGTCCACGGCATCGAGCACGAACGCCTTATCGATGGCGACGGGGCCTGTCGCCTCCAGCACCATCCGCGCCTTGCCCGGCGCGAAGACGCCGAATCGGTAGGCGCTCACCAGCCCGCGCCGCATCTGGCTGCCGTCCGGCTTCAGGGCGAACGTCACGTCGGAAAGGTCGAGAATCACCCGGGGCGGGTTGGCGAGGGTGAAAGCCCGGAAAGCAGGGGCGCGATCGAGATCGACGATGAGCCGCGTGCGCTTGGCATCGCCGGCCAGCCGCACCTCCCGCGCCAGCGCCTGCCCCTCCCCCTCGGCGCGCGCGGCACCATTGAAGAGCGCCACAAAAGTGAACAGGACCAAGAAACAGGCAGCGCCGAGATGGCTCCGCGCCGGGATAAAAGACAGGACGGCGGGGCCGGGCCGGCGTCGGATCATCGCAAATCCACCCTCGCGCCGCCCTCCCCCAGGGCGGGCTTCGAAGCGAGCCACAAGAGAGGGGCAGGCATAAGGCGGCGCGCGTAAACGATGCGTTGACGCAGCGTTATAGCCCCGTGGCGCGCGGTTCGGAACGCATGATCCTTGCCAAGCGGGAAGTCCGGCGGGTAAGAAGGGAACCGTACACAGTTCGCGTTCCGGAACAGGCTCTTCGGCCCCGGTTGCCGCGGCTGCCGCAGGGCGTGTCGAAAATCCGGGCGGGTCGCTGCGCATGCGAGAGCCCGGTTTCAGGCATCCCCTATTGCCGAAGGCGGCATCCTCAGGGGCGTTCCCCCGTCACCGAGGGCCCTTAGGCAAGCGCCGGACGGCGCGGGCGGCATGCCTCGCAACCAGTTTCGCCGATGGTCCGCGAGGGGACGATCTGGGGAATCGGGCGAGTGTGTACCGTGGCCGGAACGAGGCGCCCGCCTCCGCCCCGGCCTGAACCCTTCATCGAGGAGCGGGTAACCGAGGGCATGGAATTTTTCCCGCACGACATGCGCGCTGAGCGCGCTCCCGTGTGCCCCGCCCCCGAGCGTGCGAACGACGCGCTTGGGCGTACCTGCGCCTCCCCTTCTTCCTCACGTCATCACATCCGGCGCCAGAACGGCGTCGCGGCAGCGCCCGAAGGGGTCGAGCCGCGGCCGTCGCGGAGCATTGCTCCCGGCGCCGTGAAGAGAGATTTCCATGGCCAACAAGATGCTCATCGATGCGACCCACCCGGAGGAGACCCGGGTCGTGGTCGTGCGCGGGAACCGGGTCGAAGAGTTCGACTATGAGTCCGCATCCCGCAAGCAGTTGCGGGGCAATATCTATCTCGCCAAGGTGACGCGCGTGGAGCCGTCTCTCCAGGCGGCCTTCATCGAATACGGCGGCAACCGCCACGGCTTCCTCGCCTTCAGCGAGATCCACCCCGACTATTACCAGATCCCGGTCGCCGACCGCCTCGCCCTGATCGAGGAAGAGGAGCGCGCCGCGCGTCTGGCCGAGGACGAGGCCGACCTCAAGGATCGCCGTCGCGAGCGCAGCCGCGCCAAGCGGTCCCAGCCCGACCAGAGCATCAGCGCCGCTGCCGAGACGGTGGAGGCGGTCGCGTTCGAGGCCGGCGAGGCCGTTGACCCGGCCGAGCCCGCCGGGGATACCGCTACCGCTTCGGTCGCCGAGTTCGGTTCCGAGACGCTGGCCGAGGCCGTGTCGGCTCCGTCCGAGTTCCATGTCGAGCCGATGAGCGCCCTGGTCGCCCCCGCCGAGGCGGTGGAAGCGGCTGCCGCCGTGGCCGAGGCCGCCATCGACGCGCCCCTCGGCACCCCCCTGCCCGCTCCCCAGGAACAGGCGCCAGACGAGGAAGAAGCCGCGCGCCGCCGCGAGGCCGCCGAGGGCGAGAGCGTTTCCGCGCCGATCCTTGAGGGTGGCGCTGTCGTGCGCGACGCGGCGCCCGCCGGCGATGACGAGGCCGGTGAGACGGAAGCCGGTGACGACGACGAGGAAGACGACGTCGCCGAGAGCGACGAGGACGAGCACGACCACCCGGATCGGGACGAGGACGACGAGGAAGCCGAGGAGACCTCGGAAGACAAGGCGCCCGAGGAGGTTTCCGCTCGCGAGACGCGCTATGAGGATGGGCAGCGCTCCCGTCGCCATCGCGGCCGCCGGAACGACCGCAAGCGCGACAAGGACGAGGACGACGACGAGGACGACAGCGATGTCGACCAGATCGACGAGGAAGAGGAAATCGAGCACCTCGGCGCCGACGACGACGCCCTCGAGGAGGTGCCGGAGCGCGCGCCGCAGCGCCGCGCCCGCAGCTACAAGATCCAGGAAGTCATCCGCCGCCGTCAGGTGATGCTGGTCCAGGTGGTCAAGGAAGAGCGCGGCAACAAGGGCGCGGCGCTGACCACCTACCTCTCCCTCGCCGGCCGCTATTCCGTGCTGATGCCCAACACCGCGCGTGGCGGCGGTATCTCCCGCAAGATCACCAATGCGGTCGACCGCAAGCGCCTGAAAGAAGTGGTGCAGGACCTGGAGGTGCCGGAAGGGATGGGCATCATCCTGCGCACCGCAGGCGCCAACCGCACCAAGACCGAGATCAAGCGCGACTTCGAATATCTCCTGCGGCTGTGGGAGACGGTGCGGGAGATGACCCTCTCGTCCTCCGCGCCGAGCCTCGTCTATGAGGAAGGTTCGCTCATCAAGCGCGCCATCCGGGACCTCTACAACAAGGACATCGACGACATTCACGTCGCCGGCGAGGAGGGCTTCCGCGAGGCGCGCGACTTCATGCGCATGCTCATGCCGAGCCACACGAAGTCGGTGATGCCCTACCGCGAGCCGCAGCCCATCTTCGCCCGCTACGGCGTGGAGCAGCAGCTCGATGCCATGTTCTCCCCCGTGGTGCAGTTGAAGAGCGGTGGCTACATCGTCATCAACCCCACCGAGGCGCTCGTCTCCATCGACGTGAACTCGGGCCGGGCGACCCGCGAGCACCATATCGAGGACACCGCCCTCAAGACGAACCTCGAGGCATCCGAGGAAATCGCCCGACAGTTGCGCCTGCGCGACCTTGCCGGCCTCATCGTGATCGATTTCATCGACATGGAGGAGAAGCGCAACAACCGGGCGGTGGAGCGCAAGCTCAAGGATTGCCTCAAGAACGACCGTGCCCGCATCCAGATCGGCCGCATCTCGCATTTCGGCCTCCTGGAGATGTCGCGCCAGCGCATCCGCACCGGCGTGCTGGAAAGCTCCATCGAGGTCTGCCCGCACTGCGGCGGCACCGGGCACGTGCGCTCGGCGGCCTCCGTCTCGCTCCAGCTGCTGCGCGCAATGGAGGAGCAGCTGCTGCGCTCGCAGACGCACAATCTCATCGCCCGCACCCGCACCGAGGTGGCGCTCTACGTGCTCAACCAGAAGCGCGCCCATCTGCGCGAGCTGGAAGAGCGCTTCAGCGTGACCCTCTCCGTCGCGGCGGACGAGAGCGTGACCGGCCACCAGCCCTTCATCATCGAGAAGGGCGATCTCGCCGCCCCCGCCCCCGCTGCGCCGCGGCCGAGCTCTGTGGTGCAGCCTGATTCCATCCTCCCCGACGAAGACTTCATCGAGGAGGATGAGGAGGAGATCGTCGAGGAAGCCGAGACCGAGGCCGAGGCCGAGGCCTCCGAAGGCAATGGCGAGCGGTCCGACGATGCCGGCCGCAAGCGCCGCCGCCGCCGCCGCCGGCGGCGGGGTGAGCGCGAGGAAGGTCGCGAAGGCGCCGAGGGTTCCGAGGGCGAGGAGGAGGATGACGCCTCCGCCGATACCGCCGAAGCCCAGGACGGCACCGCCGATGGTCAGCGCGATGAGAACGCCCGCGACGAAGACGAGCACGACGACGAGGAGCGCGGCGAGGATGAACGCGCCGATGGCGAACGTGGTGACGACGAGAACGGCGACCGCCGTCGCCGTCGCCGGGGTCGCCGCGGCGGCCGTCGCAATCGCCGCGAGCGGGACGACGAGGCGCCGCTGAGCGCGGACGGCGACGCCGAAGGCTCCGAGGAGAGCGACGAGGATCAGCCCCCCGCGGCGGAAGCTCCCGCAGCAATTGCCGAGCCCACCGACGCCACGCCGGCTTTCGCCGAGGCCCCTTCGGAGCCCAAGGCCGAGGCCGCAGCAGCGCCTGCCGCCGTGGCCGCTCCCGAGCCGATCGCCGAGGCGGAAAGCCCCGAGGCCGCCCGTCGGCGCCGGCGCTCCACCGTGCGCGAAAAGGCTCCGATCATCCTGACGGACAGCGGCGTCGCCGCCCCGGTGGCGGAAACGCCGGCCGAGCCCGCGGCGCCCGCTGCTGTTGCGGAGGCCTCCCCTGCGCCCGAGCCCGAGGCTGCCCCCGCTGCTGCAGAGCCCGTCCCCGCGCCGGAAGCACCCGCCGCGCCGGCCGAATCCAGCGAGCCCCCTGCCAAGCCCCGCTCGGGCTGGTGGCAGCGCAAGCTGTTCGGTGGCTGACGCCATCCGGACGCAAAGCGCTGAACGTCTCCTGATTGTGAAAGGGCCGCCTCGAGCGGCCCTTTTCATTTCGGGTGCCAGCCAGACGCAAGTCCACTGAAAGCTCCCCGTCCGTCGCGAAGAGGCCACGTTTCGCCCGCATAGCGGTGCGCGTGCGAGTCCCCCCGGGATGCCACAGCGAAAGCGGTTCCAGACAGGGCTTAACGTCAAGGCCGATGCAGGGCAGTCGGGAACGGTTGCCTTGAGGCAGCGGGTTCCTCAATCTAGCTGCTTCGCATCCGCGCCAAGGCGGGCTATGGCAAGGATGGGTTTCAGGTCGGGTTTGGGCAGGCTGCGCCAAGGCGGCCCGAAGGGCGGTGATATCCGGTATCGACTGCGCCACTCAGGCGCGGGGCGTCGGGCATCCCTCGGGTTGCGGCGGGAGGAAGCTGCGAGATGCGGGTGATTTTGAGGTTCCTGGGTTTCCTGTTCGCGCTCGCGACGCTGGTTCTGCTGGCGGGCGCGGCTGGCGCGACATATCTGGTCTGGAAATATTCCCAGGACCTGCCCGACTACTCCCAGTTGCAGAATTACGAGCCGCCGGTGATGACCCGCGTCCACGCGGCGGACGGCGCGCTGGTGGCGGAGTATGCCAAGCAGCGGCGCCTCTACATCCCCATCCAGTCCGTGCCGCGCTCCGTGATCGAGGCCTTCCTGTCGGCCGAGGACAAGAATTTCTACGAGCACGGCGGCATCGACCCCACGGGCATCTTCCGCGCCGCGCTCAATCTCGCCCAGAACTACGGCAAGAACGTCCGCGCCCAGGGTGCCTCCACCATCACCCAGCAGGTGGCGAAGAACTTCCTGCTCACCAACGAGCGCAGCCTCGACCGCAAGATCAAGGAAGCCCTGCTCGCCCTGCGCATCGAGCGCGCCTATTCCAAGGACCGCATCCTCGAGCTGTATCTCAACGAGATCTATCTCGGCATGGGCGCCTACGGCATCGCCGCGGCGGCCCTGGTCTATTTCGACAAGTCGGTGGACGAGCTGAACGTGCAGGAGGCCGCCTATCTCGCCGCTCTGCCGAAGGCGCCGTCCAACTACAACCCCTTCCGCGAGCGCAACCGGGCCACCGATCGCCGCAACTGGGTTATCGACCGCATGGTCGAGAACGGCTTCGTCTCCGCGCAGGAGGGCGAGGCGGCCAAGAAGTCTCCGCTGGACGTCACCCCCCGTGCCACCGGCGCGCAGATCTTCGCCGCCGAATATTACGCGGAGGAAGTGCGCCGGCAGATCTACGAGCGCTACGGCGAGCGCAAGTTGTACGAAGGCGGCCTCTCCGTCCGTACCCCGCTCGACCCCAAGCTGCAGGTGCTGGCCAAGAAGACCCTCACCGACGGGTTGGTGCGCTATGACGAGGAGCGCGGCTGGCGCAAGCCCGTCACCCACATCGATCTCCTGCCCGGCGACGACTGGGGCGTGAAGGTGGGCGAGGTGAAGGAATGGACCGACATTCCCTGGCGCCTCGCGATTGTCCTCGACGTGAGCAAGGACAACGCCCGCATCGGATTGCAGCCGCAGCGCACCAAGTCCGGCCAGCGCTCCATCGAGCGTGAGGTGGGCCTGATCCCGGCCGAGGGCGCGAAATGGACCCGCAAGCCGATCAGCCAGGTGCTGAAGCCCGGTGACGTAGTTTATGTGGAGCCGCTAGGCGGCTCCGGAGGCCAGTGGCGCCTGCGCCAGCCGCCCGGCGTCGAGGGCGCCATGGTGGTCATGGAGCCCACCACCGGCCGTGTGCTCGCCCTCTCCGGCGGCTTCTCCTACGACGAGAGCCAGTTCAACCGCGCCACGCAGGCCATGCGGCAGCCCGGCTCCTCGTTCAAGCCCCTCGTCTATTCGGCCGCCCTCGACAACGGCTACACGCCGTCGACCATCGTCATCGACGCGCCGTTCGAGCTGGAGCAGCAGGGTCAGGACACCTGGCGGCCGGAGAACTACTCCAAGAAATATTACGGCCCGCAGACGCTGCGCTTCGGCCTGGAGCAGTCGCGCAACGTCATGACGGTGCGCCTCGCCAACGACGTGGGCATGCCGATCATCGCCGAATATGCCAAGCGCTTCGGTATCTATGACGACATGCCGCCCTATCTCGCCATGGCGCTGGGCTCGGGCGAGACCACGCTCATGCGCATGACCGGCGCCTACGCCATGATGGCCAATGGCGGGCGCAAGGTGACCCCCTCGCTCATCGACCGCATCCAGGACCGCTACGGCCACACCATCTATCGCCATGACGAGCGCGAATGCCGCGGCTGCGAGGCGACGTCCTGGGAGAACCAGCCCGAGCCGTCTTTGATCGACCGGCGGCCCGTGGTGCTCGACCCGATGACTGCCTATCAGATCACCTCCATGATGGAGGGCGTGGTGCAGCGCGGCACGGGCACGGCGCTCAAGGAATTGGGCAAACCCATCGCCGGCAAGACCGGCACGACCAATGACGAGAAGGATGCCTGGTTCATCGGCTTCACGCCGGAAATCGTGGTTGGCGTCTATCTCGGCTACGACAAGCCCAGGCCCATGGGCAAGGGCTCGACGGGTGGCCTCGTCGCCGCGCCTATCGTGCGCGATTTCATGAAGGTGGCCATCGCCGATCGCCCGGCCATTCCCTTCCGCGTGCCGGCAGGGATCAAGCTCGTCCGCATCGATCGCAAGAGCGGCCAGCGCACCAGCGCCGGCGACGGCAACGCGATCCTCGAGGGCTTCAAGCCGGGCACAGCGCCGCCGGACGGCTATTCGGTGGCGGGTTATGCAGGCACCGACGGCACCAATCCGGAGCCGGTCACGCCGGTGGCCAGGAGCGGGACGGGCGGCCTCTACTGAGGCCGGTCCCTGCGGGCACCGCCGGCGCATGGCGGGCCCTTCAAAACCTCAGGCTTAAGCTTGGCCGTGCGTCAGTATGCAGCAGGCGCAGAGCCATCATTCAGCCGAGCATCGCAGCGCCAGCACTGATTGCAGAACGGGCGGCGACGCACGATCGATGCGGACGAGACCGCACGGGCAGGCCCGGTTTTTGACGCAGATTAACCTCATTGTCGTACCGTTCCTGTACAAGCCGCCAGAGATAGGTAAGCTATTAGAGCATGCCACTGGGTAAGCTGAATTTTTCGGGGGTGGTCAGCTAGGTGGCGTCCTCTTGACGCCGGGGGCAAGCCAGCCGGGAGTTTCAGCCATGGACGGGAAAATGGCGGATCGCCCAGCAGCTGCCCGCGCCCTTGGCCGCGAGGCCGTTGTCTTCTTCGACCAGAACAACCTCGTGACCTTCATCAACACGGACGCCGAGCGGCTGTGGGGATTGAGCCAGGCCGAGGCAATCGGTCGCGACGTGGGCGAGCTGATCCCGGGCGCTCATGCTTCGTCGCGCGGAAAGGACGTCGTCCCGGCCATCGAGCTTGCCCTCGATATCGTTCGGGATGATGGCTCAAGGGTCGAGGGCATCGTCTCCGTCACCCGCGCCCAGCACAAGCGGGAGACCTGCTACGTCGCCCTCGTGCGTCCGATGCTGAACGGAGCGGCGCACAACAAGAGCCTCGCGGCGCTCACCGCCGTGGCCGAGAAGACCGATCGTGGCGTGATCGTCGCCGACGCATACGGCAAGGTGATCTACGGTAACCCGGCATTCCATGACATGCTTGATGCAGGGCCGGATGGCGCTGCGGGCCTTACGCTGGCCGAGCTGTTCTGCGGACGGCTCGAGAACGCTGATTTTGCGGAACACGTCCAGGACGCCTTGGACCGCCGCGTCGCCCTTTCGGAGGACGTTCCCCTGAAGGGCAAATCGGGAATGGAGGTCTGGGTGTCGGCCAACGTCACGCCGGTCGTGGACCGCCAATCCGGAGATCTGGAACAGCTTGTCGTCGTCGTTGCCGACATTACCCACACCAGGCTGGTCGAGGACCTTCAGCGTCAGGTGCTCAGCGCGCTTGCCGCCGATGCGCCCATGGCCGACATCATGGATGTCCTGTGCCGACAGGCGCATCTTCTCGCGCCGGAAGTGCTCTGCTCCATCATGGGCATTACCCCGGATGACCGGCTGACCGTGCTGGCCGCGCCCAGCCTTCCGGCTGAATTCGCCGCCGCGTTGGAGGGCATCGCCATAGGTCCGCGCGCCGGCAGCTGCGGCACGGCCGCCTTCCGGGGCACCCCGGTGCTGGTGGAAGATATCGCCAGCAGCCCCCTGTGGGAGGATCACCGCGACCTGCCCATCCCGGCCGGCATCACCGGCTGCTGGTCGGTCCCCGTGAAGCTGCGCGACGGCAAGGTGGCAGCGACATTCGCCTTCTATTTTCCCAAGGGCCGTGGCCCGACGCCGTGGCTGGAAAATGTGGTCTCGTCCTGTTCCGATCTCTGCGCGCTGGCCATGGAACGGTTCGAGGCCAAAAAGCGCATCGAGATGCTGGCGAATGTGGATTCGCTCACCGGCCTCGCCAACCGCCGCCAGTTGCACGCGGTGCTCGAGGAACTGCTGACCGAGGCGCGCGCGCTGGAGCAGCCGGTCGCGGTGCTCTACCTGGACATCGACCACTTCAAAGATGTGAACGAGACACTCGGCCACTCCACCGGCGACCAGCTTCTGGTGGAGGTCGCGCGGCGGCTGAAGGCGCAGCTTCGCACCGGCGATGTGGTGGGACGCACCGGCGGCGACGAGTTCCTCATCACGGTCCACGACTGCGCGGCGGAAGAAGCGGCGCGCATCGCCCGCCGGCTGCTGGAATATGTGGCGGCGCCTATCAGCGCCCAGGCCCTGCACCTCACCATGTCCGCCTCGGTCGGCATCGCACTCTATCCCGAGCATGGTGCGGATGCGGAAACCCTGCTGAAGCACGCCGATACGGCCCTGCACGAGGCGAAGCGCAAGGGGCGCGGCAAATTTCATTTCTTCACCGAGGAGCTGAACCGGCGGGTGCTCGACCGGCTGGTGCTCTCGGTGGCGCTGCGCGAGGCGATCGAGAATCGCGCCCTGCGTCTTGTCTACCAGCCGCAGGTGCTGCTCGCCTCCGGCGCGCTTCATGGCGTCGAGGCGCTCGCCCGCTGGACCGATCCGATCCACGGCGATGTCCCCGCCACCCGCTTCATTCCGCTCGCCGAAGAATATGGGCTCATCGAAAGCATCGACGAGTGGGCGGTGGAGGCGTCCTGCCAGCGCATCGCCGCCTGGCGCGAGGAAGGGGTGGAGGTGCCGCACATCTCGGTCAACCTCTCCCCGCTCAGCTTCCGCAGCGGCGATATCGTGGGTTTCATCTCGGGCGCGCTGCGCGAGTACAGCCTCAAGCCGTCGGACCTCAGGGTCGAGATCACCGAGCGGGTGATGATGGACCAGCACCCGAACTCGTTCGCCACCGCGCGGGCCATTGAGGCGCTCGGCGTGCGGATCGCCATGGACGATTTCGGCACCGGCTATTCCAGCCTCAGCGCCCTCTCGCGCCTGCCCATCGCGGAGCTGAAGATCGACCGCTCCTTCATGCTCTCCCTTGAGCAGGACCAGAACGCCCAGGCGTTGGCGACGGCGGTGATCCGCATCGGCCACAGCCTCGGCATGACGGTGGTGGCGGAAGGCGTGGAGACGCGGGCGCAGGCCGACCTGCTGCGATTCCTCGGCTGCCATGCGGCACAGGGCTTCCTGTTCGCCCGCCCGATCGAAGCCGCGGACATCGGCTCCTGGCTCGCCGCGCGGCGCGCGGGCTGAAGCTTTCCGCCCCTCACACACCCATCCGCCGGCCCGGCGTTTACACCCGCGCGCCCCGCCGCTATTTTCCGCGGCCCTCAGCCGGAGAAAGATGAGCCATGCGCGCGGAACTCGCCGCAAAAGTCGAAGAGATCAAAGCCTCCCTCGACCTGTTGCGGTCCCACCTCGACGTGGATCGCTCGCGCCGTCGTCTCGCGGAGCTGAACGCCATCGTGGAAGACCCCAAGCTCTGGGACGATCCCGAGCGGGCGCAGAAGCTGATGCAGGAGCGCACCAGCCTGGAGGACGGCCTCGGCGCCATCGACCGGGTGGAGCGCGACTTGGCCGACAACATCGAGCTGATCGATCTCGGGGAATCGGAAGGCGACGAGGGCGTGATTTCCGAGGCCGCTGGAGCCCTCGACGGTCTGAAGGCAGAACTGGCCCGGCGCGAGCTGGAGGCCCTGCTCTCGGGCGAGGCCGATTCCAACGACACTTATCTCGAAGTCCACGCCGGGGCGGGCGGTACCGACAGCCAGGACTGGGCGGAGATGCTCCTGCGCATGTATCGCCGCTGGTGCGAGCGCCACGGCTTCAAGGTGGAGCTGATGGACGAGAGCCAGGGCGAGCAGGCCGGCCTGAAGTCTGCCACCATCCAGGTGAAGGGCCACAATGCCTATGGCTGGCTGAAGACCGAGGCTGGCGTCCATCGCCTCGTGCGCATTTCCCCGTTCGATTCCAACGCACGGCGGCAGACGTCCTTCGCCTCGGTGGATGTCTATCCCGTGGTGGACGACCGCATCGTGGTGGACATCAAGGAAGCGGACGTGCGGGTCGACACGATGCGCTCCGGCGGCGCCGGCGGCCAGCACGTGAACAAGACGGAATCCGCGGTGCGCCTCACCCACATTCCCACCGGCATCGCCGTGGTGAGCGAGGGCGACCGCTCCCAGCACAAGAACCGCGCCACGGCCTGGAACATGCTGCGCGCCAAGCTCTACGACCTCGAGCTGAAGAAGCGCGAGGCGGAGGCCATGGCCGAACAGGCGGCCAAGACCGACATCGGCTGGGGCCACCAGATCCGCTCCTACGTGCTCCAGCCCTACCAGTTGGTGAAGGACCTGCGGACCGGGGTCACCTCCGGCACGCCGCAGGAGGTTCTGGACGGCGACCTCGACCCGTTCATGCAAGCCGCCCTTGCCCAGCGCGCATATGGTGGCGGCCCGGAGAGCGTCGACGACGTGGACTGATCGTCTGCGAAGACGTCCCACGGCCGCCTGAGCCCGGCGGCCGTGTCGCAGAGCCGACATTCCGGGCGCCATCCCGGCGGCCTGTTTCTTGCTTCAAGCATCCCGGCCCCTCCGGACCGGAAGCTTTGTTGTAATGACCGAACTCTTCGCCGTCTGCGCCACCTACGAGATCCAGGATGGCGACGCCCGCGGCTTCGTGCTCGCGCGGCTCGACGCGGACGGCAACAAGAAGGCGTGGCCGATCTTCATCCTCCGCCGCGGCAACAGCTTCCATGCTTATGAGAACGTCTGCCCGCACGAGGGCAAGCGGCTCGACGCCTATGCGGGCGAGTTCCTGGACCGCGAGGCCAACTTCCTCGCCTGCGGGCGGCATCAGGCGAAGTTCGACCCCGACACCGGCCTCTGCTTCATCGGCCCCTGCAAGGGCAAGTCTCTCACCCCCATAGAGATCATCGTCGATGACGGCGACGTCTGCCTCGTCAACGTCCCCCTCGCCGAGGAGGACGGTCTGGACGTGGAGGACCCCAACGAGATGCCCGAGGTATTGATTACCGGCGATTGAGGCGCATCGCCTCCGCTGGACCAGAGGTCGTGTCCGAAAGGGCACGGCAGACCGGGGCCCCGTGCCCGGTCCGGCCACGCATGGCCGGCGCACACGGGGTTCTCCGGGGCACGCCCATAGGGGCACGCCCGTCACGACCTCACCCAAGGATCATTTTCATGACCGCTGTTGCTGACACGCCCTTTGCCACGCTGAGCACCGAGGGCCGGCTCCTGAAGCCGACGCTGAACGCCGACACCCACGTGGCCGGCCGCTTCGGCTTTCGCGGCGAGATTTCCTATGACGGCCCGGAAACGGTGCTGAAGGAGGTCTTTTCGGTGTCCGAGGACGGCAAGCCCGCCATCGGCTTCCTCGCCGGCTCCATCACCAGCTACGAGGACCTGCCCAAGCTGGTGGAAAGCCTCGGTGCCGCCCTCGATGGCGACGGCAAGTATTTCGTCTATATCGCGGACCTGCCGCAGGGCAACCGCCTGCTGATCCGCTTCGGCGACGTGAAAATCTTCGCCATCTTCATCGACGAAACGTCGGTCTACAACGAGCTGATCGACACCTTCTACGTGGACAAGGTGAAGCTCAAGAAGTTCGACACCGCCGCCAAGCTCGACGCCCTCGCCGACGTGGGGCTGAAGTACGACGAAGTCTCCAACTACAAGGAAGTGTCCTACGCGGACGGTTTGGCCATCAAGAACGCCGCCTGACAGGGCGCTTTGCGGCGACGGAGGGCTGCCCCGCCTCCGTCTGCCCCGCCCCTCTTGGTCTGCCCCTCTTCCCTGCCTCCCACCGCCGCGATCCTCCGCCGCGATGCGCCCTTCGACCGCGGAAGTGAGCCGGATCATCAAGCACACGCGGGAGGTAACATGCTAGATGAGACGCGCTTTACCTCCCGCCTCAGAGGGATGTCTGTGCGCTTGTTTTGTCTTGTGCCCGGGAAGTCCGCCCCATAGCCTTCTTCCGCTTGGGAAATCCGCACGAAATGCCGGCGGATTATTGAGGGGCGTTGGAATGATGAGACGTTTTTCGTCAAGACTGCTGACAGCGGCGGGTCTCGGCTTGGCTCTTGCGGGGGTTACGGGCGGCGCGGCCCACGCCTTCGGGGCGGGCGACTGCACCATGTTCGCCCAATCGAACGTCGCGCGCGTCCAGGAGATCTCCATCAACACCAACAACGCGGATTTCGGCGACTTCCCGCACCTGTTCGGCGCGCCCCTGGGCAAGGCGATCATCTGCTGGGGGGCCGATGGCCGGGTGGGCGTCAGGGGAACGCTGTTCGCCGACGATTTCCGCGAGCCGATCCAGGCGATCCTCAAGGTCCGCTACCAGGCTGCGGATGGAACATGGACACCGTTCGCCCGCGGCGACGTGATCGGGCAAGGCGGGCTCGTCGCCTTCCAGCGGTTCGTTCACACCTCGCCGCGCGGACGCTTCAACCGCGTGCAGATCCAGCTGGAGACCTTCCAGGATTCGCCGCTGCCCAACGACCAGGCGGTGCGGGTCGCCAATCAGGTGTTCCGGCGCTGATAGCCGTTTCGGGACGGAACGAAAAATGCCCGGGACCAAGGTCCCGGGCAACGATCATGTCCACGACTGGAAATCTGGCGCGATCGGTCTTTCGTTGAGGTTGCAAGCAGAAGCGTCGGAGTGCGTGCTCCAGCGCTTTTCTTTTCATCCCTGCATCGCGTGCCGCGCGAAATTCCGGGACACCGCCCCGAGCCAAGCTCGGGGCGGCAGTCGTTCAGCTGCAGCCGGTGGTCCCGCCGCAGGTGTCGCACTTCAGGCAGGTGCCGTTGCGCACCATGGTGAAGTTCATGCACTCGGGGCAGGCTTCGCCCTCATAGCCCTTGGCCTTCGCCTCGGCGCGGGCCTCGGCCTTGCGGGCGGAGGCGGACCAGGGGAGCGACTTCTCCATCAGGCTCTCCACCGCCGCCTCCAGCTCGCCCACCTCGGGGGTGGCTTCGGCCAGCTCGGCGGGGTCCGCCTTGAGCGCGGTTGCGCCCAGGGTCTGGGTGCCGGAGGCGCGCAGCACGGTCACGTTGTCCGTGCCGGACCGCGGCTCGGTGGAGACCGTCTGAGGCACCAGCAGGTTCACCGTCTTGCCGCGCACGAGGCCCTTGGAGACGATGCGGGCCGACGGATTGGTCGGCGCCTTGCCCTCGTCCACGCCCTTTCCGAGGGCATCGAAGCCGGTCTCGGAGAGGTCCACGTGGCCGAGATCGTTGCGGCCGAGATAGCTCACCGCCAGTTCGCGGAACACGTAGTCCAGCATGGAGGTGGCGTACTTGATGGTGTCGTTGCCCTGCACCGGGCCGGCGGGCTCGAAGCGGGTGAAGGTGAAGGCGTCCACATATTCCTCGAGCGGCACGCCGTACTGGAGGCCGAGCGAGATGGCGATGGCGAAGTTGTTGAGGAGCGAGCGGAGCGCCGCGCCCTCCTTGTGCATGTCGATGAAGATCTCGCCGAGGCGGCCGTCATCATATTCGCCGGTGCGCAGGTAGACCTTGTGGCCGCCCACCACCGCCTTCTGGGTGTAGCCCTTGCGGCGGTCGGGCATCTTCTCGCGCTCGCGCACGCGGTGCTCGACGATGCGCTCCACCACCCGCTCGACGATCTTCTCGGTGACCGACGCGGTGCGGGCCGCGTTGGGCTGGGCGAGCACGGCCTCGAGCGCGTCGTCCTCGTCCTCCTCGTCCGCCACCAGCTGGGCGTTGAGCGGCTGGGAGAGCTTGGAGCCGTCGCGATAGAGCGCGTTCGCCTTCAGCGCCAGGCGCCAGGACAGCAGGTAGGCCGCCTTGCAATCCTCGACGCTGGCGTCGTTCGGCATGTTGATGGTCTTGGAGATGGCGCCCGTGATGAAGGGCTGCGCCGCCGCCATCATGCGGATGTGGCTCTCCACCGAGAGATAGCGCTTGCCGATGCGACCGCACGGGGAGGCGCAGTCGAACACCGGCAGATGCTGGGCTTTGAGGAAAGGCGCGCCTTCCAGCGTCATCGCCCCGCAGACGTGCACGTTCGCGGCGTCGATGTCAGCCTTGGAGAAGCCGAGGAAGGCGAGCAGGTCGAACTTCGGGTCGGCGAGCTGGGCGGCCGGCACCTTCAGGGCGCTGGCGAGGAACTCCTCGCCGAAGGTCCAGCGGTTGAAGGCGAACTTGATGTCGAACGCCGTCTTCACCGCGGCCTCGGCCTTGGCGATGGCCGCGTCATCGAAGCCCTTGGCGCGCAGCGAGCCATGGTTGATGGCCGGCGCGTTGGCGAGCGAGCCGTGGCCCACCGCATAGGCCTCGATCTCCGCGATCTCGGCTTCCTTGTAGCCGAGGGTCCGCAGCGCCTCGGGCACGGCGCGGTTGATGATCTTGAAGTAGCCGCCGCCGGCCAGCTTCTTGAACTTCACCAGCGCGAAGTCGGGCTCGATGCCGGTGGTGTCGCAATCCATCACCAGGCCGATGGTGCCGGTGGGGGCGATCACCGAGACCTGGGCGTTGCGGTAGCCGTACTTCTCGCCCAGCTCCAGCGCCTTGTCCCAGGCCGCGGTGGCGCGGGCGACGAGGCGGGTGTCCGTGCAGGAGAGGTGATCGAGCGGCACCGGGGCGATGGACAGGCCCTCATAGCCCTCGGCGATGCCATGGGCGGCGCGGCGGTGGTTGCGG
The DNA here is from genome assembly GCF_017875275.1 of Xanthobacter flavus. Taxonomy (NCBI): domain Bacteria; kingdom Pseudomonadati; phylum Pseudomonadota; class Alphaproteobacteria; order Hyphomicrobiales; family Xanthobacteraceae; genus Xanthobacter; species Xanthobacter flavus. The sequence continues at coordinate 4,669,743 of NZ_JAGGML010000001.1, read as the reverse complement.
ATCACCCGCAGCATGGACTGGGCATTGGCCGAATAGGCCGCGAACGTGCCCAGCTCCTTCGCCATCTCGGCGGAGGTGGCGTAGCAGACGCCGGTCATGATGGCGGAGAGCGCACCGCAGATGGCGCGGCCCTGGGCCGAGTCATAGGGAATGCCGCTCGACATGAGCAGGCCGCCGATGTTGGCGTAGCCGAGGCCCAGCGTGCGGTATTCGTAGGACAGCTCGGCGATGCGGCGCGAGGGGAACTGCGCCATCAGCACGGAGATTTCCAGCACCACGGTCCACAGCCGCACCGCATGCTCGTAGCTGTCCACGTCGAACCGCTTCTCCGCGTCGCGGAACTGCAGCAGGTTCAGCGAGGCGAGATTGCAGGCCGTGTCGTCGAGGAACATGTATTCCGAGCACGGGTTGGAGGCGCGGATCTCGCCGGCCGCCGGGCAGGTGTGCCAGTCGTTCACCGCGGTGTGGAACTGGATGCCGGGGTCGGCGCAGTGCCACGCGGCCGAGCCGATCTTCTCCCACAGGTCGCGGGCCTTGACGGTCTTCGCCACCTTGCCGTCGGTGCGGCGGATGAGGTTCCAGTCCTCGTCGGCCTCGACCGCGCGCAGGAAGTCGTCGGTGACGCGAACGGAATTGTTGGAGTTCTGGCCGGCGACGGTGATGTAGGCCTCGCCGTCCCAATCGGTGTCGTAGATGGCGACGTCGATGTCCTTGTAGCCCTGGCGGGCATACTGGATCACCCGGCGGATGGCGGCATCGGCCACCGACGCCTTGCGGGCGGCCTTGATCTCGCGCTTGAGGGCCGGGTTCTTCTCCGGATCGAAGCAGTCGTCGCCGTTGCCTTCGCAGTTCACGCAGGCCTTGAGCACGGCCTTGAGGTGCTTGGCATTGAGCTTGGAGCCGGTGACGAGGGAGGCGACCTTCTGCTCCTCGATCACCTTCCAGTCCACATAGGCCTCGATGTCCGGGTGGTCGGCATCGACCACCACCATCTTGGCGGCGCGGCGGGTGGTGCCGCCGGACTTGATGGCGCCCGCAGCCCGGTCGCCGATCTTGAGGAAGCTCATGAGACCGGAGGAGCGGCCGCCGCCGGAGAGCTTCTCGCCCTCGCCGCGCAGCGCGGAGAAGTTGGAGCCGGTGCCGGAGCCGTACTTGAACAGGCGCGCCTCACGCACCCACAGGTCCATGATGCCGCCGTCGCTCACCAGATCGTCGCTGACGGACTGGATGAAGCAGGCATGCGGCTGGGGATGCTCATAGGCCGAGGTGGAGGCCGCCAGCTCGCCCGTCTGGTAGTCCACATAATAGTGGCCCTGCCCCGGCCCATCGATGCCGTAGGCCCAGAACAAGCCGGTGTTGAACCACTGCGGCGAGTTGGGTGCGGCCATCTGCATGGCGAGCATGTAGCAATGCTCGTCGAAGAAGGCCTGCGCATCGGCCTCGCCGTCGAAATAGCCGCCCTTCCAGCCCCAATAGGTCCAGGTGCCGGCGAGACGGTCGAACACCTGCTTGGCCGAGGTCTCGCCGATCAGGCGCTCCTTCTCGGGCAGGCCCGCAAGCGCCTCGTGGTCGGCTACGGAACGCCACAGGAAGGAGGGGACGGAATTCTCCTCCACCTTCTTCAGGCGCGCGGGCACGCCGGCCTTGCGGAAATATTTCTGCGCGAGGATGTCGGAGGCCACCTGCGAGAACTGGGCGGGTACCTCAATGCCCTCCTGGCGGAAGACCACCGAGCCGTCGGGGTTCCTGATCTCGCTCACGGTCTCGCGGAACGGAATGTCCGCGTAAGGGGAACGACCCTCTTGCGTGTAGCGGCGTTCAACGCGCATGACCGGTGCTCCTTCGGCTCGGCCTCGCTTGGGCCGATCAGTCTACAGGACGAATATGGCGGACAGCTTCCCGTCAGGTACGGCGCAGCGCGCCGTCCCTTTGCAAGGACTGCCGACTTCGGGTTCTGGTGAGGTGCCCATGCCGCATAAGCTACGCGAGGCGCGGGTCGTTGATGGGCGTGACGCTAGTGTGAGTCCGCGCCGTCCGTCAACGCACCTCAGAGTGGCCCGAAGTGCCCTCGAACTACGACCAATGGTGCTCCATCGACCCGCAGGGCACAAGATGTTGGGTCTCATATGGTGAGGAAACGCTTAATTTCAATGTAGTGCCGGGGCGTCGCGGCCGGCGCCGGGTCGATCGGGCCGTGCCAGTCCGCATTTTTTCCGGCATGCCCGTCATCCACAGCTTGTCCAAAAATTTGCCATCCCATTGTCACGTTCGAGATCCGCGTGGGCTGCAACCGAGGGGATAGGGCGACACCGGACGTATGCGCCCGCCACATAGCGGGCTTGTCTCAGGGCGATAGAGACCGTCTGGTCATATAGCGCGCAACAATCTATCAACTGGCGGCAACCGTCCGCGCCGTTGGCTCACTGCCCCATCCAGCCGCGACATAAAATTGCCGGACCCCGCAGCCGACGCCAAGCGGCTCCCGGCCCGCGCCCCGGGGCGCAGTTGGAAAGTACCCCATGTCCACGACCTTCGCCGCCGATGCGGCGCCCGCCGTCAATCCCCGCTCGCGCGTCATCCTCGCGAGCCTGGTCGGCACCACCATCGAGTTCTACGACTTCTATGTCTATGCCACGGCGGCGGTGCTGGTGTTCCCGCACCTGTTCTTCCCGGCCGGCAACGACACCACGGCGCTCCTCGCCTCGTTCGCCATCTTCGGCGCGGCCATGGTGGCGCGGCCGCTCGGCGCCATCTTCTTCGGCCACCTCGGCGACAAGAAGGGCCGCAAGATCACGCTGGTGGGCGCGCTGCTCACCATGGGCATCGCCACCTTCCTCATCGGCCTGCTGCCCACCTTCCAGACGGCCGGCTGGTTCGCGCCCCTGCTGCTGGTCATCCTGCGCCTCGCCCAGGGCTTCGCGCTCGGCGGCGAATGGAGCGGCGCGGCGCTGGTCGCCACCGAGAATGCGCCGGCCGGCAAGCGCGCCGTCTACGGCACCTTCCCGCAGCTTGGCGCGCCCATCGGCTTCATCATCGCCAACGGCCTGTTCCTCGCCATCGCGGCGCTGATGCCGTCGAGCGATCCGTCCCGCCCGTCCGACGCCTTCCTCTCCTGGGGCTGGCGCCTGCCCTTCCTGTTCTCGGCGGTGATGGTGATCGTCGGCCTGTGGGTGCGCATCTCGCTGGTGGAGAGCCCGGCCTTCGCCAAGGCGGTCGAGCATGGCCGCATCCAGAAGCTGCCGCTGGCCGCGGCGTTCAAGACGCACTGGCGCGAGCTGATCCTTGGCACCTTCTACATGCTCGCGACCTACGTGCTGTTCTATCTGATGACCACCTTCTCCCTGAGCTACGGCCGCGCCCCGACCACGGCGGCGGTGCCGGGGCTCGGCTATGACTATCGCACCTTCGTTCTGATGATGATCGGCGGCGTGGTGTTCTTCGGCATCTTCACCCTCGTGTCCGGCCCCTGGGCCGACCGCTGGGGCCGCCGCCGCACGCTCATCGGCATCACGGCCGCCATTGTGCTGTTCGGCCTCCTGTGGGTGCCGATCCTCTCCGCCGGGCCAGTGGGGGTGATGGCGTGGCTCGTCATCGGCTTCACGCTGATGGGTCTCACTTTCGGGCCCATGGGCGCGCTGCTGCCGGAGCTGTTCCCCGCCAACGTGCGCTACACGGGCTCGGGCATTTCCTACAACGTCTCGTCCATCCTCGGTGCGGCGGTGGCCCCGTTCATCGCGGTGGCGCTGTGGAGCTATGGCGGCGGCAGCCCGTTCTGGGTGGGCATCTATCTATCGGTCATGGCGCTGCTCACGCTCGCGGCACTGGTGATCGGCAAGGAAACCCGCGACGTGAACATGGACCACTGACGCGCCCCAACAACAACGCGCCCCTTGCGCCGGACGGGAAAAGGGAGTGAACCTCCCCTGTCCCGTCCGCGTAGGAAGGTGCGTCATGACAGCCGCTCCATCCCTCCTGTGGTTCCGCGACGATCTGCGCCTGGCCGATAACCCGGCGCTGAACGCCCTCGCGGAAACCGGCGCCCCCATCGCCGCGCTCTATGTCCTCGACGAGGACAGCCCCCACATCCGCCCGCTCGGCGGCGCGTCCCGCTGGTGGCTCGCCCAATCGCTAAGGACGCTCAAGGCAAACCTCTCCCATCACGGCATTCCGTTGATCCTGCGACAGGGTCCGGCCACCCGCATCGTTCCGGAGGTGGCCTCTGCGCTGGGCGCGGCAACGGTCGCCTTCAACGATCGTGCGGGCGAAGCCGAGGGCAAGCTGGACCGGGCCATTACCGCCCGTCTCGCCTCGGAGGAGCGGCGGGTGCTGCGCTTCTGTGCCCACCTGCTGCATCCGCCTGGCACCGTGCTCGGCGGATCGGGGCGCATGCCGCGCACCTTCTCCTCCTTCCACCGTGCCGCGTTGCGCGAGCGCGACCTCTCCCCGCCCCTACCCGCTCCGAAGCATCTCAAGGGCGTGGCCCGTGCGCCGGAGGGCGACACGCTGGAGAGCTTCGCGCTGGAGCCCGAAAAGCCGGACTGGGCCGGCGGGCTCCGTGCCGCATGGAACGTGGGCGAGGCGGCGGCGCGGCAGCGGCTTTCCGCCTTCATCGACGACGGCCTGAAAGGCTACGCCACGGGCCGCGACCGGCCGGACCTCGATCACGTCTCCCGCCTGTCCCCCCATCTCAGGTTCGGCGAGATTTCCCCCCGCCAGCTCCTCTTCGCCGTGCGTCATGCGGTGGATGCGGGCGAGGTGCCGGGGAGCGACGCCGCGAAGTTCGAGGCGGAACTCTACTGGCGCGAATTTTCCTACCACCTCCTCGCCGAGGAGCCGGACATCGCCCAGCGCAACATCCAGCCGAACTTCGATGCCTTCCCGTGGCGGGAGTGCTCGGGCGAGCTGAAGGCGTGGCGGCGCGGCCTCACCGGCTATCCGCTGGTGGATGCGGGCATGCGCCAGCTCTGGCAGACGGGCTGGATGCACAACCGGGTGCGGATGGTGGTGGCCTCCTTCCTCGCCAAGCACCTGCTCATTGATTGGCGCGGGGGCGAGGACTGGTTCTGGGACACGCTGGTGGATGCCGACGCGGCCAACAACGCCGCCTCCTGGCAGTGGGTCGCCGGCTCCGGCCTCGATGCCGCGCCCTATTTCCGCATCTTCAATCCGGTGACGCAGGGCGAGAAGTTCGACCCCGAAGGCACCTATGTGCGCACCTTCGTGCCGGAGCTGAAGCGCCTGCCGGCCAAGCTCATCCACCAGCCGTGGACCGCCCCCCAGGACACCCTCGCCGCCGCCGGCATCAGGCTGGGCCACTCCTATCCCAAGCCCCTCGTGGACCACGCCGCCGCCCGGGACCGCGCCCTGCGCGCCTTCGAACATGTGCGCAAGGCAGCCCCTGCCGAGGCCCACGCGGCGGCGCGCTGAAACCGTTCCCGGCGCAACCGATCGGTTTGCGCCGGGCTTCCAACGCCGCTATTGAGGTCGGAGAAAAGCCGAGGCAGCATAAGGCCGATTAAATTTCACATTGCGATGAAGGTATTCATTCCATGATCCGTAACGGCCTTGTGGACACCATTGGAAACACACCTCTTATCCGTCTGAAGCGCGCCTCCGAAGAGACCGGCTGCGAAATCCTCGGCAAGGCGGAGTTCCTCAATCCCGGCCAGTCGGTGAAGGACCGCGCGGCGCTCGGCATCATCCAGGATGCGGTGGCGCGGGGCGAGCTGAAGCCGGGCGGCGTCATCGTGGAGGGCACGGCCGGCAATACCGGCATCGGCCTCTCGCTGGTGGCAGCGCCGCTGGGCTTCCGCACCGTGATCGTGATCCCTGAGACCCAGTCCCAGGAAAAGAAGGACATGCTGCGGCTCGCCGGCGCGACGCTGGTGGAAGTCCCGGCCGTGGCCTATGCCAACCCGAACAATTACGTGAAGGTCTCCGGCCGCCTCGCCGAGGCGATGGCCAAGACCGAGCCCAACGGCGCCATCTGGGCCAACCAGTTCGACAACGTTGCGAACCGCCAGGCCCATATCGACACCACCGGCCCGGAAATTTGGGAGCAGACCCAGGGCAAGGTGGACGGCTTCATCTGCGCCGTGGGCACCGGAGGCACGCTGGCGGGCATCGGCATGGCGCTGAAGGCCCGCAACAAGGACATCAAGATCGGCCTCGCCGACCCCATGGGCGCGGCGCTCTATTCCTATTACACGACCGGCGAACTGAAGGCGGAGGGCTCCTCCATCACCGAGGGCATCGGGCAGGGGCGCATCACCGCGAACCTCGTGGATGCGCCGGTGGAGGCGGCCTTCCAGATCCCGGACGAGGAGGCGCTGCCCATCGTGTTCGATCTTCTGGAGCACGAGGGCCTATGCCTCGGCGGCTCCTCGGGCGTGAACGTCGCCGGCGCCATCCGCCTCGCGAAGGAACTGGGGCCGGGCCACACCATTGTGACCATCCTGTGCGACTACGGCACGCGCTACCAGTCGAAGCTGTTCAATCCGGAATTCCTGCGCTCCAAGAACCTGCCGGTGCCGGCATGGCTGGAGCGCAAGGCCGAGGTACCGAACGTTCTGGTCTGACCGCTTGACGCGGAGCGCGATCCGGCCGAGGAAACCGCGCCCCGCCCGACAGTGCGCGAGATCGACATGACCACTGCCTCCGAGACGACCCTGCCGGTGGATACCCCCGAGAGCCCCTTCGTCTCCACGGAATGGCTCGCCGCCAATCTCGGCGCGCCGGACCTTGTGGTGGTGGATGCCTCGTGGCACATGCCGGCCTCGGGCCGCAGCGGCGCGACAGAATATCTCGCCGAGCACATTCCCGGCGCGGTGCATTTCGACATCGACACCATCGCCGACCACTCCACCCCCCTGCCCCACATGCTGCCGGACGCGCACAGCTTCGCGATAGCCGTGGGCGCGCTGGGCATCGGCGATGGCCCGCTCATCGTGGTCTATGATTCACTCGGCCTGTTCTCGGCCCCGCGCGTCTGGTGGACATTCCAGGCTTTCGGCGCGCGCGACGTGAAGCTGCTGGATGGCGGCCTGCCCAGGTGGAAGGCCGAGGACCGTCCGCTCGAAGACGGACCTGTACGCCGCCTGCCGGCGATCTTCACGCCACGCTTCGACCATTCCCTAGTCGCCGATATCGATCGCGTGGAACAGGCGCTCAAGACCGGCTCCGCGCAGGTGCTGGACGCCCGCCTGGCCGCCCGCTTCCACGGCGAGGCACCCGAGCCGCGCGAGGGGCTTCCCTCCGGCCACATGCCCGGCAGCCTCAACCTTCCTCATGGCGGCCTCGTCCAAGATGGCCGCCTGCTGCCGCCGGACGAGCTGCGCAAAGCGATTGTAGCGTCCGGGCTCGACCTGTCGCGCCCCGTCATCACCACCTGCGGCTCCGGCGTTTCCGCGGCCATCCTCTGGGTGGCGCTGGAGATGATCGGCACGCGCCCCCTCGCGCTGTACGACGGCTCGTGGACGGAATGGGGCGCCAGCGGCAAGGCAATCGCCGTTCGCGAAAGCTGATCAAGCATTGGCGCCAAAGTTCGCTCGAGCTTTCAGGACGACCATCATTCAAACGCCGGCAGCGTCCCGCAAGGGTGCCAGACGCTCGACGTCGTGGCCTATTATACCAGATCGAGATGATCTCCAGGATCATGCCAGACAATCTGCATTATAAGGGACTTTGACGTTGCCCCTCCTGGCTAATCCAGTTTGAAGTTCGTTCTGGCCCAATGAGAGGACCAGAACATGAGGCGCAGCCGCTTCACCGAGGAGATGGGGTATTCGGTCCTGATCTCTTGAGCCGTTTGCGGCGTTCGGCGGCGAAGAGGACGATCGGGGCCTGAACCCAGCGCCGGGAGGTCCCCATGGTGTACGTCGGCCTTGATGTCTCTTTGAACTCCGTAGCCGTCTGTGTCATCGACCGGGAAGGTCAAATCCTGAAGGAGGCGAGCGTGGCGTCGGAGGCGTCCGCCATCTCGCAGTGTCTCCAGCCTTGGCGGGATCGGATTGCGAAGATTGGGCTTGAGGCTGGGCCGATGTCGGAATGGCTGACTGCGGGTTTGGCGGAGCTTGGTTTTCCCGCCATCAGCCTGGAGGCGCGGCAGGTGAAGGCGGCGTTGTCGGCAATGCCCGTCAAGACCGATCGGAACGACGCGCGCGGCATTGCCCAGGTGGTCAGGGCTGGTTGGTACAAGGTCGTGCACGTGAAGAGCATCGGCAGCCAGCACGCGCGAACGTTGGTGGCGGCGCGCAAGCACCTGATCCGCTCCATTGCCGCGTCGGAGCAGACACTTCGCGGATTGCTCCGTCCCTTCGGCTTGAAGGTCGGCATCGTGTCGCGGGCCGGATTTGCCTCTCGTGTCCGAGATCTGGTTGGCAACAACGCCATCCTGGCTGAGGTGATGGCTCCCCTATTGGCAGCCCGGGACGCACTGATGCAGGAGTACCAGCGCCTTCATCGCCTGGTCGTCCAGGCTGTCCGGAATGATCCGGTCTGCCGCCTGTTGACGACCATGCCCGGAATCGGGCCGGTTTCCGCTCTGACGTTCAGAGCAACGATCGATGCGCCCGAGCGTTTCGCCCGCTCCCGGTCCGTCGGGGCTTATCTCGGGCTCACACCTCGGCGGTATCAATCGGGCGAGATCGATCGGACCGGACGGATCACCAAAGTGGGCGACGGGGAGACGCGAACTGCGCTGTTCGAGGCCGCCAACGTCATCCTGCGACCGAGCACACGCTGGTCACCGATGAAGGCCTGGGCGGTGCGCATTGCTCAGCGTCAGGGAAGTAAGCGGGCGAAGGTCGCTCTGGCTCGCAAGATGGCGGTCGTTCTTCACAGCATGTGGCGGAACGGCACGGAATTCCGATGGACTGCGGCCGCGGCGTGATCGACCCGGCTGTGGTTCCCTGAACGCCCGTCGCGGGGCGCGGGATGATTGAGTTCGCATGATCTGTCGTCGCAGCCGCTGACGCGGCCGAGCACGCCGAAGAGCTTGAACCGGTCATTCCATCGAACACCATCATGTGGCGATCCTCGACCACGGACAGAAGCAAAGAACCCGCGACGTGCCATCATCGGGGTTGACGACACCGGACCGAATACAGAAGCAGATCATCGGGATCCTGAAGGAGCACGAGGCCGGGGTGCCGGTCTCGGACCTGTGTCGCAAGCACGGGGTCAGTGACGCCAGCATCTACAAGTGGAAGGCGCGTTTCGGCGGGATGGACGTGTCGGAGGCCAAGCGGCTGCGGGCGCTCGAGGACGAGAACGCCAAGCTCAAGCGCATGCTCGCCGACGCCATGCTGGACAACGTCGCGCTGAAGGATCTCCTGGGAAAGAAGTGGTGACGTCCGCTGCCGAGCGCAGGGCTGTCGCCCACCTCATGGAAGCCCATGGGATGAGCGAACGGCGGGCGTGTAAAGCCACCGGCTTCTGCCGCATGACCATGAGATACGAAGCCACGCGCGGGAATGACGCCTCGCTGCGTGAGCGCATGAAGGCCATCGCCCGGGAGCGACGGCGGTTTGGCTACCGCCGTCTCCACGTCCTGCTCAGGCGGGAGGGCTTCCGGGTCAACCACAAGCGGCTGTTCCGGCTCTACCGTGAGGAACGGCTGATGGTCCGCCGGCGCGGCGGTCGCAAGCGGGCCATCGGAACGCGGGCGCCGATGATGATCCCGCTGCGGCCGAACGAGCGCTGGTCACTCGACTTCGTCGCCGACCAGATGACCGATGGCCGGCGCTTCCGGATGCTGGCCATCGTGGACGACTGCACTCGCGAGTGCCTGGCGCTGGTGGCGGACACGTCGCTGTCCGGGGTCAGGGTCGCTCGCGAACTCGACAGGCTTCTGGCAGAGCGCGGCCGGCCGAAGATGATCGTCAGCGACAATGGCAGCGAGTTCACCTCCAATGCCATTCTGGCCTGGACCGACGCGGCCCGGGTCGAATGGCACTACATCGCGCCCGGCAAGCCGATGCAGAATGGCTTCATCGAGAGCTTCAACGGCCGCCTGCGGGACGAGCTGTTGAACGAGACGCTGTTCTCCAGCCTGTCCCAGGCCAGAGCCGCTCTCGGCCGGTGGCAGCTCGACTACAACACCGCCCGGCCGCACTCAAAGCTCGGATGGCAGACGCCAAGCGCCTTCGCCTCGACGTTCCACCCGCGGCGGGATCAGACGCTCCGCAACATGAACGGCTCCGCGTCTGCCCCCGCCGCTCCACACGCCCGACAGGGCAAATCCAACCGCCAGAACGAACTCACAGCTGGATAGAAGTTGGGGGCAACGTCAGGAGGGCCTGCGCGGTCCTTGAGGTGGACACCTCGACCTATCACTACAAGCCTCATCGACCCGACCAGGCCGGCCTCGCGGCACGGATCAAGGCGATCTGCGAGACCCGCGTGCGCTACGGCTATCGACGGGTCCAAGTCCTGCTCAGACGGGAGGGGTGGCATGTCAACCAGAAGCGAACCCGTCGGATCTACAACGAGTTGGGCCTTCAGTTGCGCAACAAGACGCCGAAACGCCGGGTGAAGGCGAAGCTGAGGGAAGATCGGGCTCCGGCGACGCGTCCGAACGATGTCTGGGCGATGGACTTCGTCCACGACCAACTCGCCACCGGCCGCAAGATCCGCGTGCTGACCGTGGTCGATACCTTCTCGCGGTTCTCGCCGGTGGTCGATCCGCGCTTCAGCTATCGTGCCGAGGACGTGGTCACGACGCTGGAGAAGGTCTGCGGGCGGGTGGGCTATCCACGGACGATCCGGGTCGATCAGGGCTCGGAGTTCGTCTCCCGGGATCTCGACCTGTGGGCCTATGCGAGGGGCGTCACGCTGGACTTCTCCCGGCCGGGAAAGCCCACCGACAACGCCTTCATCGAAGCCTTCAACGGGCGCTTCCGAAGTGAATGCCTGAACACCCACTGGTTCCTGACGCTTGCTGACGCCGCCGAAAAGATGGAGGCTTGGCTCAGATACTACAACGAGGATCGGCCGCATGGGGCCATCGGCCATAAGCCGCCGATCACATTGCAGAACTCCGGCGGCGTCCCCAGCCCACCGCCGTGAGCCGTGCCGGAAACTCTAACTTCCGGCGGTCCAACGAATGGTCTCGGATCACCGTGCCGGAAACTCTAACTTCCGGCGGTCCAACGAATGGTCTCGGATCAACAATGCATAAAACCGAAACTCCGAACGATCCAGTTTTCGGGAGATCAGATCACACACTCAGTTCAGCGACATCGCAAATCGAAACTCCATTTATCATGAACGTTTGAGTACACCTAGGCCATATTCATATTGCTCAGGTAGCCCAAATTCATTGCAAAAACGAACGTAACCTTCGCGCGCTTTCCAATCATAGCCGTCAGGGCAATCATCAACATAGATGACTCCTCCAGGGACAACTCTCGGCCAGAAACGTTTCAACGCCTCATAGGTTGGATCGCTGAGATCAACATCAAGTAAGACAGCAGAATAACTTTCCGACAAGAATTGGTCGGAGACCGTCGTGATGTCACCTTTCACAAGTTCCACCTCGGGCGATCCATGAATAGTTAGAACGCGCCGAACAAGGCTTTCAGAGTTTGCGTCAAACATAAGGCGGCGGTTGCGGCTAGTCCCAAGTCCAACATCTGTCTGAAACTGGCTATCAACGAAGCCGCCAAAGGTATCGTAGCAAATATACCGCCCCGTCCAACCCTGTCGACGCAGCATTCGATTGGCAACGGAAGCTGTCCCCCCAACATTGCATCCGATCTCGGCAATATCTCCGGGTAGACCCTTGCGCGCAAGCAGGCCAGATAGATACGTTGCTAGACGCTCCGGCTGGAGGCCTACAGGCGGATACCGAAAAATGACGGGTGCAGCGGCATATTTCACGAGGGCTCGGGCTCTGCTTGCGAGTGACATCAGTCTCTGCCTTTTTCTGATTTCTGAGGACGGTCAGCATAGGCAATAGCGCCAGCGCTTGCCAGACTGAAAAATGAAGGCACGAACTACCCTTTCATACGACACCATACATGGTCGCGCTGCGTGCATTTCGCAACCCTCGATTTAGCGCCCAAGGTCGAGTTGGAAAGCTTCGCCCTAATTGTCAAGCAGCCAATGCGGCGTTTCGACGCGAGATTTCATATTGTGCCGCGCACTTTGCGACATCGGCGGAATATGCCAATGTAGCTCTGGATGTTCACTGGAATTCTCTATGATGGGCGCGCGCAACCGCAAGGATAGTCTTGAACGATGCAATTGGAATACGGGCTCTGGCGCGACGCTCAGAGTTTGGCTCCAGCAGTTCGGACGGGACGGAGCGTGCAGTCGCTTCCAGTCCTTTTGTGGAAAGGGAGATCACAGCGTGCTGATCCCACTTCTCCTGAGCGTACGCGACCTGTCCCCATACGTTGCGCGTTGGTGCGCACATCGGGTGACATCGGACGGAACTGCGTGAATGACAAGACTGAATGCAGCTGCAGTCCGTCGGCCCCCACGCGGTTCGACAAATAGTGACCGCATAACGCACCAAGTACCAAGGCGCGACTCGCGACACCCATAATCAGATGATTTGCAAAGCGAATGAGCTAAACAGAATGCGGAAAATGCGATTGAATCATAAGCACAATGAATGCAACGGAGATGCGCAATGATTAACTTTATCCGCTTCCCACTGCTTTTCGCAAAGTTATTCTTATATTATATGAGCGATCTGAAAAAATACATTGTCTATTCTTCTCGCGCTTCAAGGCGGATGACTGATCATCAGCTACAAGCAAGACTCCTTCAGAAATCGCATTCGATCGAAAAAGGACTCAGTATGCCCCATGTGCGGCCGGGATTCGGCAGCGCAGCGTTCTCCGAACTCCATATTTTAGTTCGAGAGGCAATCCTCCGGCGCTGGGCTGAAGACGCTGTGGGTTTGAGGATGGCTCGCTCTGCGGCTGATACGTACGTCCGGTATCATGAGAAAGTCGGGGCTGAAATTCCCCCAACACTTGCGTATGTGCATGAGATTGCGAATGGGGCGACCTCGGTGACGCCCCACTCCGCTGTCCTTCACCTTAGTCGGCAACATATCGTCGCTAGTGCGCGCGGCGATTTCGCGAATCTCGTGGCGGCTCGTCACAGCACGCGGATGTTCTCGGCTGAACCTGTGGATCAAGCGCTGCTGGAAGAGTCAGTAGCTCACGCTCTTCGCACGCCGTCGGTCTGCAATCGGCAGGGTGGGCGCGTGTATATTTTGCGTGATCCCGAGGCATTGCATGAAGCGCTGGAAATTCAGGGCGGTACCCGTGGATTTTCGGAAGAAATTCGCACCTTGTTGATTGTGACTTGCTCGCTTGAGGTGTTCCGAGGCGGAAGAGAAAGAAACCAAGCCTGGGTGGACGGCGGGCTCTTCGCCATGACCCTAATCTACGCTTTAACTTATGTTGGACTGGGGAGCTGCCCGCTCAATTGGTCTTCGAGTCCGAGGCAAGACCGTAAATTACGACACCTTTTGGAATTACCCGAGGAGGAGATAATTATCATGATGATCGCTGTTGGTCACTTGCTTCCAGAATTCACCGTTGCTGCGTCTCCACGACGGCCTCTTTCCGAGGTCCTAAGTGAAATCAAGCAACGCACCTGATTTTGTTTTTACTTTTCCCGCAGCTGCAAGCTGATCTTTCAGCCAATTTTGCGAAGAGGACCGAAGAGGATCAAGTTTCATCCGAACCAGGCTCCAGTCTGGGGTTAGATCCTCCAAGCTGGACTTTGCAAGTGATCCAATACCCTCGTGAATCATTTCAGGAATGCCGGCAAGGTGCAGAACATGCTCCAGCTTCATTCGCTTCTTAGGCTCTATGAGGGCGTAGAACGGCCGTTCAAAAATCAACGAAAAAACGATACCATGGAAGAAGTCAGTAACCACAGCCGATGCGTTTTTAATTAAACGCAACCATTCCGCGGGGCCAATATTTATAATGCTAGCATCTGCAGCTGAATTACGACATCCGACGCAGACTACCTCGAGCCCATGGCGCTTTGCAAAGGCACGAGTCGCGGCCATCTGTGAAGGAGATAGCCAAGCATACACTGCGACATACGGCGCAGTCCGGATAGGCGGAAAATTCTCTGTATTGAAGTCCCAGATTAGCGTTGGGTCAACGACTTCTATAGGACGGACACCAACCAGGTCTTCGACCATCTCGGCAGTCGAAGGATCGCGCACCGCAATTGCGTGAAACCTCTTGAGGGGATTGGAGACGATATCGGTGTATTTTCGCAGATCAGTTACCGTTGACGCACTCGCCGCATAGGAGCAGATACGAGTTCTACGCGGATTTAGAAAAGATAGATAAAAACTCGTATCCAACTTCCTCATAGAATCTACTTTCCAGACCTCATCTGAACCCGTGAATGCAATATCGTACCTGTCGTCGAGACTGGTAAGTCTCGACGATGAAAATATTGGAGATCCACTCAACTTAATATGCGATGCTACAAACTTCTCAAAAGCGCGAACGCGCGCAAAGTTCCCAAATGATCGCCGCCGGCCGAGAAACAACGATTTAAAATACTGCATCAGATTGTGGGGAGGCACATAATTAATCACCTCAACCGCCCACCCCTCCGCCTCGATGAAGCGAAACAGCGCGTAACACTGCAAAGTGGCGCCATAGTTTGGTGTACAATGAAATGTGAGAATTGCCGCCTTCATCGAAATACCGCCTCGCTTGACACACACCGATTGCATGCCCTTAATGATATAATTATAAATTTACTTTGTCAATTGAAAATGTCTTGCGCGCTAGTTTTAATTTCGTTAAATTATTTTATGGACGTAGTCTAATTTCGCTGGATTCACTCGCGACGCTAGCTGTGTGATTTCGATAATCAATTTCAATAATTTTGCAAATTGGCGCGATGTACTAGCGCGCGGATCGCAAATAGTACCATAGAGATTGAGCAGCCGCAGATAGTATGCATGTTCATTAAATTTTTATCTTTTCATTTGGCGCGTGTTAAGAACTGTAACTCGGGGAAAATGGGGTTGATGTTCGGCGGATTTTTAATTTGAACGCTCACGCGAATATTCGTCGATTTGAAATGCAAATACGCGGCGTATTGAGCGAGCTGGACTGATGTGGAGCTCCCTGTTGATGACCTATCTAGATGAGGTTTGTTTTAGAAATGGGCGCAGATTTTCTAGGACGTTGCGGTCTTGGCGCGGGGGGGCATCGTTTTGACTGAGCCGGGGTATCCTCCTCAACTAGATCCGCTGGGAACGGAGCTGCCGCCCTCCAAATGTTGCATCACGCCGACTCTGCCCTTTAGTTTGGTGGCACCATCTGTCCGTAGAGCACTGTCTTCAGCCTTCGCTCGCCCTCCCTCAGATAAGGAGAAAGCTCGAGGTTGCATGGGCACCATCATTTGGTTTGAACGGCTTCGGAATAAAAGGAGACGAAGTGCTCGTCGAACAGTCCTCCGAAGCCAGCCAATTTAAAATGGGTACTTATTGAACGTCGTGCGTTTCAAATCCGCCCCACACTCGAATAGTCGAAGCCCAGCGCGGCCATTTCGTTGGAACGGTAGATGTTCCTCAGGTCCACCACCACCGGCTGACCCATCAGCGCGCGAATGCGCTTCAGGTCGAGGGCGCGGAAGGCGTCCCACTCGGTAACGATGACGAGGGCGTCCGCGCCCGTCGCCGCCTCGTAAGGGCTGTCCACATAAGTGACGTCAGATAGCACCAGCCGGGCCTGCTCGACGCCTTCGGGATCGTGGGCGCGCACGATGGCGCCGGCATCCTGCAGCGCGGTGATGATGGCGATGGAGGGGGCGTCCCGCATGTCGTCGGTGTTGGGCTTGAAGGTCAGGCCGAGGATGCCGACTGTCCGCCCGCGCACCGAGCCGCCGAGCGCCTGGATCACCTTGCGGGCCATGGCGCGCTTGCGCTGGTCGTTCACCGCCACCACCGTCTCGACGATGCGGGTGGGGGCGCCGTGGTCCTGCGCGGTCTTGATGAGGGCGAGGGTATCCTTGGGGAAGCAGGAGCCGCCATAGCCGGGCCCGGCATGCAGGAACTTCGAGCCGATCCGGTTGTCGAGACCGATGCCGCGCGCCACGTCCTGGACGTTGCCGCCCACCTTCTCGCACAAATCGGCGATCTCGTTGATGAAGGTGATCTTGGTGGCGAGGAAGGCGTTCGCCGCATACTTCGTGAGCTCCGCCGTGCGGCGGGAGGTGAAGAGCAGGGGCGCCTGATTGAGATAGAGCGGCCGGTAGAGGTCGGTCATCACCTGCTTCGCGCGCTCGTCCTCGGTCCCGACCACAATGCGGTCCGGCCGCTTGAAATCGGTGATGGCCGCGCCCTCGCGCAGGAATTCGGGATTGGAGACCACGGCGAACTCGGCGTCCGGCCGCAACTCGCGGATGATGCGCTCCACCTCGTCGCCGGTGCCCACCGGGACCGTGGATTTCGTCACCACGACGGTATAGCGGCGGATGGCCCGGGCGATGTCGCGCGCCGCCTGGTAGACGTAGGACAGGTCCGCATGGCCATCGCCCCGCCGCGAGGGGGTGCCGACCGCGATGAAGACGGCCTCCGCCTCCTCAAGCGCGCCCGCAAGGTCGGTGGTGAAGAACAGGCGTTCGGCGGCGACATTGGTGGCCACAAGCTCGCTGAGGCCCGGTTCGTAGATCGGGATTTCCCCGCCCTTCAGCGCGGCGATCTTCGCCGTGTCCGTGTCCACGCAGGTGACGCGGTGGCCGAAGTCAGAAAAGCAGGCGCCGGAAACAAGGCCCACATAACCCGCACCAATCATTGCAACTTGCATGAAAATCCTCCAGTAAGGTGACCACCACATGCTCGCGGGCTACGCCCCCCACGAGCGGCTACCCATACGTCCGAGCAGTTGAACCTTGCGGAAACACATGCAGCACCGCATTGTCGCGTATCTGCTCGGCGAGCAGCTTATTCAGCCGCCGGTTCTCCTCTTCAAGCGGGGCGCAGCCTTGCCGTCTCGAAGGTCGACGTTGCCCCACCTAGCCTTGAACTCGGAGAGCGTGGCCTCCGAGAACCCCTCCTTACGGCACAAGTCGCCGGCCCTCATTCAGCCTCCCGTTTCTCTTACACCGAGATGATCTGCTGCGGCCTTACAATGCTGCGCAGTATTGTCTTGTCCTAATCGAATCATCGGACTTATACGTGGCACGGATCCAGGTAAATAAGTCAGACGACGCGATGCCAAAGTATTGATCTCACACCGCTCCTATCAGGTCTAAGAGAGTCTCTGCACTGCTACGCCAGGTGTATTGTCGAGACCGCGCAAGCCCGCGCTCGGCCAAATCGGCCCGAAGTGTCGCGTTTTCTGCTACTTTAGCGATGGCATGAGCAAGATCGCCCCTGTCGTCGGACTGGAAGTAGTAGGCCGCGTCCGCCAAAACCTCTATCATAGCAGAAGCATTCGACGATATGACCGGGCAGCCGAGCGACATCGCCTCCAAGGGGGGCACGCCGAACCCCTCATATCGGGAGGGGAAAAGAAACATGCCGGCATTCTCGTAGAGAGCACGTAGCTCCTCGTCGGTAACCCGTCCGACCTTGCGTACAGCGGGGTGATCGGCCGTCTCCGACTCGGCGAAGATATGGGAGGCGCCGCCGCCCGCCACCGCGATCTGCCAGCCTTCCGGCGACGCCTGCACAAAGGCTCGCAACGCAAGCGCGATGTTCTTGTTGGGGGTTTGGTTGCCCACCGTAAGCGCGTAACGATGCGGCTCAAGGCCGTACCTGCTGAGGATGCGCGTGTCCGACTCCACATGAAGGATATGCTCTGCGCTGTCCGGAATTATTGTGAAAGCCCCCTCAGGTATGCGAAGCCATTTCGAAAGTTCGCGGCGGGAAAATTCCGAGATAGTGACCAATCGTACGGCTCGACGCGCAAGGCGCGGGCGGAGGACTTGATGCAGAGCACGATAAGATTTCGAGAAGTGTTCCGGATGGGCGAACACGGCAGCGTCGTGCAAGGCGAGGATCGAGCGGGAATGGAGGAGCGGACCCGCGGCAATGAGGTTTACCAGAATCCCATCGCGCGCCGCGAAGGCGAGTTCGGTTTGTTCCCAAACATGGCTTCTCAGTTGACCCACCTCGCGCACTCTTAGCACGCGCCAGCTGTGCTCACGCCGCGACCCGGTTGGGACCAGTACCTCGGGCCGGTAGCGAATTGCGAGAGCGGGATCAGCAGCGAACTGCGCATCAAGGGCGCCGCAAAGCTGCTCCGCATAGCGCTGCATACCCGACAAGGGCTGCGTTAAGAAGCGGCCGTTGACGTAGAGCTTGTCTTGGGATAACATGAATTTCCCCCCATGAGACCGCGATAAACCTCTTCGATTTGTGCGCACATGTACTCAACCCGCCAAGACGACAAGTCGGTCAATTCCGCGCCCGCGGTAAGCCGGGCGAGTTTTGAACGGTCCGAAAGGAGGTCTGAAATGGCGTTAGCCGTTGCAGCCATGTCGTGAGCGGGTGTAATGATTCCATTGTAATCGTCAACAATCACCTCGTCGATGCCGGGAATGTCATTGACAACGCAAGCGCGGCCCGCGGCCACATATTGCATGATTACGCGAGGTAGGCCCTCGCGAGTTGAGGTTAGGACACAGAGATCCCCGAGAGCGATGAGCCGGTGAGGGTCGGTGCGGTAGCCCGTAAGCCGTGCGTTGGCTTCAAGCCCGAGCGCTCTGATCTTGGCCTCTACCGCCTCGCGATGTGGACCTTCGCCCGCCATGACCAGGATTGTGTCTGGATGGGAAGCTAATACCCGCGGGAATACGTCGAGAAATTCGCAATGACGCTTGCGCTGCTCTAATGCCGCGAGCATCACCACAACCGGAGGGCGCCGCACATCTGGTCCAATACCCAGGATTTTACGCCAATCTTCGGGCGGAGTCGCGCCGAAAAAGCGGTCGAGATCGAAACCAGAATGGATGACATGGTGCTGCTCCGGGCGGCCGACCCCGGCCTCGACGCAAAGATCGCGGACACCCCGAGAAACGTCTATGAAAGCTGCGGTGAAAAGCGCTGCCGACTTCTCGGCGGCTATGTAGATCGTCCGCTGCGCCCTACCGACATTGACAAACGGTACAATATGCACGCCATGCACAATGTGCGGCACACCGGCAGCCTGAGCGGCGAAACGCCCGACGATACCAGCCTTGCTCTGGTGGGTATGGACTATGTCGGCCTTAAGTCTGCGGAACAGCAGCACGAGCTCGCGAAACGCTCGAACATCATACACAGGAGCGAGAGGATGGACCAAACTGTCCACCTTGTGAAGCACGATTCCGGCCATAGGCCGGTCGTAATAGTGAGAGTCAAAGTCCCGGCCATGCACGAGGTGCACTTCGTGACCCATCGCAGCCTGTGAGTGGCATGATGCTAGGGTGTTCTCCTCCGAGCCCGCGCGGAGGAGCCGGGTGAGGACGTGGACGATCCGCATGCTTCCGCTTCCTCTGAAATCTGCATTCAATAGACAAGCTGACGCTCAACCGCAGCGAGGCGCGCGGCGACCTGATCCCAGTCAATCACTTCGTCGCGGGGCACGAGCGCGCGGTCGAATGCCCGTGCTTCGTGGAAAGCCGCCACAATGCTGGCATCGTTCCTTGAGTCGTAGCCGAGGTAGTGAGGCCTCTGCGGCGAAGCGAGCTCCATCGGTACGACGCTCGGAAGGCCGCTGTAGACATATTGTAGTAGCCGGTTCGAATGCTCGGCCTGATATTCGAAGCCAGGCCGCACCAGATAGGGCGCGAATCCTATGTCAGCGAACTTCACGTAGGGCACGAGGTCGTCGAACGGGACCTCGCCCCGATATTCCAGATTCGGGAGATCTATTTTGCGATCAGCCGCGCCGAACTGGATAAAAGTGAAATCGGTTAGGCTGCGCGCAGCTGTCTCCAAGGCTGCGTGGTCGAGGCTTGAGCTGCCGGAGATGACAACCTTCGGTCGACCGTCATCGGGGTAGGGATTTTTGGTAGCAGCATCGAACCGCGCCTTGTCGAGGCCCATAGGATCGAATTGCACCCTCCCTCTTCCGAGAAAGGAACGCGCGAGGTGTTCACTTGCTAGACTGACCGCATCGGCTTTGCCGACCGCCCGCGCTTCAGCGGCGAGCAAGCTTGGCACAGGACGCACGACACGCATGTTGTCAGACACTCGATAAACAATGGGAGCGTCCGTGGCGCGCCGTATATCGTCTACCATCATTAACGCGCCGCAGCTTTCGACAATCACGAGGTCGGAGCCGTGCGCGAACTTCCGCACGACGCCGCCCTTTGGTTGGGGATAGGTGCTAGTAAGTTTATCTATGAGCTTGAGCGGAATGTTACGGTCGCGACCCACAGGGTGGAAGGGTGTAAACACTACGCCAACAGAAAGGTCCGCCGTTACTCGCTCGAGCCGGTTGATGCCTTTTACTTCACCGTAGGCGGTGCGCTTATCGCCTTTCAGTAGTGTTAAAAGGCTGTAGTCACAAGTGATAAAGCGCACGTCCCACCCCGCCTTGCGAAGCGAATCGCAGACCCAGTGCATGCCTCCACGTCGGCGTTGAAAGTAAAGATGGTAGCTAAATATCGAAACGCAGCGCGCGAAAGTCATGAGGCGTGTCCCTTAGCAGAGAACGACATCACACGAAGTTGCCATTGGAAGCCATTTTCCATCGCGCCAGCGCTATTTTGATGTCAGTTTCGTAAAAATAGCCCGCCTCTGAAAGGGCGGTGGGCAGGACGTTGGTGGAGTGTGCTAGCTTGCGCATACGCGCGCGGTTTATCGAAGTTTTGAGGCCAAAAGCCGAGAGCACCTCGAAAACGACTCCTGCGGCAAGCATTAATTTGAGGGAAATAGTGAGTTTTGGAGGCGGAAATCCGGCTATCTCAGAGAAATTTCGGCATATTTCTTCAGTAGTGGTCCGGGCGGGATAAGCGAAATTATAAACGAATTCGCGTCTGCCAAGTCCACGTGCAAATTCGATGGAGCGCACGAGTTCGCCCACGTAGCCGCATGACTTAATCGCGTCGCGACGCCCTGGGTAAACGAAACGTCCCTTAGAAAGAAGGTCTGCAAGGCGTGTGAAGTTACCGCCTTCTCCGGGACCGAAGATCACAGCAGGACGAACCACGACGAGGCGGTTGGCCAACCCGTTCTCGAGCCAAGCCCCATGAATGCCCTCTGCGAGAAGTTTAGAACGACCGTAGGCCGAGTTCGGCGCGGGCTTCGATTTTTCATCTACTGGCGCCTCGGTCGGCCCATAAATAGAAATGGAAGATGTGAAAACAATATAAGAGCTGCCTATCATCTTGGCATACTTGCACACGTTGCTGGCGCCGAGGACGTTAGTCCAGAAATATTCCCAATCTTCATGTCCTGGAGTTGTGTGAACAGCAGCAAGATTGTAGATTTCTGCTCCATGCGGGTTGTTCGGAAGATCGATGGGCCCGCGCACGTCGGCATTGACGTACTCTACACTGTCGACCGGCCATTTTGGGTCCTTGATGTCAACCGAGAGAATGCGCTTGTAGCGGCCCGTCTGTGTGAGATGGCGCAGCAGATGTGTGCCGATGAAGCCTGCACCGCCGAAGACGATCGCGGCGAGTTGTTCGGTCTGCACGGACATGCCTACAACCTCTTGAAGGAACCGTTTCAACGCTCGCCGGGGCGCGGGTCGACTACTCGTAGCAACTAACCGCGTGCTACTTGCCGAAATATTCGCGGTACCAAGAAACAAAAGCGGGTATTCCGACAGAGATTGGCGTCGATGGCCGGTAGTTCGTCAGAGCCTCCAGGAGGCGTGGGTCGGCGAAAGTCTCCCGCATATCACCTGGCTGCATGGGGAGCATGATCTTTTCTGCCGGCTTGCCTATCGCCTTCTCGATGGCTTCGACGAAGTTGAGGAGCCCTTCTGGCTGGCCGCCGCCAATGTTTACCACACGCCACGGCGCGATGCGGGAAAGCGAGTCACACACTCCCTCGGCTTGGGCGGGCTTTCCCATCACGGGCGGTAATATTGCGAGGCGCACAATTGCCTCCACCAAATCGTCCACGTACGTAAAGTCGCGCCGCATCTCGCCCATACCATAAATTTCGATGGGCTTGCCGGACAGAATGGCGCTTACGAACTTGAACAGCGCCATGTCCGGGCGCCCCCACGGACCGTATACAGTAAAAAATCGAAAGCAGGTTGTCGGAATGCCCCACAAGTGCGCGTAGGAGTGGGACATGGCCTCCGTAGCTTTCTTTGTGGCCGCATAAAGAGTGATAGGCCAGTCAGCTTGGTCGCATTCGGCAAAAGGCATTTTTTCATTGAAGCCATAGATTGAGCTGGTGGACGCAGCCAACAAGTGCTTGGGCTTTATTATCTTTGCCAAGTCAAGTATATTGTAAGTGCCGATCAAGTTGGAATCAACGTAGGTGCGCGGGTGTTCGATTGAATAACGTACTCCGGCTTGGGCGGCGAGGTGGACTATCACATCGGGCTCCGCGAGATATGCGGCCTCTGTGAGCTTATCTATGTCCTCGAGCCGCGCCTCGACGGCGCGGAAACCATTGGAGCGACGCAGGATCGCGTGGCGACTTTCCTTAAGACGACGGTCATAATAGTCGGTCATCCCATCGTAGCCGACGATGAAATGACCATCGTCGAGCAGTCGCTTGGCGAGGTGGAAACCGATAAAGCCGGCAGTGCCAGTGATCAGAAATCGCATGCTGGATCTCATCAGTGCGCTAAAACGGCGCGTGGAAAAATTGCCGGCCGGAAGGTGGAGGCAAAAATTCGAATACCACGCGGAATCACGCCGTGTGAGAGCGCGGAACGCGTGAAGGATAGGAACAACGGCTCGTTAAAAGCGCCATTCTGGCATTGGGGGATTGGGCCGGTGTTAGTCAGGTTCGTGTGTCCCATCGCCGGGTCTTTCCAATCGTCCCTTCGCAAGTGCGAAGGACCCCGTCTTCGCTACCTGTCCTGCCGCGCAAAATCAAGCCTCAGCTGTCCGAAAGGCCGCCTCTTGACGTTGCCCCTCCTAGCTAATCCAGCTTGAAGTTCGTTCTGGCCCATTGTGATCCGAGACCATTCGTTGGACCGCCGGAAGTTAGAGTTTCCGGCACGGTTGATCCGAGACCATTCGTTGGACCGCCGGAAGTTAGAGTTTCCGGCACGGCTCACGGCGGTGGGCTGGGGACGCCGCCGGAGTTCTGCAATGTGATCGGCGGCTTATGGCCGATGGCCCCATGCGGCCGATCCTCGTTGTAGTATCTGAGTCAAGCCTCCATCTTTTCGGCGGCGTCAGCAAGCGTCAGGAACCAGTGGGTGTTCAGGCATTCACTTCGGAAGCGCCCGTTGAAGGCTTCGATGAAGGCGTTGTCGGTGGGCTTTCCCGGCCGGGAGAAGTCCAGCGTGACGCCCCTCGCATAGGCCCACAGGTCGAGATCCCGGGAGACGAACTCCGAGCCCTGATCGACCCGGATCGTCCGTGGATAGCCCACCCGCCCGCAGACCTTCTCCAGCGTCGTGACCACGTCCTCGGCACGATAGCTGAAGCGCGGATCGACCACCGGCGAGAACCGCGAGAAGGTATCGACCACGGTCAGCACGCGGATCTTGCGGCCGGTGGCGAGTTGGTCGTGGACGAAGTCCATCGCCCAGACATCGTTCGGACGCGTCGCCGGAGCCCGATCTTCCCTCAGCTTCGCCTTCACCCGGCGTTTCGGCGTCTTGTTGCGCAACTGAAGGCCCAACTCGTTGTAGATCCGACGGGTTCGCTTCTGGTTGACATGCCACCCCTCCCGTCTGAGCAGGACTTGGACCCGTCGATAGCCGTAGCGCACGCGGGTCTCGCAGATCGCCTTGATCCGTGCCGCGAGGCCGGCCTGGTCGGGTCGATGAGGCTTGTAGTGATAGGTCGAGGTGTCCACCTCAAGGACCGCGCAGGCCCTCCGGATCGACACCTGCCACTCGCTGCGCACCGCATCGACGAGCTCGCGCTTGCGACCAGGCCTTGTCGCTGGGCGTTGAATTCTCCCTGAAAGTGGGCGCCGAAAATTCCCTGGCTGGCGTCCTTGCCTGAAGCTGCGGGGCGCGCCCCGCAGCTTCAGGCTTTCCACCTGTCGTCGATGATGCCCGCCGTAGGAACGGCAGGGGGCGGCGGTGGTCCAGCTTGGAGAACTGATGATGATCCTGGATCTTCACCGCCAGGGGCTGTCCGTGACGGCGATCGCTCGTCGCACGGGGCGTGATCCCAAGACGATCCGCAAATACATCGAGCGGGGTCTGGAGCTGCCGGCCTACGGGCCGCGCCAGGTTGGCCGGCCCAACAAGATCACGCCCTATCTCGATTATGTGCGCGAGCGGATCGCGGCCTTCCCCGAGCTGACGGCGACACGCCTGACGCGGGAGTTGCGCGAGCGCGGCTACACCGGCGCCTATACGGCCGTGAAGCGGTTCGTGGCAGCGATCCGCCCGAGCGACGGACCCAAGCCTTTCGAGGTTCGCTTCGAGACGCCGCCCGGCCATCAGGCCCAGGTCGACTTCGCGCGCTTCGTCACTGTGTTCGAGGACGAGCCCGGCATCACCCGGATCATCTGGCTGTTCTCGATGGTGCTGGGCCATTCCCGGCACATCGTCGCCCGCTTTGGGCTGCATCAGGATCTGCAAACTCTGCTGCGTTGCCATATGGCCGCGTTTGCCGCGATCGGCGGCGTGCCGATCGAGATCCTCTACGACCGCATGAAGACGGCGGTAACCGGCGAGGATGAGCAGGGCCACATCATCTACAACCGGTCCCTCTTGGCGCTGGCGAAGCATTATGGCTTCTATCCACGCGCCTGCCGGCCTTATCGGGCCAAGACGAAGGGCAAGGTCGAGCGCCCCTTCAGCTATATCCGCAAGGACTTCTTCCTGGCGCGCTCGTTCCGCAATCTCGACGATCTGAACGCGCAATTGCAGGACTGGCTCGGCAACGTGGCCAACGTTCGTCTGCACGCCACGACGCAGAAGATCGTCTCGGAGGCCTTTGCCTCAGAACAGCTCGACCTGCAGCCTTTGCCGGTCATGCCCTTCGACGCGTTGCTCAAGCTGGAACGCCGCGTCAGCCATGAAGGCCTCGTCTCGATCGGCGGGAACTACTACAGCGTGCCCGATCGGACGCGGCGCGTCGTCGAGGTCCATCAGCTTCCCGACATGATCCGCATCCTCGATGGCGGCCGCCTCGTCGCATCCCATCCGCTCATCGAAGGGCGGCGGCAGTATCGGATCGATCCGGCTCATCGCCAGGGCGCGCCTGCATGGGCGATGCGGCATGGCCACGCCGGCGACGTCATCATCGGCCGACGCGGCGATCATGTCGCTCGACGCTCGCTGGCCTTCTACCAGGCGATCGGCGAGCGCCTGGCCTCGGGCCCGGGAGAGCGGCCATGAACCATCATCCCGCCATGACCACACTCGACAGCATCAAGAAGAACCTCGTGGCGCTCCGGATGCCGCGGGCGCTCGAAGTTCTCGACGCCACCTTCCGTCGCATCGAGCAAGGCGAGATCGACGGCATCGAGGCGCTCGACACCCTGCTCGTCGAGGAGCTGACGGTCCGGGAGAACCGGCGCGTGAAGACCGCGCTGATGATGGCGCGGCTGACGGCGATCAAGACGCTGACCGGCTTCGACTTCAGCTTCCAGCCCTCGCTCGATCGCAATCGCATCCTGGCGCTGGCCGAGCTGAAGTTCATCGACAGGGCCGAGGTCGTGCATCTGCTCGGGCCGCCTGGCACCGGCAAGAGCCATCTCGCGACAGCTCTTGCCGTCGAGGCTGTCAAGGCTGGGCGCAGCGTCGCCTTCTCGACGCTCGCCGACATCATCACCTCGCTTGCCAAGGCCGAGAAGGACGGGACGCTGCGCGAGCGCATCCGCTATCTCTGCCGCGCCTCGCTGCTGGTCGTCGACGAGATCGGCTATCTGCCGGTCGTGCCCGGCGGCGGCAATCTGTTCTTCCAGCTCGTCAACGCCCGTTACGAAAAGGGCGCCATGATCCTCACCTCGAACCGGGGCTTCGCCGAATGGGGCGAGGTCTTCGGCGATCCCGTCGTCGCCACGGCGCTCCTGGACAGGCTGCTGCACCATGCCGTCGTCATCCAGATCGAGGGCTCAAGCTACCGGCTGCGCCAGCATGCCGACCTCGTTCCCGAGCATGTTCGCTCCAAGGCCCTCATCAATCCGCCGCCGGCGCCCAAACGCCGCGGCCGTCCGCCAGGGAGGATCCAGCCCGATCACGACGTCGGCTGATCCCCGAAACCAAAACCCTGCCAGGTAGGGAATTTTGGAAGCCCACATCCGGGGAAACTTCGGTGCCCGTTGACAGGCCTTACATTTTTCGGCGGATGACGTCCTGCAGCATCTCCCGGTCCAGGGACAGATCCGCCACCAGCTTCCGCAGCTTGGCGTTCTCGTCCTCAAGCTGCTTCAGCCGCCGCATCTCCAGCGGCGCCATCCCCTCGTACTTCTTCTTCCAGTTGAAATAGGTCGCCTGGCTGATGCCGGCCCGGCGGCAGATGTCCGCCACCGGCATCCCATCAGCGCCCTGCTTTAGGATGAACGCCTTCTGGGCCTCTGAAAATTTCGATGCCTTCATCGTCTTCCGCTCCTCCCAGCCAAGGGGTGACAGTGCGGAAAACTCTAACTCCGAACGATCCAGTTTTCGGGGATCAGATCAGAGGCCTTGCAGCTTGGCAAAAATGGGCGCCATGGACGGGCGAAATGTGATGTGAGAACGTAGCATGGACAAAGATGAGGTGAAGGCGATGCCGAGTTCTGTCCCAGGAAACTCGGGGGCGGGTGGACATGACTTGATCGTCCCCGTCATCCTCGCCGGTGGAACGGGGACGCGGCTGTGGCCGCTGTCGCGCACCAGCCTGCCCAAGCAGTTCCTGCCGCTCGCTAGCAAAAACACACTTTACCAGGACACGTTGCTGCGGTCAGCTCCCGGTCCCCTCTTCGCCGATCCTGTCGTTGTGGCGAACGAGGAATTCCGCTTCTTCGCCCAGCGACAGGCATCTGCCATCGGCATCCGTGCCACCGTAATACTGGAGCCGGCCCGGCGCGACAGCGCGCCAGCCCTCATCGCTGCGGCCTGCTATGTGGCGCAGACTTACGGGCCCGACACGCTGGTGCTTGCCCTCGCCTCGGACCATGTGGTGCTAGATCCGGAGAGCTTCCGGAGCACCGTTGTAATTGGTGCCGCTGTCGCACGGCAAGGCAATATTGTGACCTTCGGGGTCGAACCAACCGAGCCGCGCACCAGCTATGGTTACATACGCGTCGGCAAGCAATTGGACGATCGCGGCGTTTTCGAGGTGGATTCTTTTGTGGAAAAGCCGGACCGCATGACCGCGAAACGCTACTTGGAAGCCGGCTACCTCTGGAATTCAGGAAACTTCCTTTTTCCCGCCGGCCTCCTAATGGGCGAGGCGGAATTGTTTGAGCCGGCGATAGCCGATGCGGCGCGCTCCGCCGTCGCTGGCGCCACTTCGGACCTAGGCTTCCTACGGCTAGACCCGGTGGCATTCAAGTCCTCGCCCGCCAAGTCTATCGACTTCGCGGTGTTGGAGCGTACCCGCCACGCCGCGGTGGTGCGCGGCAGCTTCGGCTGGTCGGACGTCGGCTCTTGGGATGCGCTTCACGAGATTGGCAACGCCGACGCAGACGGCAACGTCACGATCGGCGCGGTCACTCTTCTCGACAGTTCCAATTCGTTCGTGCGCTCCGAGGGGCCGCTGGTGGCCGCTATCGGCCTTGACGGCATCTCCGTCATCGCCACCGATGACGCGATGCTGGTGATGCCCTCCGACCGCAGCCAGGATGTGAAGGAACTGGTTTCCCGCCTGAAGTCCGCCAAACGGAACGAGGTGGACGAGCACCTGACCATCCACCGTCCGTGGGGCACCTACCAGACCGTCTGCCGCGGCGACCGTTTCCAGGTGAAGAAGATCGTGGTGGAGCCGGGCGGCGTGCTCTCCCTGCAAAAGCACCACCACCGCGCCGAGCACTGGATCGTGGTGCGCGGCACCGCCGAGGTGACGCTCGCGGAACGCAAGTTCACGGTGAACGAGAACGAATCGACTTACATCCCCATCGGCGGCGTCCACCGGCTCGCCAATCCTGGGCGGATCCCGCTGGAACTCATCGAGGTCCAGACCGGCTCCTACCTCGGCGAGGACGATATCCACCGCTTCGAGGACATCTACCAGCGCGCCTGAGGCAACTCGGGCGTGGCGCCGTCAGGCCGCCCCGCCCACCCTCAGCAGCACCGCGAAGGCCGTCACGATGTGATAAAAGGAGGAGGCAGGCGCGGCCTCATCCACGAAGCTGCCATCGGCCAGAAGCTGATCGCGCCAGAGGCCGGGCACCCCTACGTCGAGATAGGACCGCGTGACCGCGAAGGCCTCCTGCGCCGCCGCGATGAACGGCGCGCGCTCCCCCTCCTCGGCCGCCTCTGCGAAGACGAGGGCCGTGCGCAGGCGCTCCGTCTGCGCCCAGAGGCGCGCACGCGGATCGATGACGGCACCCGCCGCATCGAGGGCGAACACCGCAGCGCTGCGCGCGGGATCGATGCCGAAGCGATCGCCGAAGGTATAAAGGCGCCGGCTCTCGACGTGCCGGTCCTCACCCAGCAGCGGGCCGGCGCAGTCCAGCAGGTAGGCCCATTCGAACTGATGACCGGGCTCGCGCACGCCGCCATCGGGCGCGGGCGCGAAACGCCAGTCGCCGTCGTAATATTCGCCGATAGCGCCGGTCTCGGGATCGATCATGCGCCGCGCCGCGAGCGCCACGATCTCCCGAGCCACATCAGCGAACGGCGCGTCGATGCCCGCTGCCACCCACGACAGGTTCGCCTCGAGCATGTGCATGTGAGGATTGGAGCGCAGCGGCAGCGCGCGGGGCTGCGCCTCCTCGAAACCGGCCTCGGGATGGGCGTGCTCGGACTTCAGCGTCGCAATCAGCGTGCGCGCGGTGTCAACCAGCGTCCCATCGCCCAGCCCCATCGCATGGGCCTGGGACAGCGCGAAGAGAACGAAGGCCTGATCGTAGAGATCCACGGTATCGTCGAGGGGCGCGCCCTCGGCCGAGACGAGGGTGCGGAACAGCCCGTCCGGCCTGCGGTAGCGAGCCAGCAAGAAGCCGAGCCCGTGCTCGGCCGCCGCGCGCCATGGACCTTCCCAGCCTAGACGACCGGCCTCCGCATAGACATAGGCCTGCCGGGCCTGGACCCGCAGCCTGCGCGGGGCGGAAACAGGCTGGCCGTCCAGCCCGATCTTCTCATAGAAGCCGCCCCGGCTGTCAGCGCCGCGCTCCCACCACAGCGGCAGCGCCTTGTCGAACAGCCATTCCCGCGCCCAGCGGGCCTCGCTTTCCATCAACGCCATTACCCTACTCCCAGCAGCCTGACGCGAGGATATCGCGGCGTTTGCCGCAGTGCGAAGAAGGCTCGGAGATTGTCTCCGGGGATGGACAATTTGCCACATCGCGCAGAGGCAGGGCGGACGCGAGCCCATATTGGTCAGCCGGCTGTCATTGAAGCCGCAGCATCGTCCTGTATATCGGCGTTGCGTCGTCCGGGGTGACGCTCCAGGTTGAGGTTCATGGGTGCTACATGCAAGTTGCAATGATTGGTGCGGGTTATGTGGGCCTTGTTTCCGGCGCCTGCTTTTCTGACTTCGGCCACCGCGTCACCTGCGTGGACACGGACACGGCGAAGATCGCCGCGCTGAAGGGCGGGGAAATCCCGATCTACGAACCGGGCCTCAGCGAGCTTGTGGCCACCAATGTCGCCGCCGAACGCCTGTTCTTCACCACCGACCTTGCGGGCGCGCTTGAGGAGGCGGAGGCCGTCTTCATCGCGGTCGGCACCCCCTCGCGGCGGGGCGATGGCCATGCGGACCTGTCCTACGTCTACCAGGCGGCGCGCGACATCGCCCGGGCCATC
The DNA here is from genome assembly GCF_017875275.1 of Xanthobacter flavus. Classification (NCBI taxonomy): domain Bacteria; kingdom Pseudomonadati; phylum Pseudomonadota; class Alphaproteobacteria; order Hyphomicrobiales; family Xanthobacteraceae; genus Xanthobacter; species Xanthobacter flavus. Next base: position 4,639,753 of record NZ_JAGGML010000001.1, on the reverse strand, counting down.
CGCCGCTATACCGTCGTGGTGACGAAATCCACGGTCCCGGTGGGCACCGGCGACGAGGTGGAGCGCATCATCCGCGAGTTGCGGCCGGACGCCGAGTTCGCCGTGGTCTCCAATCCCGAATTCCTGCGCGAGGGCGCGGCCATCACCGATTTCAAGCGGCCGGACCGCATTGTGGTCGGGACCGAGGACGAGCGCGCGAAGCAGGTGATGACCGACCTCTACCGGCCGCTCTATCTCAATCAGGCGCCCCTGCTCTTCACCTCCCGCCGCACGGCGGAGCTCACGAAGTATGCGGCGAACGCCTTCCTCGCCACCAAGATCACCTTCATCAACGAGATCGCCGATTTGTGCGAGAAGGTGGGCGGCAACGTCCAGGACGTGGCGCGCGGCATCGGTCTCGACAACCGGATCGGCTCGAAGTTCCTGCATGCCGGGCCCGGCTATGGCGGCTCCTGCTTCCCCAAGGATACCCTCGCCCTCATCAAGACCGCGCAGGACCACGGCGCCCCCACCCGCATCGTCGAGACGGTGGTGGCGGTGAACGACCAGCGCAAGCGCGCCATGGCCCGCAAGGTGATCCAGGCGCTCGGCGGCTCGGTGCGCGGGCGGACAGTCGGCATCCTCGGCCTGACCTTCAAGCCCAACACCGACGACATGCGGGACGCCCCCTCCATCGCCATCATCACCGCGCTGCAGGATGCCGGCGCCATCGTGCGCGCCCACGATCCCGAAGGCGTCGAGCAGGCCCGGCTGGTGCTATCTGACGTCACTTATGTGGACAGCCCTTACGAGGCGGCGACGGGCGCGGACGCCCTCGTCATCGTTACCGAGTGGGACGCCTTCCGCGCCCTCGACCTGAAGCGCATTCGCGCGCTGATGGGTCAGCCGGTGGTGGTGGACCTGAGGAACATCTACCGTTCCGACGAATGGCTGCGCTGGGCTTCGACTATTCGAGCGTGGGGCGTGAGCTGTCGCCCGGCTGAGACCTTCTGCCGCGACCCGGCTACCGGCCGCCTTGCGACCCAACTTCTCCCAGGTTTCCCATCGACCGAAAACCCATTAGAAGCCATGCCATGACCGCATTCACTCCGCTTGCCATCCCGGATGTCGTCCTGGTCCAGCCGCGCCGCTTCGGCGACGCCCGCGGCTATTTCTGCGAGACCTATGTGAAGCCGCGCTACGCCGCCAACGGCATCGGGGCGGACTTCGTGCAGGACAACGAGTCGCTGTCGGCCGAGACGGGCACCATCCGTGGCCTGCACATGCAGGCGCCTCCCTTCGCACAGGCCAAGCTCGTGAGGGTGCTGAGCGGCGCCATCTATGACGTTGCGGTGGATGTGCGCAAAGGCTCGCCGACCTATGGCCGATGGGTGGGGGCGCGGCTCACCGCCGAGGGGGGCGAGCAGCTCTACATTCCTCAGGGTTTTGCTCACGGCTTTTGCACCCTCGCGCCGGACACGCGCGTCGCCTATAAGGTGGACGCGGGCTACGATCAGGCGAGCGAGCGCGGAATCATCTGGAATGATCCCGACCTTGCCATCGACTGGACCTGCGGCGACGGCGAGAAGATCCTCTCGGACAAGGATCGCATCCTGCCGCGCCTCAAGGACTTCGACAGCCCGTTCGCCTATCAGGGCACGGCGAGCGAAAGGTAGATTGATGCGGGTGCTGGTGACGGGAGGGGCGGGCTTCATCGGCTCGGCGGTGGTGCGGCACCTCGTGGGGCTCGGCCACCATGTTCTCAATTTCGACAAGCTGACCTACGCCGGGAATCTCGCCTCCCTCGCGCCGGTCGCGGACAGCCCGCTTTACGCCTTCGTGCAGGCCGACATCTGCGACGCCACCGCTGTGCGCACCGCGCTAGAGGGGTTCAAGCCAGACCTCGTGATGCACCTCGCGGCCGAGTCGCATGTGGACCGTTCCATCGACGGGCCGGGCGACTTCATCTCCACGAATGTGGTGGGCAGCTACACGATGCTGCAGGAGGCCCTGCGCTACTGGCGGGCGCTGCCGGGGCCGCAGAAGGAGGCCTTCCGCTTCCATCACATCTCCACCGATGAGGTGTTCGGCAGCCTCGGCGCGGAGGGGCTGTTCCGGGAAGACACCCCTTACCAGCCGAATTCGCCCTACTCCGCCTCCAAGGCGGCCTCGGACCATCTCGTCCGTGCGTGGTTCCACACCTATGGCCTGCCGGCGGTGATGTCGAACTGCTCGAACAATTACGGGCCGTACCACTTTCCCGAGAAGCTCATCCCCCTCGTCACGCTGAACGCGCTGGAAGGGGCCGAGCTGCCGGTCTACGGCACGGGCGAGAACGTGCGCGACTGGCTGTTCGTGGAGGACCACGCGGAGGCGCTGGTCCTCATCGCCACCAAGGGCCGTCCCGGCGAGAGCTACAATGTGGGCGGCGCCTGCGAGCGGCGGAACATCGACGTGGTGCGCACCATCTGCGCCATCCTCGACGATATCGTGCCGGATGCCGCTATCGGAAGGCGTGAGGGGCTGATCCGCTTCGTCACCGACCGGCCCGGCCATGATGCGCGCTACGCCATCGACTTCTCCAAGCTGAACGCCGAGCTCGGCTGGTCGCCGCGCGAGACGTTCGAGACGGGGCTCGAGAAGACCATCCGCTGGTATCTCGCCAACCGCCCGTGGTGGGAGCCTCTGCGCCAGCGCTATCAGGGCCAGCGGCTGGGGCTGGACAAGGCGCCGGCGACCGGCGCCAAACTGGGGCTCGCATCTTGACGCGCATTCTTCTGTTCGGAGCCGGTGGGCAGCTCGGACGCGAAACCGTGGCGCTGGCCGCCGAGCGCGGCATCGAACTCACTGCCCTCGGCCATGCCGAACTCGATATTTCCGATCCGGTCGCCGTCGCGCGCGCGCTCGAGGCCGCGCGGCCGGATGCGCTCATCAACGCTGCCGCCTACACCGCCGTGGACAAGGCCGAGAGCGAGCCGGACCTCGCGGCCCGCATCAATGCCTTCGCGCCCGGCCTCATCGCCGAACGCTGCGCCCGCTACCGCACGCCGCTGGTGCATGTCTCCACGGACTATGTGTTCGACGGCACCAAGCGCGGCGCTTATGTGGAGGCGGACCCCGTGGCGCCGCTCGGCGTCTACGGCCGCACCAAGGCGGCAGGCGAGGCGGCGCTGCGCGCGGCCTATGATCGCCACGTGATCGTGCGCACCTCGTGGGTCTACGGCGTCCACGGGAACAACTTCCTGAAGACCATGCTGCGCCTCGCGGGCGAGCGCGACCAGCTGCGCGTGGTTGCCGACCAGCACGGCTGCCCCACGGCCACGCGCGACCTCGCCGAGGCGGTGCTGGCCGCGGCTCTCGCGGCCGCGAGCGGCGATGCCCGCTGGGGCACCTACCATTTCGCCGGGCGCGGCGTGACCACCTGGCACGACTTCGCCAGCGCCATCGTCGCAGCGGCGGAGCCCCACACCGGCCGCAAGCCGCAGGTGACGCCCATCACCACGGCCGACTATCCGACCCCCGCCAGCCGGCCGAAGAATTCCGAGCTGGCCAGCGACCTGTTCGAACGCGCCTTCGGCGTGCGCGCCGCCCCGTGGGAGCAGCGCACCCGCGAGGTGGTGGACACGCTGCTGGCCAAAGTGCCCCAGCCGGAGGCGCCCGCACATTCCGCGCCGGCAACGCCCGCGCCGCAATCCGAGGAAGCATCGTGAAGGGTATCATTCTGGCCGGCGGCTCCGGCACCCGGCTTCACCCCATCACGCTGGTCGTCTCCAAGCAGCTACTGCCGGTCTACGACAAACCGATGATCTATTATCCGTTGTGCACGCTGATGATGGCGGGCATCCGGGACATCCTGATCATCACCACGCCGCACGATTCCGCGCTGTTCCAGGCGCTGCTGAAGGACGGCAGCCAGTTCGGCATCAACCTCACCTATGCGGTGCAGGAGCATCCGCGCGGGCTCGCCGACGCCTTCATCGTCGGCCGCGAGTTCGTGGGCAACGACCGCGTGGCGCTGGTGCTGGGCGACAACCTCTTCTTCGGCCACGGCCTGCCCGAGTTGCTGGCCGGCGCGGCGCGGCAGGAGACGGGGGCGACGGTGTTCGGCTATCCGGTCCACGACCCCGAGCGCTACGGCGTGGTGGAGATGGATGCATCCGGAAAGGTCCTCTCGCTGGAGGAGAAGCCGAAGGCGCCGAAATCCAACCTCGCGGTGACGGGTCTCTATTTCTACGACAACCGGGTGGTGGACATCGCCGCCGACCTCGCCCCCTCCCCCCGCGGCGAAATCGAGATCACCGACGTCAACAAGGCCTATCTGGAGCTCGGCGCGCTGCACGTCGCCATGATGGGCCGGGGCTTCGCCTGGCTCGACACCGGCACGCCGGATTCCCTCGTCGAGGCCGCGCAGTTCGTGCAGATCCTGGAGAAGCGGCAGGGCCTGCGGATTTCCTCGCCCGAGGAAGTGGCCTATCGCGCCGGCTTCATCGACCGGGCGGGCCTCGAAGCGCGGGCACACGACCTCGCCAAGTCCAGCTACGGCCAGTATCTGGCGCGCGTTGCGGCCGGAACCGCCTGAACAGGGCTCGGTCCGAGGGGCAACTGCGGACTCCCGCCGCACTTTTGAAGCGCGGCCGCATCCTGTAGGGTGACGGCCGTCTTCCCTTGAGCATTGCGGGATTTTCGCCATTCCGGCGCGCCGCACCTTGTCGAGACCGGACTTTCGAGATGAGCAATTTCAACGAAGAGACCGTCACCAGCGTCCACCACTGGACCGACAACCTCTTCTCCTTCACCTGCACCCGCGATCCCGGCCTGCGCTTCCTCAACGGCCAGTTCACGATGATCGGCTTGCTTGTGGACGGCAAGCCGTTGCTGCGCGCCTATTCCATGGCGAGCGCAAACTACGAGGAAGAGCTGCAGTTCTTCTCCATCAAGGTGCAGAACGGCCCGCTCACCTCGCGCCTCCAGCACCTCAAGGTAGGCGACAAGATCCTCGTCGGCCGCAAGCCCACCGGCACGCTGGTGCAGGATAGCTTGCTGCCCGGCAAGCGCCTCTACCTCCTGTCCACCGGTACGGGCCTCGCGCCCTTCCTCTCGGTGGTGAAGGACCCTGACGCCTACGACCGCTTCGAAAAGGTCATCCTCATCCACGGCACCCGCACCGTGGCCGAGCTCGCATATGACGAGTACCTGACCAAGACTCTGCCTGACGACGAGATCCTCGGCGAGGAAGTGCGGGAAAAGCTCGTCTATTACCCGACCGTGACGCGCGAGCCCTTCCGCAACCAGGGCCGCATCTCCGATCTCATCACCTCGGGCAAGCTCTTCACCGACCTCGGCCTGCCGGTGATCTCGCCGGAGGAAGACCGCCTGATGCTCTGCGGAAGCCCGCAGATGCTGAAAGACGTGGTGGAGATTCTGGAGTTGCGCGGCTTCAGCGAGGGCAGCCAGTCAGCTCCCGGCCAATATGTGATCGAAAAGGCATTTGTGGAGCGCTGAGAGCCCTGAAGGATGGCCCGCTCTCGTAGATCCTTTGAAGCGCCGTTGAACTTGCGGTGTCGATGCTCCCTCTGGCCGGCATCATATGATGTCTGCGAGCGACTCAGTGGCGCTCTCAGGGCAGGAGTGTCAATGGGCGTGGAAACCTGACTCCCTATCGGCGCCGAATGTTGCCCCTGTCGGGGGTCAATGGTGGCGGAGGTCAGGCGCGGTTCTTGAAGCGCCAGCTCTCGTTTTCGGTCTCGACGATGTCGCAGTGGTGGGTGAGGCGATCGAGGAGCGCCGTGGTCATCTTGGGGTCGTTGAAGACGCTCGGCCACTCGCCGAAGGAGAGGTTCGTGGTGACGATGACCGAGGTCTGTTCGTAGAGCCGGCTGACGAGGTGGAACAGGAGCTGGCCGCCGGACTGGGCGAAGGGCAGGTAGCCGAGCTCGTCGAGGACGATGAAGTCCTTGCGGGAGAGATAATCGGCCAATATTGCGTTCTTTGCGGACCCTGGCGGCCGGATCGGGCCTCGGCCTCCAGCTTGTTGACGAGGTCGACGACGTTAAAGAAGCGGCCGCGGGCACCCGAGCGGATGCAGGCCCGGGCAATGGCGATGGCCAAATGGGTCTTGCCGGTTCCGGTGCCCCCGATCAGCACCACGTTGCGCTGGTGGGCGAGGAAGTTGCCGCCGGCGAGGTCGCGCACCAGGGTCTCGTTGATGGGGGTGTCGTCGAACACGAAGTCGTCGATGTCCTTGGCCAGGGGCAGCTTGGAAGGGGAGTGTCAGGAATACGGGGGGCTTTGCGTCGGGCCATCGGGAACCTCCTTAGGGAGTGTCAGGAATTTCGTGTGGGGGCGGCGGGTTGAAGATCAGGCCGCCATGGCCTTTGAGAAGCGCTCGCCGAAGATAACGGCGAACTGCGCCTTTGCCATCGCCCATTCACGAGGCGCCATCTTCCACTCCTTTTCGGCGCGGTTCAAGACCAGGAAGAGGAGCTTCAGGGCAGCATCGTCCGTGGGGAAGTGTCCCCTGGCCCGCACGGCGCGGCGCAGCTTGGCGTTGAGCGCCTCGATGGCGTTCGTGGTGTAGAGGATGCGGCGCACCTCGGCGGGGAAGGCATAGAACGGCACGACCTCGCTCCAGGCCCGCCGCCAGCTCTGGGCGATGGCCGGATAGCGCCGGCCCCAGGCCGTGTCCTCGAAGGCCGTGAGCGCCGCCTCGCCGGCGGCCGCATCCACGGCTCGATAGATGTCCTTCAGCGCCGCGGCGACAGCCTTGCGGTCCTTGTACGATACGAAGTCGAGGCTGTGGCGCAGCAGGTGGACGATGCAGGTCTGGACCACCGCTTCGGGGAACACCGCCCGGATCGCGTCGGGAAAGCCCTTCAGGCCGTCGACGACGGCCAGCAGCAGGTCCTCGACGCCGCGGTTCCGAAGCTCGTTCATAACGCGCAGCCAGAACTTGGCGCCCTCGTTCTGCTCCAGCCACAGGCCGAGGATCTCCTTGGCGCCATCGGCGCGCACGCCGAGCGCGATGTGGACCGCCTTGTTGCGGACGATGCCCTCGTCGCGCACCTTGACCCGCAGGGCATCGAAAAACACCAGGGGATAGACCGGCTCGAGCGGCCGGGCCTGCCACGCGGCGATCTCCTCCAGGACGGCGTCGGTGACGACGCTGACGAGATCAGGCGAGACCTCGATACCATAGAGCTCGCGCAGATGCCGACGATCTCCCGGGCGCTCATGCCCCGGGCATACATGGACACGATCTTGTCGTCGAAGCCGGGGAAGCGCCGCTGGTACTTGGCGATGAGCTGGGGATCGAACGTCGCCTGACGGTCCCGCGGGATCTCCAGCTCGATCCGGCCGGTCTCGGTGGTGACGGTCTTGCGGCCATAGCCGTTGCGGCTGTTGCCGGCCTCCTCGCCCGCCAGGTGATGGTCCATCTCGGCGTTCAGGGCGCGCTCGGCCAGCGCCTTCTTCAGATCGTCGAGCAGGCCATTGGTGTCGAAGGCCGTCTTGGGATCGGCACCGGCCAGCAACTGGTCCAGCAGTTCGTCAGGAATACGGGGGGCTTTGCGTCGGGCCATCGGGAACCTCCATAGGGTCCATCATGACCGCCCCCACACGAAATTCCTGACACTCCCCGCTGGCCTGCGTGGGCGTCGAACACCATCTCCTGCGTCTCGCGCGGATAGGCCCGCACGAACAGCATCCGCGAATGGCACAGCCCGCACATGGGCGACGCGCACCGACACCGTGGTGCCGTTGATCAGGACAGCTCCCGCACGATCTCCTTGATGGACTTGCCGCGCACGAAATGCTCGCGCCGGATCCGCGCAATCGTATCCACGCCCTTCATCCCCAGCCCGCCCGTCGCAACAAAACGACGGACCATGAGCCAAGAGGGGGGGCAAAATTACACGCCGATCCCCCTCACAACGGGGTCAATCTTCCATGCCGAAACACACCTAAACACCGTCATTCAGCTTTTCTGCCCGTAAGAAGAGACCAAAGAGCCATCATCTGTGGCCTTGCAATTAAAAAGAGAAGTACCGGATAAGACATGCCCCCAAAGGCGATAAGGATGACAATTCGCTCACTGGCCGGAAGGGACGACAGGACGGAATGCATTGCTTCAATCCCCAGCCACATAAAAAGCGCAGCGACGAGAGGGCGCGCAAATGCGACCAAAAATTCAACAGAATTGACGGAATAATATTTCCGCGCCAACCAGGCGGATAGTGTCAAGCCAAAAAAACTAGCTCCAACTGAATATACAATACAAACTAGAAATGCCGAATGAAATGCAGCTACAACACATGGTATTATAACGAGAAAATATATTGCGATCGTGCGTCTAAAAACAACAGTCGCCATCCCTCCGGCGACGAGGGCCTGATTTACTATCGAAACCGGGATTTCAAAAGGACCATATACCGAGATCAACCGGAACAATTCGACGGTTGGCCCGCCATTCGACTGGCCAAGAAGGAGAGGAAGCAAGTCGGGCGCAACTGCTAGCATTCCAACGTAAACAGGTGAGGCGATGCAGCTTCCGGCTGAGATGGCGCGCACGATTCCTCGTCGCAATGCCTCAGAATTACCCTGCACTCGGGCGAATAGCGGGAGCGCTATGAAGCGGAGCGGTGCTACCACCAAAGCGGACAACAACGTTTGAAGGCGGAAGGCCAACTGCAGGGTTCCACCTGTTGCCAAACCAAGTTGTGCTGTCGCTACCAATTGAATGAGAGGCGTAGTGATCGATGAAAGCCAATATCGCCCGACTATGGCACCGAGCTTTGGACCAATTCCTTTGAGAAAATTCAAATCGATAACGAAAGCTGGGCGCCAGGGATGACTAACCAGTGTGAGAGTTGTGGACGTGATCGAATTTACCAGTATAAAAGCGACCATCGCCCAACCTTCAAAACCACGAAGGGCTAGAATGATGGACGCGGTTCCGGCGATAGAGGAGGCGATCGTGGTCCGAACCGCCAGGAATCGCATATTCAAAGATTTCCTGAGCAAGCCCTCGTGAACGCACGCAATGGATAAAATCAGAGGGCCGGCCGAGAGGGCTTGGAAAAACGGCAGCACTTCTGGCTCTCCAACCAATCGTGTGAAGGTCGGACCGAGGCATAGCAGCAAGATTGAACTGGCTAAGCCTACGATCACAGACATCCAGAAATATGACGCGAGCTTGATCTCGCTCGGCTCCCTTTCCTGCACAACCGACTCCGGCACAGCTGCAACGAAGGCGGACTGGAACATGAGCACAGGTGCTTGCGCAGCAGCAACCGCACCGATGTCCGATAGACCGATCCATCGCGAGAGAACGATGAATACAGCTGCGTTTAAGCCGATACGTGACCATTGCAGCATTACCGACCAGAGGCCCGCCCATGCATTTTGGCTGAGGAAAGCCATTACTCTTGTCTCCCTCTAGTAGTAGGCAGCCACGTCATTCAATCAGCGCTGACCTGTGCCGCGTTTCTCCTCCGGTTGAGGAGCGAGTCCGCCGGCTGATTTGTGACCTCAGGCGGCCACGGTTTCTAGTGTGATTGTTGCGGCATAATCGGCCGGGGGGATCGATTGCCCAGCGCCGGAGGGTGTAGTTCAGGTTGTATTCCTCCTTCTTCGGTTACAGCCCTCTTGCCATTATGAACCGCCCCGGGTCTGCCGGAGGCTGTTTGATGTGAATCACGCCGCCCGTTTCTGCTCGTCGAGCATGGCGTAGTAGCGTTCCTTGGCTGCGACCGGCGGGATGTTGCCGATGGGCTCCAGCAGCCGGCGATGGTTGAACCAATCGAACCAGGCCAGCGTCGCGAACTCGACGGCCTCGAAGGATCGCCAGGGACCCCGCCGATGGATGACCTCGGCCTTGTAGAGGCCATTGATCGTCTCGGCGAGAGCGTTGTCGTAGCTGTCACCCACGCTGCCGACGGAGGGCTCGATGCCGGCTTCCGCCAGGCGCTCGCTGTAGCGGACACTCTCGTATTGGGCGGATTCAATCGGTCGTCGCAACAGGGTTTTCCGTCCTATTCTAGCCATCTGTCCAGCGACATTCGGAACTGACCCTTTTCGTCATGAAGAACTGACCCCCATGCCGATTGCCCTTCAGGCGGTTGCGGGTTGAGGCGTCGCAGCGGCCTTTTGCAAAAGGCCGCTGCGACGCTTTTCGCGGAGCCGATAGCTATCTCCGCGGATGGTGATGACGTGGCTGTGGTGGAGCAGCCGATCGAGGATGGCGGTCGCGACGACGGGATCGCCGAAGACCGAGCCCCATTCTCCGACGGCCCGGTTGGAGGTCACGAGCATGGCGCCGCGCTCATAGCGGCGGCTGACGAGCTGGAAGAACAGATGCGCGGCGTCGGGTTCGAACGGCAGATAGCCGAGTTCATCGACGATCAGCAGCTTCGGCTTGGCGTAGTGGGTCAGCTTCTCCTCGAGCCGCCCTTCGCCATGGGCCTTGGCCAGTTGTGCGACCAGCGTCGTCGCCGGCGTGAACAGGACCGAGTATCCGGTGACGATGGCTTCGCGCCGGGAGTGTCAGGAATTTCGTGTGGGGGCGGTCATGATGGACCCTATGGAGGTTCCCGATGGCCCGACGCAAAGCCCCCCGTATTCCTGACGAACTGCTGGACCAGTTGCTGGCCGGTGCCGATCCCAAGACGGCCTTCGACACCAATGGCCTGCTCGACGATCTGAAGAAGGCGCTGGCCGAGCGCGCCCTGAACGCCGAGATGGACCATCACCTGGCGGGCGAGGAGGCCGGCAACAGCCGCAACGGCTATGGCCGCAAGACCGTCACCACCGAGACCGGCCGGATCGAGCTGGAGATCCCGCGGGACCGTCAGGCGACGTTCGATCCCCAGCTCATCGCCAAGTACCAGCGGCGCTTCCCCGGCTTCGACGACAAGATCGTGTCCATGTATGCCCGGGGCATGAGCGCCCGGGAGATCGTCGGCATCTGCGCGAGCTCTATGGTATCGAGGTCTCGCCTGATCTCGTCAGCGTCGTCACCGACGCCGTCCTGGAGGAGATCGCCGCGTGGCAGGCCCGGCCGCTCGAGCCGGTCTATCCCCTGGTGTTTTTCGATGCCCTGCGGGTCAAGGTGCGCGACGAGGGCATCGTCCGCAACAAGGCGGTCCACATCGCGCTCGGCGTGCGCGCCGATGGCGCCAAGGAGATCCTCGGCCTGTGGCTGGAGCAGAACGAGGGCGCCAAGTTCTGGCTGCGCGTTATGAACGAGCTTCGGAACCGCGGCGTCGAGGACCTGCTGCTGGCCGTCGTCGACGGCCTGAAGGGCTTTCCCGACGCGATCCGGGCGGTGTTCCCCGAAGCGGTGGTCCAGACCTGCATCGTCCACCTGCTGCGCCACAGCCTCGACTTCGTATCGTACAAGGACCGCAAGGCTGTCGCCGCGGCGCTGAAGGACATCTATCGAGCCGTGGATGCGGCCGCCGGCGAGGCGGCGCTCACGGCCTTCGAGGACACGGCCTGGGGCCGGCGCTATCCGGCCATCGCCCAGAGCTGGCGGCGGGCCTGGAGCGAGGTCGTGCCGTTCTATGCCTTCCCCGCCGAGGTGCGCCGCATCCTCTACACCACGAACGCCATCGAGGCGCTCAACGCCAAGCTGCGCCGCGCCGTGCGGGCCAGGGGACACTTCCCCACGGACGATGCTGCCCTGAAGCTCCTCTTCCTGGTCTTGAACCGCGCCGAAAAGGAGTGGAAGATGGCGCCTCGTGAATGGGCGATGGCAAAGGCGCAGTTCGCCGTTATCTTCGGCGAGCGCTTCTCAAAGGCCATGGCGGCCTGATCTTCAACCCGCCGCCCCCACACGAAATTCCTGACACTCCCAAGCGCGTGCGGCGCCTCATGGCCCGCATGGGGCTGGCCGCCATCTACCAGCGGCCGAAGACCACAGTGCGGCATCCGCAGCACCGCGTCTTCCCCAATCTCCTGCGGAACATGGCGATCGACGAGCCTGACCAGGTCTGGTGCGCCGACATCACCTACATCCCGATGCGGCGCGGGTTCCTGTACCTGGTCGCCATCATGGACTGGCACAGCCGCAGGGTTCTGTCCTGGCGGCTGTCCAACACCATGGAGACCGACTTCTGCATCGAGGCACTGGAGGAGGCCTTGTCCCGGTTCGGGCGGCCGGGCATCTTCAACACCGACCAAGGCAGCCAGTTCACCAGCCCGCGGTTCACCCAGGTGCTGCTGGATACCGGCGTGCGGATCTCCATGGATGGCCGCGGCCGGTGGATGGACAACGTGTTCATCGAGCGCCTCTGGCGGTCGCTGAAATACGAGTGCATCTACCTCAACGCCTTCGAGACGCGGGCCGGGATCGGCCGATGGATCACCTACTACAACCGCACGAGGCCCCACTCGGCTCTCGGCGGCAGAACGCCGGAGGAGGTCCATACGGCCTGCGACGGCATCAACATGGCGGCGTGACACACACCAGAACCAAGCTTAGCGAAGCCGCCAAACTGTCCGCCAATGCGGGACCACCTCAATGCCTGCCAAGCTGCAGCTATTCTTGCCCAGATCGATCCCGAGCACGGCGATGGGGGCCTCGTCATCGGTCCTCTCCTCCAAATCCGACATCGTCATCATGCCGGGAAGTGTGGGGCGGGCCATTCCATAAAAGCCGCGCTCATCTTCGGAGCGGCCTCCCGATGAAGTTCGGGTTCGTCGATGAGCATCGCGCTGTGTGGCCAGTTCGCGTGATGTGCGCGGCCCTCGGGCTGTCGGCCAGCGGCTATTATGCCTGGCGTGCCCGGCCGGAGAGCTTGCGCGCGCACACCAACCGGGCGCTCACCGACGACATCCGGCTGATCCACGCGCAGAGCAGCGGGACCTATGGCGCGCCCCGGATCCATGCGGTCCTGAGGGGGCACGGTCGGCGCGTGGGCCGGTCCCGGATCGAGCGGCTCATGCGCCGCGCCGGCATCCGGGGCCTGGCCGCCGTGCCAAGGCGCACGCGGACGACCGACAGCCGCCATTCCTATCCGATCGCTCCCAACCGGCTCGCCCGCAACTTCATGACCCAGGCCCCGAACCAGGTCTGGCTGGCGGACCTCACTTGCATCCCCACAGGCGAAGGCTGGCTCACCCTTGCCGGCGTGCTCGACATGCACACCCGCAAGCTGGTCGGCTGGTCCATGCGCGAGACATTGCACACCCAGATCGCGCTGGAAGCCCTCGCCATGGCCATCGAGCGCCAGCGGCCGGCACCCGGCCTGATCTACCATTCGGACCGCGGCATCCAATACGCTTCCGAAGCCTATCGCGGGGCGCTGCCACCGCGGGCATCACCCCATCCATGAGCCGCAAGGGCGATTGCTGGGACAATGCGCCAATGGAGAGCTTCTTCCACACCCTGAAAACCGAGCGGGTCCACCATCGCCTCTATGCCACCAGGGCCGAGGCGCGACGGGATCTGTTCGGATACATTGAGGGCTTCGACAATCCCCGCCGCCTGCACTCGGCCCTCGGCTACATCAGCCCGGCCGAGATGGAACGCAGAGCGGCTTAACCCCGTCCACTTTTTCGGGGAAGATCAGAACCGGAACTTATACCAACTAGCCTCCGCTGAAGCTCGAAGGGTTCAAAAATACAAGCGGCCGGCACCTAAAGCGGCGGCACGGCATAATCCACAATAGCGGTCCACCCCCCACGGACTGCAGCAATTTCGGAGCAGAACTACATGCCATACCTATCTCGACGCGACATATTGGTGTCTTCAGGAGTCGCATTGTTAGCAAATGCAACCCCGATTGCCGCCCGCCCGGCTCGCGCGAGGACGCTTGATGCACAAGCTTTCAGTCCGGAGGCAGGCGCCGGCGACGATGGCTCAGGCGCTGACAGCACCGATGCGCTTCAGGCCTTTCTTTCTGAACTGTCGCTAGGTAATTATACTCATGCTCGCATTCCTCCGGGACGGTATCGTTTGACGCGGTCGCTCTCGGCCGTATCGCCATCAATTGGCGACCTCGTCTTAGAGGCGACTGGGACCGAGTTTGTTTTCGACATTCCGAAACCCGAACGAAATCGGGCGTATCTGAGGATCAGCAACTCCGCCCGATTGGGTGGACGGCTTACACTCGTCGGCCTCACTACGCGCCTTGCCCGCCCGGCCATACGGGTCGGGGGATCTGACATGATCCGTCTGTCGGGCTTTCGCGAATATAATGTCGCGGGCATCGCAATTCCGTCCGCTGACAATATGGGGCTGACCATAGGACGCGGCGACCCCATGGGCTGGACACCGGACCGAATTATCGTTGAAAGCTGCATCTTCGGGGGACGCCGGGAGTCGCGTCTACACTCGCATGGATCGATCGGCGACACGGCAGTATGGATCGTGAGTCCGGCTATCGAAACTCGCGTAACCGGATGCCGTATTAGCGAAACAGGGGACGATGCTATCTATGTCGGCCATTCCAACACTAAGGCGGTCCTCCGGGTCGAAATTCGCGAAAATACCCTTGCCGATATCGGGGTGGGAATCGGAATTTCCGTTCCCGGTGCCGAAGTTGTCGGCAACCGAATCGACCGCACGAATGTGTGTGCCATTCGCTGCGAGCGCCAGAACGACAACCAAGCCTCCGGCGCGATAATTGAAGGAAACGTTATCTGCCGCGCCGGCCAACTCGAGGCTGGCGACATCGGAGAACACATCATCCCCAAGACCCACCCACACGCGATATTCGTGCACGAACCGGTTGGTCGAGTAACAGTCAGCAATAATCAAATCAAAGGGACACGAGGATGTGCACTTGTCGTTCTTTCTCATAATGACGGCCCTACAGAGAGCCTCTACGTCGAAGGGGGCCAATATGATCGAATTGGAATTGATCGCAATGGTACTCCGCTTGCCCACGGACGCTCCGCCGTATTTCGCCGTGCCGGGTTCGTCCCAAATGAGATCAGAAATTTCATCGCCCGCGGCGTGAGTGTGAGAGGCAGCAACCACCCGTTGTTAGATTGGACCGTATCAGGCTTTCATGCGGACGGACCGATATCGATGCTAGACGCACAGCTCATAGGCTGCGACTTGGGAAACCAACCTATCATCAAGCTTACAAGCCGATTTGGCGCCGGCCTCGAACCTGTCCATGTAAGTTACTCCAAAGAGAATTCGAAGATCACCAAAGCGGTCGAGACGTCGTACTTCCTCCAGGATCCGGACTTGAACGTGGCAGAAAAGACGTAAGCGTCGTCCTCAGGCCACGTTGCTGAGAACCGGCTGTGCCGGGTTGGCCCATGGCATCAGGTCGTCGATGCGGCTGTTGGGGTGGCCGTTGACGATGCGGGTGATGACGTCCGCGAGGTAGGCCTGAGGGTCGATGGCGTTGAGCTTGCAGGTCTCGACCAGCGAGGCGATGACAGCCCAGTGCTCGGCGCCGCCGTCGGAGCCGGCGAAGAGCGCATTCTTCCGGGTCAGGGCCAGGGGCCGGATCGAGCGCTCGACGATGTTGTTGTCCAACTCGACGCGGCCGTCGTCGAGGAACAGGGTCAGCCCCTCCCAGCGCGAGAGCGCGTAGCGGATCGCCTCCGCGAGCTTGGTCTTCTTGACGTTGCCCCCAACTTCTATCCAGCGGTGAGTTCGTTCTGGCGGTTGGATTTGCCCTGTCGGGCGTGCTGGGCGGCGGGGGCAGATGCGGAGCCGTTCATGTTGCGGAGCGTCTGATCCCGCCGCGGGTGGAACGTCGAGGCGAAGGCGCTTGGCGTCTGCCATCCGAGCTTCGAGTGCGGCCGGTCGGTGTTGTAATCGACCTGCCACCGGCCGAGAGCGGCTCTGGCCTGAGACAGGCTGGAGAACAGCGTCTCGTTCAACAACTCGTCCCGCAGGCGGCCGTTGAAGCTCTCGATGAAGCCATTCTGCATCGGCTTGCCGGGCGCGATGTAGTGCCACTCGACCCGGGCCGCGTCGGTCCAGGCCAGAATGGCATTGGAGGTGAACTCGCTGCCATTATCGCTGACGATCATCTTGGGCCGGCCGCGCTCTGCCAGAAGCCTGTCGAGTTCGCGAGCGACCCTGACCCCGGACAGCGACGTGTCCGCCACCAGCGCCAGGCACTCGCGAGTGCAGTCGTCCACGATGGCCAGCATCCGGAAGCGCCGGCCATCGGTCATCTGGTCGGCGACGAAGTCGAGCGACCAGCGCTCGTTCGGCCGCAGCGGGATCATCATCGGCGCCCGTGTCCCGATCGCCCGCTTGCGGCCGCCGCGCCGGCGGACCATCAGCCGTTCCTCACGGTAGAGCCGGAACAGCCGCTTGTGGTTGACCCGGAAGCCCTCCCGCCTGAGCAGGACGTGGAGACGGCGATAGCCGAACCGCCGTCGCTCCCGGGCGATGGCCTTCATCCGCTCACGCAGCGAGGCGTCATTCCCGCGCGTGGCTTCGTATCTCATGGTCATGCGGCAGAAGCCGGTGGCTTTACACGCCCGCCGTTCGCTCATCCCATGGGCTTCCATGAGGTGGGCGACAGCCCTGCGCTCGGCAGCGGACGTCACCACTTCTTTCCCAGGAGATCCTTCAGTGCGACGTTGTCCAGCATGGCGTCGGCGAGCATGCGCTTCAGCTTGGCGTTCTCGTCCTCGAGCGCCCGCAGCCGCTTGGCCTCCGATACGTCCATCCCGCCGAAACGCGCCTTCCACTTGTAGATGCTGGCGTCGCTAACCCCGTGCTTGCGACACAGGTCCGAGACCGGCACCCCGGCCTCGTGCTCCTTCAGGATGCCGATGATCTGCTTCTGTATTCGGTCCGGTGTCGTCAACCCCGATGATGGCACGTCGCGGGTTCTTTGCTTCTGTCCGTGGTCGAGGATCGCCACATGATGGTGTTCGATGGAATGACCGGTTCAAGCTCTTCGGCGTGCTCGGCCGCGTCAGCGGCTGCGACGACAGATCATGCGAACTCAATCATCCCGCGCCCCGCGACGGGCGTTCAGGGAACCACAGCCGGGTCGATCACGCCGCGGCCGCAGTCCATCGGAATTCCGTGCCGTTCCGCCACATGCTGTGAAGAACGACCGCCATCTTGCGAGCCAGAGCGACCTTCGCCCGCTTACTTCCCTGACGCTGAGCAATGCGCACCGCCCAGGCCTTCATCGGTGACCAGCGTGTGCTCGGTCGCAGGATGACGTTGGCGGCCTCGAACAGCGCAGTTCGCGTCTCCCCGTCGCCCACTTTGGTGATCCGTCCGGTCCGATCGATCTCGCCCGATTGATACCGCCGAGGTGTGAGCCCGAGATAAGCCCCGACGGACCGGGAGCGGGCGAAACGCTCGGGCGCATCGATCGTTGCTCTGAACGTCAGAGCGGAAACCGGCCCGATTCCGGGCATGGTCGTCAACAGGCGGCAGACCGGATCATTCCGGACAGCCTGGACGACCAGGCGATGAAGGCGCTGGTACTCCTGCATCAGTGCGTCCCGGGCTGCCAATAGGGGAGCCATCACCTCAGCCAGGATGGCGTTGTTGCCAACCAGATCTCGGACACGAGAGGCAAATCCGGCCCGCGACACGATGCCGACCTTCAAGCCGAAGGGACGGAGCAATCCGCGAAGTGTCTGCTCCGACGCGGCAATGGAGCGGATCAGGTGCTTGCGCGCCGCCACCAACGTTCGCGCGTGCTGGCTGCCGATGCTCTTCACGTGCACGACCTTGTACCAACCAGCCCTGACCACCTGGGCAATGCCGCGCGCGTCGTTCCGATCGGTCTTGACGGGCATTGCCGACAACGCCGCCTTCACCTGCCGCGCCTCCAGGCTGATGGCGGGAAAACCAAGCTCCGCCAAACCCGCAGTCAGCCATTCCGACATCGGCCCAGCCTCAAGCCCAATCTTCGCAATCCGATCCCGCCAAGGCTGGAGACACTGCGAGATGGCGGACGCCTCCGACGCCACGCTCGCCTCCTTCAGGATTTGACCTTCCCGGTCGATGACACAGACGGCTACGGAGTTCAAAGAGACATCAAGGCCGACGTACACCATGGGGACCTCCCGGCGCTGGGTTCAGGCCCCGATCGTCCTCTTCGCCGCCGAACGCCGCAAACGGCTCAAGAGATCAGGACCGAATACCCCATCTCCTCGGTGAAGCGGCTGCGCCTCATGTTCTGGTCCTCTCATTGGGCCAGAACGAACTTCAAACTGGATTAGCCAGGAGGGGCAACGTCACCGTGCATGCGCCCAGCAGAACGCCAGGCTGACCGCGTTGCGTCCCGCCAACGTCTTGTAGCCACCATAGCCATCGACCTGCAGGATGCCGGTGAAGCCGTCGAGATGGGCGACGGGCCGCTCGCCCTTGCGATCGGGGGCATAGACATAAGTGACGGCGGGCGGATCGGCTCCGCCCCACGGACGGTCGTCTCGGGCATAGGCGAAGAGCTGCCCGGTCTTGGTGCGGCCACGGCCGGGATCGAGCACCGGCGCCGTGGTCTCGTCGGCGAACAGCTTGGGCGAGCTCCTCAGCACTGCGAGCAGCCGCTCGTGGACAGGCCGCAGCAGGAAGGCCGCCCGTCCGACCCAGTCCGCCAGCGTCGAGCGGTCGAGCGCGATGCCTTGGCGCCCGTAGATTTGGGCCTGGCGATAGAGGGGCAGATGGTCGGCATATTTGGAGACAAGCACATGGGCGACGGTTGCCTCGGTCGGCAGTCCGCCGTCGATCAGGGGAGTGTCAGGAATTTCGTGTGGGGGCGGTCATGATGGACCCTATGGAGGTTCCCGATGGCCCGACGCAAAGCCCCCCGTATTCCTGACGAACTGCTGGACCAGTTGCTGGCCGGTGCCGATCCCAAGACGGCCTTCGACACCAATGGCCTGCTCGACGATCTGAAGAAGGCGCTGGCCGAGCGCGCCCTGAACGCCGAGATGGACCATCACCTGGCGGGCGAGGAGGCCGGCAACAGCCGCAACGGCTATGGCCGCAAGACCGTCACCACCGAGACCGGCCGGATCGAGCTGGAGATCCCGCGGGACCGTCAGGCGACGTTCGATCCCCAGCTCATCGCCAAGTACCAGCGGCGCTTCCCCGGCTTCGACGACAAGATCGTGTCCATGTATGCCCGGGGCATGAGCGCCCGGGAGATCGTCGGCATCTGCGCGAGCTCTATGGTATCGAGGTCTCGCCTGATCTCGTCAGCGTCGTCACCGACGCCGTCCTGGAGGAGATCGCCGCGTGGCAGGCCCGGCCGCTCGAGCCGGTCTATCCCCTGGTGTTTTTCGATGCCCTGCGGGTCAAGGTGCGCGACGAGGGCATCGTCCGCAACAAGGCGGTCCACATCGCGCTCGGCGTGCGCGCCGATGGCGCCAAGGAGATCCTCGGCCTGTGGCTGGAGCAGAACGAGGGCGCCAAGTTCTGGCTGCGCGTTATGAACGAGCTTCGGAACCGCGGCGTCGAGGACCTGCTGCTGGCCGTCGTCGACGGCCTGAAGGGCTTTCCCGACGCGATCCGGGCGGTGTTCCCCGAAGCGGTGGTCCAGACCTGCATCGTCCACCTGCTGCGCCACAGCCTCGACTTCGTATCGTACAAGGACCGCAAGGCTGTCGCCGCGGCGCTGAAGGACATCTATCGAGCCGTGGATGCGGCCGCCGGCGAGGCGGCGCTCACGGCCTTCGAGGACACGGCCTGGGGCCGGCGCTATCCGGCCATCGCCCAGAGCTGGCGGCGGGCCTGGAGCGAGGTCGTGCCGTTCTATGCCTTCCCCGCCGAGGTGCGCCGCATCCTCTACACCACGAACGCCATCGAGGCGCTCAACGCCAAGCTGCGCCGCGCCGTGCGGGCCAGGGGACACTTCCCCACGGACGATGCTGCCCTGAAGCTCCTCTTCCTGGTCTTGAACCGCGCCGAAAAGGAGTGGAAGATGGCGCCTCGTGAATGGGCGATGGCAAAGGCGCAGTTCGCCGTTATCTTCGGCGAGCGCTTCTCAAAGGCCATGGCGGCCTGATCTTCAACCCGCCGCCCCCACACGAAATTCCTGACACTCCCTCGATCAGCCGTGCCGGCGCGGGCGCTTGCACCACCACGTCCGCGCAGGACCGGCAGGCATATTTCGGCCGGCGCACCACCAGGACACGGAACTGGGCCGGCACCATGTCGAGCCGTTCTGCCACGTCCTCGCCGATGCGGTGCAGCTTGCCGGAACAGCACGGGCATATGTCGCTCTCGATATCGACCACGGTCTCGATCCGCGGCAGATGGGCGGGCAGCGCGCCGCGGTTTGCCCGGCGCTTCGCGACCCGCTCGGCCCTCTCGGCCGGCACCTGCTCCTCGGACGCGGCGAAGCCGGCGCCTTCCACCTGCTCGGCCTCTTCCAGCGCCAGCAGCAACTGGTCTTCCGGCAGGCTCTCCGCCCGTCGGCCGAAGCGGTGACGCTGCAGCTCCTTGATGATCTGGCGCAGGCGCTCGATCTCCGCGTCCCGCGCGATCAGCATCGCCTGGAGCGTCTCGGGATCGCGGGGAAGCTCGGTGGAGAGCGAAGCCATGACCCCGATAGAATCATATTCGCCAAGCCCCTGCGGGCCTCTTCAACTGGCGGCGACCGGTGTCGTCGTACCGCTGTGCCTCATGCACCCGCCGCCAGTCCAGGCCCTCGAGCAGGGCCTGGAGCTGGGTCGAGGTCAGCTGCAGGGTGCCATCCTCGATCTTCGGCCAGCGGAACTCCCCATCCTCCAGCCGCTTCGCCACCAGCACGACCCCGGTGCCGTCCCAGAACACCAGCTTCACCCGGTCTGCCCGCTTGGCCCGGAACACGTACACGGTGCCGGAGAACGGATCGGCGCCCATGGTCTCACGCACCAGGGCGGCCAGACCCTCCGCCCCATTGCGGAAGTCGACGGGTTTTGTGGCCACCATCACCCGGACCGCGCCGGTCGCCCCGATCACGATCCGGCCTTCAGCGCGCTGAGCACCGCCGCGATGGTCGCCGGCGAGGCCCCGTTCTCGATCGTCACCCGGCCCCCGGCGACGTCCACCTCGATGGCCGCAGCCCGGCGTTGCCGGCCACGCCGCCTCGGCCGTGACGGTGGGGCGGACAGTTCAGATGCGGGAGCCGGCTCCGACGCGACGACCGCCGGCACGAACGCCGGGATCATCTCGCTCGTTCCCGTCGCCAGGTGAACAGCTGCTGCGGTGACAGGCCGTGGCGGTGAGCAACCGCGGACACCACGGCGCCGGGAGCGAGCGTCTCTTCCAGGATCCGCGCCCGGTCGTCCGCCGTCCAGCGTCGGCGCCCCATCGCTCCGTTGATCACCTCAAAGCGCCGGACCTCGACCTCCGGCTCAAGTCTATGGTCAAGTCCAGACACAAAACGATCCTCCAATCAGGATCGCCAAACTGCGCTCTCACGTCCCACCGATGAAGGTGCTCCCAGGACGACGCTTACGAAAAGACTTAGCGGGAGCGGAATAGATGGCGCCGCGGAGCAGGGCGGACAACCGACGCCATTCCGCTCGGCCTTGATACAATATACACAATCAACAGGCTATAAACCAATTCTTGGCTTGTAATAAATGACGAATGGGTAGTCATAATTAGGCCTCCACATAATAGTCCATAGATGGACGCCCACCGAACACTAAACATCGAACGCCTATACGCGAGCTGGCAGAAAACCCCAAAAATAACGAGCACCAGACTACCAAATAACCAAAAATCAACGAAAGGCGCCATTAGAAACGGAACCTCACCGGCTGTCCGCCACTGACCCACCGAAAGCATTGATTCATCAATAAAATTATAAAATATCTTATCGGTAAAGGTGAAGAAAAATACAAATCGGAAGGAAAACCAGCCGAATGTCATCGCGCCATCAAGCAGCTCGGGTGCATTGACGGCGTTTAAAAAGTCATTATATATATAAAATAAAAGACCGTCGATGGCCTGATCTGACACTGAACTCGTCTGTGCAGCCGCCAAATGACCTAGCGTTATATATTGTTTAGCAGTCCACACGCCGAGCAGAATTGGAACGCCAATAGTCAAATATCTCAGCCCGATCAGGCGTCGGGCGGAAAGAGTTGCAGCAATATATGAGCCGATGCATGCAACGAAAAAGGTAATGCGCCCCGACATCAACAGCGGCATTACTCCAAGATAGGTAAGCGAAACAATCAAAATGCCCGTCAGCACCCTCCGTTGGTTTGCGGCTTTCGCATGAACAACATACGCAGCGCTAATCGTCGCAAGGCCGATAAATCCAAAGCTGATAAGGCGCCCACCTGGAAACGATGCATTGCGTAACACATCTCGAGCAGCCATATTCTCGCTAGCCGCGAGGTCTGCTAGCTGCGCAACTCCCCCCACTGTCATTATGGCTCCCCCGACCCAAAGCAGAGCGACGGCCATCGTAAAGCAAGAGAAAAGAACGAGCCGCCTGATGTCTGGGCTGTAGCTGGCTTCATCGCGACCCACGCCCCCACCCACTCCTCTGGCTGGAGCGGATAAATCAAACATCTTGGCACCGAGAACAAACAATCCAAAATTTATACCAAGGATCGCATAAGAGAGGAAACTCGACTCGTCGCGCAAATTTTCAGCGGAAACCAAGTATTCGAAATAGGGCATATCGCCCCGGAGCTTCGTTAAATAAACGTATACTGAAGCCGATACCAGCCACGTCGCTGTCAAAATACGAACGGGGGAAATAAGCGAATAAATGAATGAAAATGCATCGGAGCCGCGCCTTGCTGTTCGCGATTCGATACTTCCGCTATTCTGATCAAGCCGCCTCATAAAGCCTCACTCCGCGCCTTGGGGAACTCGCCCCCTGATCATCTTCATTCGCATCCATTTAAGGAGCGGCCGCTCAATAGTCATAAATACCACCTGTCCGGTAATCACCGCACCTATAACGGCAACTATAAGATAAAACCCGCCATTATGCTCCGCGCCAAACGGAGATAGCTTCGTCGTCAGAATTTGGATTGGCCGCTGAACGAACCTATGGGTGAGATAAAGAGAATACGAACTATCGCCAAGCGCAACGCCAATACGAGGAAGACGTGCCTCCGCCTTTGCTGGAAACAATAACACCACTGACAGCGTTATAATTGCAGCCGGCACACCTGCCGAAATAAATCTAGGCAACTCAATCGGCCGAGGCGGCGTATTTAAATAGTATAGAAGGATAAATCCGACTGAAATTAACGTGACTGAAACATACAAGTTTGCTTTTATCCGCCCATACCTTTCATATGCCATAGCAATAACAATTCCAAACGCGAATTCGATGATAATATTATGCGTCCAGAATCTAACAGGGGCAGACGCCCCCTTCGGCACCAGAATCCCGAGAATGGCTAGAGTGATAATGATCGCCACGGCCAGAAAACCGACGTAGCGTCGCGGCATAAGCAAGCACAAGGAAAATAGACAATAGAAAAACATCTCGTAATTCAACGTCCACCCTAAAGACAAAATCGGCGCCATGCGGCCATCCAGCGCCCTTGCATATGGGATAAAGGTAAATGACGTGATGATTTGCCAAATATCAAACCTGGCTTCCTTCACTCCGCCTGGAAAGAATACGACCACAACAACCATCAAAGCGGTTGAAATATAGTAAAGCGGAACAACTCGAATAAATCGGTTCTTTGCAAACGTCATAAACGGAGTGGGCGAGTCAGAAAGCTTAATACTTGATAAATAAATAATAAATCCGCTAATAACGAAAAACAAGTCTACGCCCTTTCCAAAGGCTTCGGTCTGAACCCAGGGCGTAAATCCAAAGAAGTACTTCGCTTCTTCAGATGCGTGGGCAATCGCAACAAGCAAGGCGGCGGCCGCGCGAAGGTATTGGATCGCCGGAAGCTGCCCATCTGCTTTCTTGGTCAATTGGATTCCCCTTCAACAAACACCGTCAGACCATTTTCGACGAACCACCTCAATTCAGTCCGAGCGCCACTGCGAATCCGTGGATCGTGTTGAGGCGTCGCATGTCGTGGCAAACATCTGAGCCGAAATCGACCCTAATGGGACATCTCCGCTTGCGCTTTCGTCGTGGTGGCGGCGCCGTCGGCGGCGCACCGGCTGCCCAACGACTTCTGCCTTTGGTAAAAAGGCCCGCCCAAGCCCGATCCCGACTATCGCGAGACACACAATAAGATAACCTGGTACCTGAAGTGAAAAATCTACGCTGGAATGCAACGCGCCAAGAAGGCCAACAAGGAGGGCAGCTAACACGTAGGGATCGCCGGGCCGCCGGATCACCGCGCGCAGCAAAACGACCGCCAGCAAAGCGGAGAACGCTACTACAAAAAAAGCGAGAGGAAGTCCGCCTTCGAATGCAAGCTCCAGAGGGGTGCTATGCCCGATATTGAAGCTTTCACCCACCTCTAAAGTCTCATCGCGAAACTGGGGAAAGCTCGACGCAAAACTGCCCAGACCATAGCCCATCAGCGGCCGTTCCAAAATTGCACGCCATATTAGCCCGTAGGCCGACCAGCGGGCATCTGCGTCGACGTTTAATCGCGTTTGGCGCAGATGCCACGCTTCGCCTGAGAACGCGAACACAAATGCCAGAAGGATAACGCAGGCTACCGCCGCAGCACCCAATGTACGTCCACGAAGTGGCAATTTCGAACCGACAGCTCCTACCGCGAGTAGGGCCGTTAACGCTACACCAGCACGTGATAAGGTCAGAGGCAGCAATAGAACGAGCACCAATGCGCTGAAAACAAGGGAAAAGTCCCCTTTAGCATCCCTATTTGCTCTGAAAAACGGGCGCCCTTCCCGCAATCGCTTCGTCGCTCGTGAGCACAATAGCGCCAATGCTGCGAGGAAGGCGGAGCCTAGATATGTTGCCGTCGTGTTCTTGTTAATAAAAAAGGCTGTTAATGCATTGCCCTGTACAAAAGGCCTAATCTCTTCGACCGACATGAGCATGGCAACAAGCCCAATGAGGCCGAGAACACATGCTGAAAAGATTACCGTCCTCAGGAGGAAATCAGCACGGCGACTATCCGCTCCGAACAACATCCCACCTGTGAGAACTAAGATTGCGAGCAAAGGGCGCCCAAAAAATTGTAGTGGCGAATTCGCGATAGACCCTGATAGGGGTGCAATGTCGAGCTCCAGAAGCTCCGACGTGGCGGACCAGATCGCCATCGGCGCCGGACCAGGAGAAATGCTCTGGAGCCAAGCGACAGAACCATAAGCGGTAATTACCATCCCAAAACCAACAAGCAGCGCGAACTGCCCAGCCCCCATGTTCCGATAACTCGCTAGGAGGACTATGAGCACCACAACTGATAGCCAGATCGCTACCCAAAAGAACGAGATTGAGCCGTCCGGTATCGGCGCGAAAAGCACCATGAAGAGAAATAAGCCAAACGCAAGGCGATCCGCGATACTATATTTTCTTTCGTTCCGCCGGGGCGAAACCGCAACTTGGCAGGCGCCGGAGCTCACAACACACATCGCAGTTTCCCAAAATTTGGACACAGATGCGACTTTTGTTTTTTAAGGAGTATTGTTGCTCGCACTAATTCCACGGGCGCGATCCTCGTTGCCTTGCCAAAGGGAGTGCTATATTGCCTCCACTGTTCCAGACAATCTGCTCGGCGCGCTTTTGCACCTCTTCCGGAGACTCGGCCAGCAGGTTACGCAAATAGGCCTGCTGCTGTGGGCCAGCGCTCAAATAAAGCTGCGCAGGAACCTCGACAAGACCCCTTGCGATTAGCCAATTGATTTGCCGCTTCAATTGTTCAATTGACGAATTGTCGAGAGTCGGGAGGATGTGAAGCTGCAACTCCACCCGCCGCAACAACGACCACCCCTCAAAGGGCCCCGCCCTAAAAGACATATCCAAGAGGGACCGCAAGCGAGGCGTATCGTCGTTCTGCAAAAACTCAACCCAAGCCAGAATGGTCCAGCTTACGACCGACATTGGATTGCACACCAAGCTCTTCTTCGCCGCATCGGAAGCTTGACTAGATAGCCGGTCCGCGGCGTTGGAATCATTTGCTACGATCGCATTCTCCAACTGCGCACTTCGGATGATCGCCAGATCTTGAAATCCTAAGAAATTACACGGTTGAGCCTCGAGCACAGGTGCAGATTTGGCAGCGATCCCATCGAGAATTTCCGGAGGGAATGACTCACCATTCAACATTTGCTTCGCAGCAAGATTCAAATCATAGGTTGCCTGAATGTCCAGGCTAGGAGACACCACAACTAGCCATAAACCAGAAGCCGCAGCCAAGGCGAAGACAACCAAGCGCGCTCCGAGAGTACACCACGCGTTCTGGCATATGGTTTGCTTATGACTGTCGCGACCCGCGTCAGCAGTAGCCTCCCGAGACATATTGTCATCCCGCGGCATGCAATCTTACCGATCCCGACCATAGTTAGCATAGTATTTATGATAATAATACTTGCTACCATAGTCTTCAAGGCTCTTCATTGCCTTGACATCGACCTTGTTGAGCAAGCAGCCTAGAATCTTCTCGTAGACCTTTGGTGCGTTCCGCAGGGTATGGACCGCGAGGTCCCGATGAGAACTGCCCCAGTCCAACACATAGACGTATCCATCTACTAGTCGCGTCGACGCCATAACATCGACCACCGGCGCCATGGGCGGAAAGTCGATTACGATGTAGTCCGTCATCTGCCGCAACCGGTCGAGCAAGGTGGCCATCTTTTCCGACGCGAGAATCTCGTTCGTATGCGAGATCTCGCCCGGCACGGCCGCCGGAATAAATTTGAGATTTGTTAGCGGGTCGACGACCGCCACTTCCTCGAAGGTCGCCTGCCCAAGTAGGAGTTCCAGCAGGCCTTTCGTGGCCTTGGGGGCGATGCGTCGCGTGAGCGAAGGATTGCGTAAATCTCCATCGATCAAGATGCAGCGTTGTCCGCTGTGCGCAACGAGTTGCGCTAAATTTGCGGAGACTGTCGATTTGCCTTCTTTGGGCAGAGTTGACACGATGCCAATTGCGCGCACCGACTGGCCGAAGATGGACACGTCCGCGCTCACCTTCACGGCCCGCAGCGTCTCTGCGAAGCGCGAGAACGGATCGGTGACGACCTGTCGGAAGATGCCGACGGAGCTGTCGAACGCACTCTGGCCAGCAACGGGCCCCGCAGCACTGGGTACCAGGGGCAGCACTCCGAGGCAGTCGAGGCCCAAGTAGCGCTCAACATCCGCAGGCACCCGAAAGGAGCGATTCATCCGCTCACGCCAGACACCCATGCTGACGCCCATCAGAAGCCCGAACACCAGACTCCCGCCGATTATTAGTGCCGTCTTAGGCTCGGAAGGTGAGAGAGGCGCTGAAGCATCGGTGATCACCCGGGCTTCGGTCATCGGGAAAGACTGCTGCTGCGTCGCCTGCATAAAACGTTGCAAAAAGTTGTCATAAAGCGCGCGATAGGACTGAGCGTTACTCTCCAGCTCCCGCAGCTCAACCTGCGCCCGACCCGTGATTTTGGCTTGATTGACCAGACCTTCCAAACTCTTAGACAGGCTTCCCTCGCGTGCCATGGCGATCTCAAGGTCTGACTTGTAGGTCTCGGCGATGCGCGACAGCTCAGTGAAGAGCGCTCGCTGCAGGCCCCTAATCTCCGAGCGGAGATTGGCGACCGCAACATGGTCGGGACCATAGCGTTTTGACCAGTCCGCCTCGCGTTTCACCGCATCGAGATATTGCGAGCGAAGCTTGCTGATTACCTCATTGCTCAGGACATCAGAAACGGCTTCATCGCTCGTTCCACTGATGCCGCCCTGCTTCACAATGCTAGCCACACGATCGTATCGCGCCTGTGCCTCAGCAACAGCTGTGCGGGCGGTCACCAGCTGAGTATTCAGCTCCGATAGCTGCTGGTCGGACACCAAGCCTCGGGTCGTGTCGATGATGTTGTTTTTCGCCTTAAAATCCTGCACCGCCCGGTCGGCAGCCAAAGCCTGGTCGCGCAGTTCGTTAATACGATCCTGCAACCACACACTCGCGCGGCGTGTTGCTTGGTATTTCGACTCGAGCTGGTCGATGATGTAGGATTCCGCAACCTGATTCGCAACGTCTGCAGCCATAGCAGGGTCTGGCGAGCGGAAGTCAATATTAATTACGTATGACGGCGCTATGCGCTTGACCTTCAGCTCCCTGAGAAAGCTCCCGATCTGCTGACGCTCAATCTCGAAGTCACTCATCACCTGGGGCTTAAACAAGAATGGCAGAACCATACCGAGCGTGCGGGCGACCAATGATTCTTGCGACTGCTCCCGACGCTCCTTTGCCTGCTCGACAAACTTCAGTTCTTTTATTACCGCCTTCGCGATGCGCTCGGACAGCAATATCTGGACCTGACTTTCCACCATGCCGGAGTCGAGTATTCCGCTCAACTGAGGCAGGACGTCGAGACCACGATTCTGCTGGGTGTCGATCAGTAGCTCCGCCGAGGCTGTATACTTAGGGGTGGCGATCACGCAATAGAGGGTCGCCAATCCGACGAACACTGCGACAATGCCACCAATTACCCATTTTTGCCGTCGCAAAACCTGAAACAGAAATGTGGCAGTAGCCCCAGCTTCATTCTGGATGTTCAGGGAGGAACCCCCAGTCGTCCCATCGATGCGAAGCATGTCAAACTTATCCTTCGGTGCGAAGCACTTCGTACTTATCCTCCGCCGGAGTTCCCATAACCCATACGAACGATAGCGCGCCTCGGAGCGACACAGACCGTGAACTAACCCTTCACTCGCCCACGCAGCGGCGACCTACCCCAAAAATACCGCCCCCGCAAAACCCGCAACAGCGAAGTTCGTTACTAAAACATACCCAATGCGCACTGAAGGTGACAACAAATACCGTGCCACACGTTTGATATCAACTCCAACGCCTTAGCTGTTCAACTCTAGAACTACCCCTCAGCACAACTGCAACACGCTAAAGAATGTTATTTTTATTGTTGCATAGCATGACGGCTGCGGCGGCGCAACAAAAAAGCCCCATTGGCGGGCACGGACAAATTTCATTTTATCGATTGGGAGCGTCGTCGGCATCGAACGCAGAACGGATTAGGAAGCGCCCCGATTTTTTTAGACACCCCTCCCGGGGCTTTAGCCTGGTGCTGCCGATCGAACTCGTCGAGTGACAAAATTCTGTTGCGTGCTTGCTTGTCGGTGGGGTCGGGCGGCCCGGGCTGATCTGGCGGCATTCGGTGACGGTCATGCCGCCATAGTTGGCTGCTCGATCCCCGCGGAAGGGCACTCTTCGGCCTCGGCCGGTGGGATGTTACCGAAAGATTCAACCACCCGACAGCGCCGCGAATTCGACAGCCTAGAAGGAGCGCCAAGGCCTCCGGAGATTAACGAATTAGCTCGTAGAGTGAGGATTGATGACCATGGTAAGAGCGCTGCGGAGTGCTGTCGTAGCTGTCGCCGACGCTGGCAACAAAGCGTAAAATGCGGCTTCCGCCAGACGCCCTGCGGATGGTAACATAGCGCCACTCACTATCAGTATGATGCACCAAGTCACAAGCGATCAACTGCCCATCGCTCGTCAAGAGCCTACTCCAGCGCCTAGCGCACCGAGCCCGTATAAACCGCTCGCCTCAGCCGCTAACCGACGGTGCATCAAGGGCAGGTGGCGATCAGAAATGCGCGCAAACTGATCTAGACTAGGCACTGACGCAGGCGAAGCTGGGCGGCCACCACCCGTTCGGCGCCGGCACATGAAACACCTGATTCACATGCAAGAATGATAAGAACGTTGCGTTGCCCTTGATGCTCGCGAGAGCTCTGAATGATCGTGAGTATTGGAGTCCCACGTGTCACGCCCAAGACGACGATCACGTGCCCGTCTCGACAACCTTCAGCACCTAAATCAAAGCAATCGCGGATATGCTCCGCTGAGTAGCGCATTTCGCGCCTTCGATGTCTCTCGGGAATTATTGCACCAACTAGCTGCAACCTGACATCAATGAACGGATATCGGATGCGGGCAGAGGCCCGGCAGGGGCGCCCAATACAGAAATCAACAACGCCGGCAAAGCACCCGATCGCACCGAAAACAAACTCTAATGCTAACTATCCAATGCGTGAAAATGAACTCAGCGTTGATGCGACAACCACAGCCCAGCGATCCGCCCAACACGATTGACGACATGGCCAAAACGAGCGCCACGCGCCAGCTTGCTGGCTACTTGCGGATCGTCTCAACCTGCAGTTACCACTATTCTATCCAAAAAGTCGGAGAAGCCAGAAGCCCGCCCCCATCGGCCGCAGCCGATAGGCCAATAACAATGGCCTTCAAAACCTTCCAATTTGCGTCGCAAATTGGAAGGCAAACTTTGATAGGGCGATTTCCAGGCAGCGCCTGTGACAAACGTCAACAGAAAAGGCGGCAGAAGGGGCTCACCGGACGTCCAAAAAACCTGCTCAGCCTCTGGTCATACTTGTAAGCCCGGTACTGAATAAGCGACCATTTCCACCCCGACGCACCCTGGGCAGACACTGAATGAGTCTTGAGCGCCGACAGACGCTCGCCCCAAAGACCAGCCGCCTGCGATGTGCCAGACGCAGCAAAAAGCATACCAGCGACTGCTGCGCCGGTCAGGACCGTCTTAAAATGGAAAACTTTCGCCATCGCCCGCACTCCAGTTAGGTGCATCATGCTTACCACAAGGCGTGTGGCGCTGCAACAATCCCGCTGGGTGCCTCGAGCAGAGCGCGTGCTGCCCCTCCTCTCCACTCAGGGGAGATCTACCTAGGTACCGCACTATTCCGCCAACGGTTATTTGCAGCCCGAGCACGCATCCGGATGCGGTCTTAGCCTCTGCTGTTTCGGCAATCGAGTTGCTGCCCGCAGAGCCCGCGTTAGAGACTTGAGATCCTTTGATCTTATTGAAACTCGACGCGCGAAGATCGCGAGCGCTCAGTCGCCTCAACCGCTGGCCGGCCGTCCTCGGTGTTGCTTCCTCGTCACAGCAGACAAAAGGCCGACGTGAGGTCGCCGCCATCAATGCGCGATGGTCAAGCGAGCCGGATTCATCGCAGGCCTGGCCGGCGGCGGGCGCCGTGTCGGCGCACGGCGGGGAAGAACAATGGACAAGGGACGTTACCCCGGGACAATGCGCGAGATTGAGAACGTGGGGGTGGTTCCCAGACCGCCGCAGGAGCCTTTTCTATGGCGTGCATTCCGATGCCCTTCCCGGCTCAGGCGAGTTCGAGCCCGGACCACGGACCAGAAGAGATCGATTCGAATCCCGTCGACGCCTTCGGAGTCGCCACAACGCTGAATGGGGGCTGTCGCGCAGACGAGGGACCATATAGTCGGCGAGTTGAGCAAACGGCCGCGGAATGCTCACTTATGCGGCGCCCCGTCGCGCGAAACGCAGACACTACAGGCAGGAGCAAGGTCCGGCAGAATGGGATCAGCCGCAGCGGCACACCCGGGAAAAGCACTAAGCGCCGATCCTGCAATGCAACAATGCCCAGCAAATGAGCAGGCGTCTAGTCGCCGCAAAATGCTGAAGTAATCGCTCAACCTCTTATTCCATTAAACACGGATTCCGTTTTTCGATCTTTGCTTACTACTCGATCGCCCGAGATTGATCGGCGCCGTCCTGCTTCATCGTCATCGGAACTAGCAGCCACTTCGGCCCATTTTTGCATTTCGTGACAGATTGATTACATTTGTCGTTCGATCGTTTATTAACCTATACTCGCTTGTGGCGCGAGCGCGCCGATGCTATGTTGATGGAATAATAGCGATCATAGTTGCGGTATCGTTCTGCGGAAACGCCCGATCCGCTTCTCTATCGGTCAGGCGGACTTGAGGGACGAATGTCGCTGTCCACGGACAATCTGCGAATCGACCAGGCAAGCGGAGTCCGGGGCTCCGGAACCGTTGCCCGGTTCGACTACGCCTCCGTACCCCCTCTTTTCATGCTGACCGACGTGGCGCTGATCCTCGGGCTCAGCGTTCTCGTCGATTTCTTCTTCTCCACCCAGTCCAGCGCGGGGTTCGAGATCACGCGGCCGCTGGGCATCGGCATTCTCGCGGCCGTGGCCTTCGTGCTGACCAACATTTCCGGCGGCCTCTACAAGCCGTGGCGGATGGTCCGGCTCGTCGAGGAAACCCGCGCGGCCTTGGTGAACTGGACCTTCGCGATCTTCCTGGTTGCCACCGTCATATTCTGTCTCAAGGTGGGCGACTCTACCTCTCGCCTGTCCACCGGCATCTTTTCCGTACTCGGCTTCGTCGCCCTGCCCGCTTCCCGGTGGGCGTTGGGTATCTGGCTGCGCCGCGCGATCCGCACCGGCGCCGTGCGCGGCCGCCCGTCGATGCTGGTCGGTGACGCCGCTGAATTGGATAAGGTGGTGCCGGCCCAGATGCTGATGCGTCTCGGCCTGGATGAGGTGCGGCGTTTCGGTCTGTCTACTCCGGCGCCGGGCCGCGACGGCGGCGCGTTCACGCCCGCAGACGTGGAGGCGCTCAAGAGTGCACTGCAGTTCGCTCGCCAGAACCGCATCGAGGAAATCGTCCTCGCCATGCCGTGGAGCGACATCGAGCGCCTCGATGCCGTCCGCGCCAAGCTGCGCTCCGTGCCGCTGCCGGTGAAGCTTCTGCCCGACGAGGTGATCAGCGAGCTTCTTGATGCGCCGCGCGTGGATTTCGGCGTCTCCATCGCGATCGAGGTTCAGCGTGCGCCGCTCTCGCGCTTCGAGCTGGCGCAGAAGCGGTCGCTCGATCTCATGGTCGCCAGCGTTGCGATGCTGCTCCTTCTGCCCTTGTTCACCATCATCGCGATCGCGATCAAGCTGGACAGCCGTGGACCGGTCATCTTCCGCCAGCGCCGCAACGGCTTCGGCGGACGGGAATTCACGATCTTCAAGTTTAGGTCCATGACCGTGATGGAAGACGGCTCCAAGGTCGTCCAGGCGCAGCGGCACGACAAGCGCGTGACGCGGGTGGGACGCTTCCTGCGCGCCTCCAGCCTCGATGAGTTGCCGCAGCTGCTGAATGTTCTGCTCGGACAGATGTCCATCGTCGGTCCGCGGCCCCATGCCATTGCGCACGATGACGAATATTCCAAGCTGATTTCCGGTTACGCGTTCCGGCACCATGTCAAACCCGGCATCACGGGCTGGGCCCAGGTTCAGGGTCTGCGTGGGGAAACGCCGGAACTGGGTCTCATGGAACGCCGCATTGAGATGGACCTCTGGTACATCAACAATTGGTCGGTATGGCTCGACCTCAGGATCATCCTGCGGACCTTCCTCGAGGTCTTCCGCAATGACGCCTATTGAGGCTTGTGAAGCCCTCAGGTAGCGGCGCACGGTCGCAGACCTAACGCCATACTGCTCGTGATCGACCCGACTGGGAAAGTTCGAGCTGTGCGATGGTTCTGACCCGATCAACTGCGGTCGTTCACCCTCAAGCGTGCCGCCTGATGAACATGACCTGAGCCCGCGGCCGGGCATCGACGGGCACGCCCCCTACCCCAATTGGGTGGCGACGCGCCCGTCCCACCCCGGCACACTCGCTGCTTCCGTTGGAAGTTTCGGAGCGGCCATGCGGATGGATTGGATCGCCGTCGTCACGACGGCAGCGGTGCTGGGCGGCCTCTGGCTTATCCTTCATTAGCGGACAGGGCGCTCAGCCAAGCGTTTCGGGGTCCATGCGTTTCGGGGGGGGAGTGTCAGGAATTTCGTGTGGGGGCGGCGGGTTGAAGATCAGGCCGCCATGGCCTTTGAGAAGCGCTCGCCGAAGATAACGGCGAACTGCGCCTTTGCCATCGCCCATTCACGAGGCGCCATCTTCCACTCCTTTTCGGCGCGGTTCAAGACCAGGAAGAGGAGCTTCAGGGCAGCATCGTCCGTGGGGAAGTGTCCCCTGGCCCGCACGGCGCGGCGCAGCTTGGCGTTGAGCGCCTCGATGGCGTTCGTGGTGTAGAGGATGCGGCGCACCTCGGCGGGGAAGGCATAGAACGGCACGACCTCGCTCCAGGCCCGCCGCCAGCTCTGGGCGATGGCCGGATAGCGCCGGCCCCAGGCCGTGTCCTCGAAGGCCGTGAGCGCCGCCTCGCCGGCGGCCGCATCCACGGCTCGATAGATGTCCTTCAGCGCCGCGGCGACAGCCTTGCGGTCCTTGTACGATACGAAGTCGAGGCTGTGGCGCAGCAGGTGGACGATGCAGGTCTGGACCACCGCTTCGGGGAACACCGCCCGGATCGCGTCGGGAAAGCCCTTCAGGCCGTCGACGACGGCCAGCAGCAGGTCCTCGACGCCGCGGTTCCGAAGCTCGTTCATAACGCGCAGCCAGAACTTGGCGCCCTCGTTCTGCTCCAGCCACAGGCCGAGGATCTCCTTGGCGCCATCGGCGCGCACGCCGAGCGCGATGTGGACCGCCTTGTTGCGGACGATGCCCTCGTCGCGCACCTTGACCCGCAGGGCATCGAAAAACACCAGGGGATAGACCGGCTCGAGCGGCCGGGCCTGCCACGCGGCGATCTCCTCCAGGACGGCGTCGGTGACGACGCTGACGAGATCAGGCGAGACCTCGATACCATAGAGCTCGCGCAGATGCCGACGATCTCCCGGGCGCTCATGCCCCGGGCATACATGGACACGATCTTGTCGTCGAAGCCGGGGAAGCGCCGCTGGTACTTGGCGATGAGCTGGGGATCGAACGTCGCCTGACGGTCCCGCGGGATCTCCAGCTCGATCCGGCCGGTCTCGGTGGTGACGGTCTTGCGGCCATAGCCGTTGCGGCTGTTGCCGGCCTCCTCGCCCGCCAGGTGATGGTCCATCTCGGCGTTCAGGGCGCGCTCGGCCAGCGCCTTCTTCAGATCGTCGAGCAGGCCATTGGTGTCGAAGGCCGTCTTGGGATCGGCACCGGCCAGCAACTGGTCCAGCAGTTCGTCAGGAATACGGGGGGCTTTGCGTCGGGCCATCGGGAACCTCCATAGGGTCCATCATGACCGCCCCCACACGAAATTCCTGACACTCCCGTTTCGGGACCATGCGCCGCGCCGCAATCATGCGCCTCGTCCGCTCCGGCGTTCCCGCCAGATGAGCGCGAGGCCTGCCCCTACCACCACGGCGGCGCCCAGCACGACCAGTCCGCTCGGCCACTCGCCAAGCAGGGCCACACCGAAGAGGGTCGCCCACAGCAAGGTCGCGTAGTTGAGCGGTGCCACGATCGATGCCGGGGCGTAGCGCGTGGCCAGCGTCATGCAGATCTGCGCCACACCGCCGGAGACGCCCAGCCCGATCAGGATCGCAACCGTCCGAGCGTCCGGCATCACCCAGCCGAGCGGCAGCGTCGCCAGGCCGACGCAGGAAGATACGATGGAAAAATAGAAAACAATCGATTCCGCGGTTTCGCTCCGGGTCAGCTGGCGGACCTGGGTCAGGGCGAATCCCGCGCCCACGGCCCCCGCCAATGCCAGGATCGCCCCCGTCAAAGGCCCCTCCCCCGATCCAAGGGAGGCGTGGGAGAAGGAAGGCCACAGCATCAGCACGATACCGCTGAATCCGATGCCGAGCACGCCCCAACGAAAGGCGGGCACCCGCTCCCCCAGCAGGATGGCGGCCAGGATGACGACGACCAGCGGCGTCGTGTAGGTGAAGGCGATGGCTTCCGCGAGCGGTATGAAGGCGAGGGCGGCAAAGCTCAGCCACATGGAGCCGACGCCGATCAGGCCCCGCATCATGTGGCCGAAAGGCTGACGAGTCGCCAGCGCGCGGGCGAGGCGCCGCGTCCACAAAAGCCAGACGAGGAGGGGCAGCAGGCCGAACGCGCTGCGGAAGAAGACGATCTGGCCGCTGGGCACCTCATCCGCCAGAACCCGCGCCAGCGCGGACATCACGGCAAAGAAGAATGTCGCGCTGAGTTGCAGGGCGATGCCTGCGGGAACATTCATGGGATGATGGGACAAAGGCGGGTTGCGGGGCGTGTTCCCTATAGCGCTTTGCCGGCCGCAGGGGCATGCAGTTCACGCAAGTCTCGCGACGCAGCCCTGCGTCGAGAGCCCGAGACGGCCTGAAGGCCGGCTTAAGCTCAACCGCCAAATGCCTGCGCTCCAGCCTGTCGGTACCCCGGCGCTCAAGGGGATCGTCCGCGGACGCGTGACGGGCCTCGGAATTACCGGGGGCTTTAGAGAAGCGCGTCAGTGGGCTACAGAAACGGCATGTCCATCATCGACCAATTCTCCCAGGTCCGCGTGCTGTGCCTCGGCGACGTGATGCTCGACCGCTTCATCACCGGGGCAGCCCGCCGAATCTCGCCTGAAAGCCCGGTGCCCGTGCTGTCCGTCAGCAGCAGCGCCACCATCGCCGGCGGCTCGGCCAACGTGGCGCGCAACATCGCCTCGTTGGGTGGACAATGCACGCTGGTCGGCGTGATCGGCAGCGATGGGTGCGGTCACGAGCTGCGGCACATCCTGGAAGCAACACCGGGCGTCAGCCCCCTGCTCGTTGCCTCCGGGGATCGGCCGACCACCGAGAAGATCCGCTTTGTCGCGCAGGGCCAGCACATGCTCCGGTCAGACCGCGAGGAGACCGGGCCGGTTCCCGCCGAGGTCGAGGCGGCCATCCTCGCCCATGTGGCGGCGGCCCTGCCCGATCATGATTTGGTGGTGCTCTCGGACTATGCGAAGGGCGTCCTGACGCCCACCCTCATCCGGGAGGTGCTGGCGCTCGCGGCCGGGCGCGGGGCGCCGGTCATCGTCGATCCCAAGAGTTCGGACCTCGCCCGCTACGACGGCGCCACGCTGGTGACGCCCAACCTCCAGGAGATCTGGCTCGCCACTGGCATTTCCGGCGAAAGCGACGAGAGCGCTGTTGCCGCCGGCCGCAAGGTGCTGGAGCGCACCGGCATCGGGGCGGTTCTGGTGACGCGCTCGGAAAAAGGCATGACGCTGGTGCAGCGGACCGCCGAACCTGTGCACATCCCCACCGTGGCCCGGGAAGTCGCCGACGTGGTGGGCGCGGGCGATACCGTGATCGCGGCCCTGGCGCTGGTGGTCGGCGCGGGCGGGGCGCTTGACGAGGCGGCCTATATCGCCAACGCGGCGGCCGGCGTGGCTGTGGGCAAGCGCGGGACCGCGACGGTGTCCCGCGCGGAGCTTGTGAGCGAGCTCGACCGCCAGAGCCGCACGGCCGTCACCTCTTCGGCGATGAAGGTGGCCTCGCGCGCGGCGGCGGCGGCTCAGGTGGAGACGTGGAAGCGGCACGGCCTGTCCGTCGGCTTCACCAACGGCTGCTTCGACATTCTCCATGTGGGACACATCGGCATCATCGAGTTCGCGCGCGCCCATTGCGACCGTCTGGTCGTCGCGGTGAATTCGGATGCGTCGGTCTCGCGCCTCAAGGGGCCGAGTCGCCCCGTCAACGGCGAGATGGACCGCGCGCAGGTAATCTCCGCCATCGGTGCGGTCGACCTTGCGGTTATCTTCGACGAGGACACGCCGGAGCAGCTCATCGAGGAGCTCCAGCCGGACGTTCTCGTCAAGGGCGCGGATTACGAGGTTTCCGAGATCGTCGGCGCCGCGAGCGTGATGGCGCGCGGCGGAAGAGTGCTGCGCTTTGAGCTCGTGCCCGGGCGCAGCACAACGCAGGTCATCAGCCGCATGACGGCGGGCGCGCGATCCTGAGGCCCTAGAATGGCGTCAAGCGTCGCAGGACCGCGGGTGAGTTGGTCGAAGGCTCCGTTCATTTTGCAGGATTGCCAGACATGTATGTGATTACCGGTGGCGCCGGCTTCATCGGCTCGAACATCGCTGCCGCGCTCGACGATGCCGGCGAAGAGATCGTGATCATCGACTGGCTTGGCGCGGACGACACCAAATGGCGCAACATCGCCAAGCGGCGGCTGCTGGACCTCGTGCGCCCCGAGGCAGCCTCGGCCTTTCTCGCGGCCAACGCCGGGAAGATCGAAGGCATCGTCCACATGGGCGCGATCTCGACGACCACCGAGACGGACGTGGACCTGATCGTCCAAAGCAACATCCGCCTGTCGATTGACCTCTGGGACTTCGCGGCCCGGCACGCCATCCCTCTCGTCTATGCCTCCTCGGCCGCGACCTATGGCGGCGGCGAGAACGGCTTTGTCGACGACGGCAGCGAGGCCTACCTCTCCACCCTCCGGCCGCTTAATCCCTACGGGTGGAGCAAGAACGTGTTCGACCGCTTCGTGGCCGAGCGCGTGAGGCGTGGCGAGCGGACGCCGCCGCGCTGGGCCGGGCTCAAGTTTTTCAACGTCTACGGGCCGAACGAGTATCACAAGGGCGGCCAGCGCTCCGTGGCGGTGCAGCTGTTCGAGCAGATCCGCGCGAAGGGCTCAGTGCGCCTGTTCCGCTCGGACAATCCCGCCTATGCCGACGGCGCGCAATTGCGCGACTTCGTCTGGGTGCAGGATTGCGTGGACGTGGCGCTGTGGGCCCTGCGCACGGAGGGCATGACCTCCGGCATCTATAACGTAGGCTCCGGTACGGCCCGGTCCTTCCTCGACAAGGCCAGGATCATCTTCGCGACCCTGGGGATGGAGGAGCGCGTCGAATTCATCGATCTGCCCGAGCAGCTCAAGGGCAAGTACCAGTATTACACCTGCGCGAACCTCGAGAAGCTGTCGTCCGCCGGCTACAACTCTCCGACCACCGACCTTGAGCAGGGGCTGTCGCGCTACGTCAACGACTACCTGCTGAAGGACGATCGGTTCCGCTGAAGCGCCCGCGGCGATGGGAAGATCAGTTCCCCCGCCGTCGGCCATGCTCCTGCCTCTGTCCACGTTGATGCAGCTTGGGCATCGCTCTAAGGAAGGCGCGATGGCGCAACGCGGCAGGATAGGACGGGCGTGACCATATCGACCTTGCAGGGTGCCAGCATCCTCGTCACCGGCGCGGCCGGCTTCATCGGCGCCGCTGTCGCCGAGCGGCTGCTTGCGATGGGGCATTCCGTCGTCGGGGTTGACGACCTCAACGCTTATTACGACGTGCGCCTCAAGGAGGCCCGGCTCGCGCGCCTCCTCGGCCATCCCGGCTTCCGGTTCGAGCGGCTGACGCTGGCGGACCGCGCGGCCACCGCCGATCTCTTCGCCCGCCACCGGCCAACCCATGTGGTCCACCTCGCCGCCCAGGCCGGGGTGCGCTACTCCATCGAGCATCCCGAGACCTATATCGACTCGAACCTGGTCGGCTTCTGCAACGTGCTGGAGGGCTGCCGGCACGGCGGCGTCGCCCACCTCGTCTATGCCTCGTCCAGCTCGGTCTACGGCGCCAACACCGACCTGCCCTTCCGGGTGGAGCAGACGGTGGACCACCCCATCAGCCTCTATGCCGCCACCAAGAAGGCGAACGAGCTGATGGCCCACGCCTATTCCCACCTCTACCGGCTGCCGGTGAGCGGGCTGCGCCTCTTCACCGTCTACGGCCCATGGGGTCGGCCGGACATGGCGGTGTTCCTGTTCACCGACGCCATCTGGCACGGGCGACCCATCAAGGTGTTCAACAACGGCGACATGCAGCGGGATTTCACCTTCATCGACGATGTGGTGGATGCCGTGGTTGCCCTGCTGCCGACCCCGGCGACGCCGGACCCGGCGTGGACCGGGGCCGATCCCGACCCCGCCACCTCCAACGCGCCGTATCGCATCTACAATGTGGGCAACCACAGCCCCGAGCCGCTGATGGCGCTCATCGGCCATATCGAGGCGGCGCTGGGCCGCAAGGCGGAGCTGGACTTCCAGCCCATGCAGACCGGCGATGTCCCGGCCACCTTCGCCGACGTGACGAGCCTCGCGCAGGCCGTGGACTTCGCGCCACGGACACCCCTGAAGGAGGGCGTCGCCCGCTTCGTCACCTGGTATCGCGACGTGTGGCTGGCGGAAATCGCGAAGGGCTGAAGCGGCTCAGCTCTTGACGCCTCAGCTGTTGACGCTTCAGCTGTTGACGCCTCAGCTCTTGGCGCTGTCCTCGACCATCCGGGCCACCGCATCGCCGGCGGCGGCCAGCGTGTCGGCCTCGCGGGCGCGGACCACGAGATTGGTCTTGTAGCGCCCGTCCGCCTCGTCGCGGAACGGGTAGGAGCCGATGATGGCGTCGGGATAGGCCTCGGCGATCCTGCGCAGCGGGGCGGCGATGTCGCCCTCCTTCGCCTCGGCGAGGATGGTGCGCGAGAGCATGGGCCGGCCCTTGCGCAGGTCGGGCAGCACCGCCTCCAGCATGGACTGCATGATGCGCGGCACGCCGGCCATCACGATGACGTTCTCGATCCGGAAGCCCGGCGCCTTGGACACCTCGTTCACCACCAGGCTCGCGCCGGCGGGAATGCGCGCCATGCGCAGGCGCGCCTCGTTCAGATCCTTCTCGGCGATGTATTCGAGCAGCATGGCGCGGGCGCGCGGGTCGACATCGATGGACACGCCGAAGGCCTTGGCGATGGCGTCGGCGGTAATGTCGTCGTGGGTGGGGCCGATACCGCCGGTGGTGAACACATAGTCGAAGCGGGCGCGCAGGGCATTGACCGCCGCCACGATGTCCTCTTCCACATCCGCCACCACCCGCACCTCGCGCAGGTCGATGCCCACGTCGGTGAGGCGTTCGGCGATGTGGCCGATGTTCTTGTCCTTGGTCCGCCCGGAGAGAACCTCGTCGCCGATCACGATCAGCGCAGCCGTGACCGATCGCGCGTCGTCTGCCTCGCCCATGTTTTCGTTCCCTGCCCTTGCCGGCGCCAGCCGGTGTAAAATTGCCCAAAATTCATGCACGTTTAAAGCGTGAGCGGCGCCTTCGCTGCGCTTTCCCGTTTAGCACTTCTTTGGCACGATGTTTGTTAAGTTCACGGGGAGGCCCCCCGGGGCGCGGAGTGTCGATCCCAATGCCGCATGCGTTCGATGAAATGTCCAGTACCGACGGCGCGGTGAGGCCGGCCTACGAGACCCTCCAGCGCTGGCTGGCCGAAGTGCCCCAGGACGTGCTGGACCACCGGCGCAAGGAGGCCGAGTTCATCTTCCGGCGAATCGGCATCACCTTCGCGGTCTATGGCGAGCAGAACGCCCAGGAACGCCTGATCCCGTTCGACATCGTGCCCCGCATCCTCACCAAGGAGGAATGGACCCGCCTGTCGCGCGGGCTCGAGCAGCGCGTCAAGGCGCTGAACATGTACATCAAGGACGTGTACTCGAAGCGGGAAATCCTGAAGGCCGGCGTGGTTCCGGAGAACCTCGTCTACCAGAACCCCGCCTTCCGCCCGGAAATGAACGGGCAGCGCGTGCCCCACGACCTCTATGTCCACATCGCCGGCATCGACATCGTCCGCACCGACCCCGACAAGTTCTACGTGCTGGAAGACAATGCCCGCACCCCCTCCGGCGTCTCCTACATGCTGGAGAACCGGGAGATCATGCTGCGGCTGTTCCCCGAGCTGTTCTCCATGCACCGCGTCGCACCGGTGGAGAATTACGCCGACGACCTCCTCGCCACCCTGCGCTCGCTCTCGCCCCACGGCGGGCATGAGCCGAACGTGGTGATCCTCACCCCCGGCATCCACAATTCGGCCTATTACGAGCACTCCTTCCTCGCCGACAAGCTGGGCGTCGACCTCGTCGAGGGCCGCGACCTGTTCGTGAAGGACGGGGTGGTCTACATGCGCACCACCGAGGGGCCGAAGCGGGTGGACGTGATCTACCGCCGCCTCGACGACGACTTCCTCGATCCCCTCGCCTTCCGCCGCGACAGTGTGCTCGGCGTTCCGGGGCTGATGAGCGCCTACCAGGCCGGGAATGTCACCCTGACCAACGCCGTGGGAACGGGCGTCGCCGACGACAAGGCGGTCTATTCCTACATGCCGGACATCATCAAATTCTACCTCGGCGAGGAGCCCCTGCTCCCCAACGTGCCGACCTGGCGCTGCCGCGAGGCGGACCATCTGAAGTATGTGCTGGAGCACTTGCCCGAGCTGGTGGTGAAGGAAGTCCACGGCTCCGGCGGCTACGGCATGCTGGTCGGCCCGGCCTCCGACAAGGCGCAGATCGAGAAGTTCCGCGACAAGCTCAAGGCGGACCCGGCGAACTTCATCGCCCAGCCGACGCTGGCGCTCTCCACCTGCCCGACGCTGGTGGAAAAGGGCATCGCGCCCCGCCACGTGGACCTGCGCCCCTTCATCCTCTCCGGCTCCGACAAGGTGCGTATCGTCCCCGGCGGCCTCACCCGCGTCGCCATGAAGGAGGGCTCCCTCGTGGTGAACTCCAGCCAGGGCGGCGGCACCAAGGACACGTGGGTACTGGACGCATGAGCACGGGTGCCCATGCTTCGGGTTCTGGACGCATGAGCGCGAGCGCCCATGCTCTGGGTTCTGGACGCATGAGCGCGCACGCCCGCGCTATCGCTTTTCGGCGCGCGAGCGCTATCGTCGGTCAAGATCTCTCCCCGCGCACGGCCCTCCCGGTCCGTGCGACAGCCGGAGCCGGGGCCCCGCCCGGTTCCGCCGCCTGAACCGCCTCCGGAGGGCGCCACGCCTTCCGGGTGCAGGACGCCTGAGCGCGGCTGAACCGCGCCGCGCACTCTCTCCTTCCGCAACGGGCTCCCCATGCTTTCCCGCACCGCCGACAACCTCTACTGGCTGACCCGCTACGTCGAACGCGCCGACTGCCTGGCCCGCATCCTCGACGTCTCCCAGCGCCTCGCCTACACGCCCGTGACCTACGGCGGCTCCACCAACGAGTGGAGTTCGGCCGTGCTCACCGCCGGCTGCGCCGACGAGTTCGTCGCGCGCTATGGTCCGCTGGAGGAGGCGAAGGAGGAGAACGTGGTCTCGTTCCTCGCCTTCGAGACGGAGAACCCCTCCTCCATCCGTAACTGCTTCGAGGTGGCGCGCACCAACGCGCGCTCAGTGCGCACGGCGCTGACCTCGGAGATGTGGGACGTCATCAATTCGGCCTGGATCGAGCTGCGCAACTTCCCCAACCGGCCGCTCACCCGCGACGAGCTTTCGCGCTTCCTCGCCTTCGTGAAGGAGACCTCGCTGCGCTTCGACGGTGCGACCTTCCGCACCATGCTCCGCAACGACGGCTACTGGTTCGCCCGCTCCGGTGCCCAACTCGAGCGCGCTGACAACACCGCCCGCATCCTCGATGTGAAGTATCATGTGCTGCTGCCGGAGAAGGAGCACGTCGGCGGCCCGCTCGACTATTTCCAGTGGGCCTCCATCCTGCGCTCGGTCTCGGCCCTCACCGCCTTCCACTGGGTCTATCGCGACAGCGTGAAGCCGTGGCTGGTGGCGGACCTTCTCATCCTGAACCGGCAGATGCCGCGCTCGCTCGCCGCCTGCTACGACAGCCTCGCCCGCAATCTGGACGACATCGCCTCGGTCTACGGCCGGCAGGGCCCGTCCCAACGGCAGGCCCGCACCATGTTGGCACGGCTTACCAACAAGTCCATCGACGACATCTTCCAGACCGGCCTGCACGAGTTCATTTCCGAGTTCATCTCGGACAACAACAAGCTCGCAGCCGAGATCACCGAGCAGTATCTGACCTGATCTTG
The DNA here is from genome assembly GCF_017875275.1 of Xanthobacter flavus. Taxonomy (NCBI): domain Bacteria; kingdom Pseudomonadati; phylum Pseudomonadota; class Alphaproteobacteria; order Hyphomicrobiales; family Xanthobacteraceae; genus Xanthobacter; species Xanthobacter flavus. The sequence goes on along the minus strand of NZ_JAGGML010000001.1, from coordinate 4,596,285 downwards.
CGGGCTGCGGCCCGCTCAACGTCCCCGTCGGCGCGGGTGGGCCGCGCCGGGGAAATGTCCGTTGCGGCGCCAGTGTCGCGCCGTTATCGCCGCGCCGTCACCAGGGACGACCGCAATGCGCATCCGCATCCGCCACGAGATCACCCAGCACTTCGAGCCCGGCACCCGCAACATGGCCGTGACCGTGCGCCTGACCCCGCGCGCCCATGAGGGCCAGTTCATCCTGCGCTGGGCGCTGGATCTCAATTCCGATTGCCGCCTGCACCCGCAGGAGGATGCGTTCGGCAACCTCTGCCACACCTTCTCCGTGGACGGGCCGGCGGACCATCTCACCGTCTGCGCCGAGGGAGAGATCGAGACGCAGGACACGACTGGCATCGTGCGCGGCACGGTGGAGCGCTTCCCGCCCTCCCTGTTCCTGCGCCAGACCGACCTCACCGAGGTCGATCAGGCCGTGGCCGCTCTCGCGGATGCCGTCACCGCCCCCGCGGACGACCCGCTGGCCCAGCTCCACGCCCTCATGGTCAAGGTCCACAAGGCGGTGGAGGAGCAGGAGGGCCCGACCCTCGGTGATCCCCTGAGCGCCGTGGAGGCGCTGAAGGCGGGCACCGCCTGCGCCGGCAGCATCGCCCATGTCTTCACCGCTGCCGCCCGCCACCTTGGCCTGCCCGCCCGCCACATCTCCGGCTATGTGGCGCCGGAGACCGGAGAGGAAGGCGAGGGCGAGGTGCGACACTGGGCCGAGGCCCATGTGCCGAAAATCGGCTGGGTCTCGTTCGATGCCGGCCGCAAGATCTGCGGCACGGAGAATTATGTGCGCCTCGCGGTGGGCCTCGATGCCGTGGGCGTGCAGGCGCTGCGCAGCACCGGGCTAGACGTGGAGGAGCGCATCAGCGCCCTCGACGGCCGCGCGCCTCAGAAGCTCGTGCAGACCCAGAGCCAGGGCCAGAACTGAGCCCCATCGAGCCGCCGCGCACAAGGTGAGCCGGCACAGGATAGATCCCGCGTCCGGCCCCCGGCAAAGCCGCGCCGCCGCTGGATTTTTCGCGTGGCATCGGGCAGGCATGAGCTAGCGCAAGGACAGCCCGCCGAAGCGGGTCTAGGCAGGAGGCATTGGCTCCTGTCGAGGATTGCTGCCATGTCTATTCACACCCCGTCGTCGCTGCCCCCGGACGGCTCGGCCCATGCCGGCCTGCCCGCGCCGATGGTCTTCGCCAGCCGGCAGGCGATGCTGCCTCCGGTCAAGCTCTCCGTCCGGAACCTGAGTTTCCATTACGGCGAGACGATCGCGCTGCGGAACATATCGGTCGATCTGAGGGCGCATTGCGTCACCGCCTTCATCGGCCCGTCGGGCTGCGGAAAGTCGACCCTGCTGCGCATCTTCAACCGCATGTACGAGCTCTACCCCGACCAGACCGTTGAGGGCGACGTGCTGCTCGACGGCGTGAGCATCCTAGGCGACGCCATGGACCCCGCCAGCGTCAGGGCGCGCATCGGCATGGTGTTCCAGAAGCCGACACCGTTTCCCATGTCGATCTACGACAACGTGGCCATCGGCCTGCGCATCAACGAGGAGCTGACGCCGGCCGACCTCGACATCCGGGTGGAAGAGGCCCTGCGCAAGGCGGCGCTGTGGGACGAGGTGAAGGACATCCTGCCCCAGACCGGCCTCGGCCTCTCCGGCGGCCAGCAGCAGCGCCTGTGCATCGCCCGCACCATCGCGCTCAGGCCGGAGGTGATCCTGCTCGACGAGCCGTGCTCGGCCCTCGACCCCATCACAACGGCGCGCATCGAGGAAACCATCGAGGAGCTGAAGGCGCAATACACCTTCGCCATTGTCACCCACAACCTCCAGCAGGCGGCCCGCATCTCCGACTTCACCGGCTTCATGTACCTCGGCGAGATGGTGGAATTCGGCCCGACGCAGGACCTCTTCACCCACCCGCAGGACAGGCGGACGCAGGATTACGTCACCGGCCGGTTTGGCTGAGGCTTCGCCGGCCTGCGAGGAGTGCGGGCTTGACCCCCCGCCCGCACCCTGCAATCTCCTCCCCAACAGGGAGAGACACGCATGACCGCCACGCCGGCTTACGATCCGCAGAACATCTTCGCCCGCATCCTTCGCGGCGAGCTGCCGGCGCACAAGGTCTATGAGGACGACAAGGCCCTCGCCTTCCTCGACATCATGCCGCGCTGCCCTGGCCACACGCTGGTCATCCCCAAGGCGCCGGCGCGCAACATCCTCGACATCGCGCCCGAGGATCTCGCTTATGTGGCGACCATCGCCAAGAAGGTGGCCATCGCCGGCATGAAGGCCTTCGAGGCGGATGGAATCACCATCCAGCAATTCAACGAGGAGGCCGGTGGGCAGGTGGTGTTCCACCTCCATGTCCATGTCATCCCCCGCCACAACGGCGTGCCCATGAAGCCGCCGGCGAGCGCGATGGAGAAGCCCGACGTGCTCGCCGCCCATGCGGAGCGGCTGCGCGCCGCCCTCGCCGGCTGAGTCGCCGCGTGGATCTCATTCATGCGGCCGGGGTGAAGGTGCGCGCGCCGGCGCGCCTCCATCTCGGCTTTCTTGATCTCGGCGGATCGCTCGGCCGCCGCTTCGGCAGCCTCGGCATCGCCCTGGACCGCCCGACGACAGACGTGAGCGTCCGCCGCGCCAGCGCCGACACCGCCGAGGGCCCGGACAGCGACCGCGCCGGCCGCGCCCGGGATCTGGTGCGCGACAAGCTCGGCATTGAAGAGCACTTTGCCATCGACGTGGACGCCGCCTTGCCGGCCCATGGCGGCCTCGGCTCCGGCACGCAGCTGGCGCTGGCGGTGGGCGTCGCCGTGGCGCGGCTTTCGGGACACGACTTCACGCCGCGCGAGGTGGCGGGCGTGCTCGGCCGGGGCCGTCGCTCGGCCATCGGCATGGAGGCGTTCGCCGCCGGAGGCGTGATCCTCGACGGCGGCAAGGCGCTCGACGGTCCGCTGGCCAACGCGCCGCCGCCCCTGCTCGCGCGGTTCGCGGTGCCGGAGAGCTGGCGCATCCTGCTCGTCTTCGATACCGCCCGCGAGGGGCTCAGCGGCCCGCAGGAGACGGCGGCCATGGCGAGCCTTCCGCCCTTTGCGGCGGAACAGGCGGCGGAGCTTTGCCACCTGATGCTGCTCCAGGCCCTGCCGGCCCTCGCGGCCGCGGATGCGGTGGGGTTCGGCCGCGTCATCGGCCACTGGCAGCGCGTGCTGGGCGATCACTATGCTGCGGCACAAGGCGGCGGGCGCTTCCTGAGCCCGCAGGTGGCCGAGGTCATCGCCGCCATAGAGGCGGAAGGCATTCCCGGCGTCGGGCAAAGCTCGTGGGGGCCGACCGGCTTTGCCATCGTGGATGGCGCGGAGACGGCGGCGCGACTGGCCGACACCTTGCGTGAGCGCTTCGCATCGTTCACAAACCTGTCATTCGATTGCGTGCGGGGAAACAATCAGGGCGCGGAAATGATCGCTCTGTGAGGTCCGTCTGCACGACGCCGGACAGGACGGGAGGACGCGCGGTACCCCAAGGGCCGCGCCATATAAAGGGCCCCGCAAGTGGGCTCCGAACCAACAGGCTGGGATCCAGATGGATATTGCTCTGATCGCCATTTCCGCCCGGCCGCTGGCGGCCAGCGCCGCCCGCGCCGGCTTCGCGGCACTCTCGTTCGACCTGTTCGCCGATCTGGATACCTGTGCCCATACCGCCCGCTGCGTGCGCGTGCACAAGAAGAACGGCTGCGCCTTCGACGGTGACGACCTGATCCAGGCGCTGCATTCCCTCGCGCCCACCGGCCTGCCGGTAGTGCTCGGCGGCGGGCTGGAGGACGACACCGCCCTCATGACCCGCATCGCGGAGCGCAACCCCATCCTTGGCAACGCGCCGGCCATCGTGCGCGTGCTGAAGGACCCCATCGCCCTCGCCGCCCTCGCCGCCCATCTCGGGATTCCCTTTCCCTCCGCCACGCTCGAAGCGCCCACTCCCGACACGTTCGGCGACGCGCCCGTGCTGGAGAAGAAGATCGGCGGGGCCGGCGGCGCGCACATCCGCCGACGCGCGCCGGGCGACCTCTCTCCGCCCGCGGCCGGCCACTATCTCCAGCGGGAGGTGGACGGTCAGTCCCTCTCACTCCTGCTCCTGTCCAATGGCAGCGCCGCCCGCGTCATCGGCGCCTCGCGGCAATGGCATGCGCAGGATGAGGAGCACCCCTTCCGCTATGGCGGCGCCACGGGGCCCGTGGCGCTGCCGGAGCCGTTCGCGGGCGAGATGCTCAAGGCCGCGATCAGCGTGTCGCTCGCCTGCGGTCTGGTGGGGCTCGTCTCTCTGGACTTTGTGGTGAACGCGGACGGCTGGTTCATGGTGGAGGTGAACCCTCGCCCCGGCGCTACCCTCGACATCTTCGACACCGATCCCCTGCCGCCGCTGCTCGGCCTGCACCTCGCGGCCTGCGGCGGGAAGCTGCCCGAAATGCTGCCCGCCCCTGCGCAGGCCCACGCTGCCGGCGTCATCTATGCCGCGCACGACATGGTGGTGCCGCAGGATGCGTGGCCCGATTTCGTGGCCGACCGCCCGCCGGCCGGCGCCTCGGTGCTGAAAGGCGCGCCCCTGTGCACGGTGCGCGCCACCGGCCCGACGCCCGAGGTGGCGGAGGCGCGCATGCGCGAGCGCACACAGGCCCTGCTGCGCGATTTCGGCCTCGGCGCGGTGATGGAACCCGCCCCGTGAGCGCAGCCGCCATCGCCGCATGAGGGCGCTCGCTCCGGACGAGGTGGCGCAGGCCTTTCACGCCGCCTGCCTCGCCGAGCTTTCGGCCCTGAAGCCGGGCAACGTCCATGTCTTCGCCGCGGGGCACGGCATGGAGACCGCCCAGTTCGAGGCGGCTGCCAAGGCGGCCGCGCCGGCATTGGCCGCGCCCGGCCCTGTCGGCAGACGGGTGCGTGCGGCGGTGGAGGCCTCCCTCGCAGTCGCGGGCTGCAACACCAACCTCGGCATCATCCTTTTGTGCGCACCTCTGGCTGTCGCGGCAGAGGGCGGCGGCCCGCTTGAGGCGCGGCTTGCGCAGGTGCTGGAGGGATTGAACATCTTGGATGCGGAGGAGGCCTTCCGTGCCATCGCCGCCGCCTCTCCGGGTGGCCTCGGAGCTTCGGCGGAGGCGGACGTCCGGGCGCCGGCCAGCGTCACGCTCCGCGAGGCCATGGCGCTCGCGGCGGACCGGGACGCCATCGCCCGGCAATATGTGACCGGCTATGCGGACGTCTTCGCTCTCGGCGTTCCCGCGCTTGCCGGCGGGCCGCTGGAGCGACGGCGGATCGAGGACGCCGACCTTGCCTTTCTCGCGACGCTGCCGGACAGCCACATCGCCCGCAAGTTCGGTCCGGGCCAAGCGGAGGCCGTGCGGCTGGAGGCTGTGGCGCTCCGGACGCGGCTCGAAGGCCTTCCGCCGTCAGAACGCCACGCGGCGCTGCTTACCTTCGATACCAGCCTGAAGGCGCGGGGGCTTAACCCCGGCACCAGCGCCGATCTGACCGTGGCGAGCATCTTCGCCGTCCTCATCGAGGAGCGGGCGGCTCCGATCACCGCCGAATAGACGCGCCTCCGGCGGCCGTTCACGCTTGCCGGAAGATCGCGGCGGAGTTCTCCGCCGCGTCCCCCAAAGGCGTTCTCAGAACTTGACCGCCAGCGTCGCCTTGCCGGCGTTGTAGCTGGTGCCGTCGCCGGCCATGCCCTCGTAGCCCAGCGAGAAGGTGGCGCCGGTGGCGAAGGCGAAATCGATGCCCACCGAGCCGACGATGCTGTCCTCGGCAATGGCGAGGCCGTCGATGCCGAAGGCCGTGCCGGTGTTGATGAAGCTCAGCACCGTCTGGGGCGTCACGTCGCCGAAGGCATGGCGCCAGCCGGCAGAGGCGTGGGGCGTCACCACGAGGCCCGAGGCGTTGAAGCTGGTGGCGACGCGCAGACCCAGCGTCGAATAGGTCGTGTCAAACGACGTGCCGGTGGAGGCGAGGCCGGCGACGGGCGCGTTGTTCTCGATGAAGCTGCCGAGATCGACGCTGGTCCAGCCGATGCCCGCGAAGGGCTCCAGAGCGACGCCACCGAACGCAAAGGTGTAGCCCGCCTCGGCGAAGAGGTTGCCGGCGGAGCCGTTGTAGCTCGCCTTCGGGCTCTCGCCGGTGAGGGCGACGAAGCGGCTCTGGTCGATGCTGCTCCAGCCGTAGCTGGCGCCCGCCCGCAGCTTCACGGCGTCGAAGGAGGCGCCGCCATAGGCCGCGATGCGCCAGGTCTCGGTGTCCGCCGAGGCCCCATCCGCGCTCGTGGAGGCGGAGGAATAGCCGGCGGCGAGGCCCATCACCCAATTGCTGGCGGAGAGGTCGGCACCGATGAGCAGGCCGCCGAGATTGGTGTCGGCCGCCGCGGCATTGCCGTTGGCCGAGGTGGACAGCCACTGGCCGTAGCCCTGCGCCCAGGTGGTCCACACCGGCGTGGGCTCGGGCGCCTTGATGGCCTTGAACGCCTGCGCGCCGGGCGTCGCCGGATCGGCATAGGCGCGGGCCGGGCCGCCCGCGCCGAGCGCCGCTTCCGCCCCCCTGGCGCCGGTGTAGCCGGCCTGCCGCAGACGGCCGAGGATGAGGTCGTTGACCATCATGTTCTCGTTGGCCAACTGGCCGGGCAGCGTGGCGTAGAGATCGCCGGAGAGCTGGGAGAGCGCGAGGTTCGGGCTGTCGCCCAGCGACTGCGTGACGAACGCGGTGTAGAGCGCGGAAGTCTTCGTCGGTCCGACGCCTGCGCGCTCCAGAGCGCCGGCCACCGAACGCTGGTTCGGGGTCGTGGCATAGACGGCGAACGCGATGCCGTTGCGCTCCAGTTCCAGATAGACGTGGGTCGCGTCGTAGCTCAGTTCCGGAGCGATGAAGAGATAAGTGGGTCCGTAGGTGTTGAGCGTTCCGAACGTCCCGCTGATCCCGCCCGCGGACGACAGGAGGGTGTAGCGCGCACCCCATTCGAGATCACCGATGACGAAGACCCGATTGTCCGTGCCGTTGAGTGTCGTCTTGCCGTCGACCTTGATCAGGTCGGAGGAGCCATCGGGATTGATGTCGGCCCAGTAACTGGTGTTGGTCAGGGAAACATCGCCCTTCACGGCGATGGTGCCCGTCGCGTTGGACGGGCCGGTTGACGGGTCGATGATGAGGTCCACCGCGTCGAGGCTGCCGATGGTGCCATGGCCCCAGATTCCGCGCGGCCCGGTGGCACCGGCCTCACTCTTGAAGTGGGCGTCGGGGGCATCGAGGCCGTTGAGACCGAAGCTCCCGTTCTTGCCCATGTTCATGGTGCCGGAGAAGGTGCTGGTGCCGGAGAGGTAGACCGAGCCGTCGGTGGTCACCTGCTCGAAATGACGATAGGTCGCAGCGTCCCCGACCTGACCGAGATCGAAATTGAGGACCTCGCTCGTGGTCTTGAGCGAAAGCGTGTCGACGCCGCCTTCCGCGTCCACGATGCCGACCACCTTGCTGCCGGCGCCGACGACGAACAGATCGTTTCCGTTGCCCATCTGCACCGCATAGGTGGTGCCGGAGAAGGTGCCGTAATTGGTCACGGTCAGCGACTTGGTGGGGTCGACGCCGGAATTCACATAGCGGATGCCGTAGCCTTCGAGGCCCTGGATGGTGCCGTAGTTGGTAACGGTCGCGGCGGCGTAGGCATCGCCGCTGTTGCTGTCGTCGATGAGGATGCCGTTGTTGGCGCCGGAGATCAGCGCCGAGGTGTGGGCCGCATCGCCGTTGACCATGGTGCCGCCGCCGATGGCGATGCCCTCGGAGGTGCTGGGCTTGGTCTCGCCCGGCTTGATGCCCTTGGAGCCGAGGCCCTCGATGGTGCCGTAGTTGAAGATGGTGCCGGCCTGGTCGAAATCCACGCCGTCGCCGTCGCCGAAGCTCGCGGCGGGATCGAAGGTGCCGGAGATCGTGCCGTAGTTGAGCAGCGTGCCCGTGCCGTTGGAATTCACGCCCGAGCCGTTGCGGCCTTCGATGGTGCCGTTGTTGGTGACGATGAGATTATCGTCGGTGCCGGTGGCCTTGATGCCGTGGTAGGCGCCGGTGATGAGGGCGCCGGTATAATTGTTCACCGTGAGGGTGATCGCCTTGCCCTGATCGTCGCCGCTCACCTTGACGGCGGAATTGTTCTGCGTGTCGGCGGTGCCGGCCGCGTAATAGGACGAGATCGTCCCGTAATTGTTGATGGTGAGACCGTTGGTGCCCTGGATGCCGTCATTGTCGGCGGCGGTGATGAGGCCGGTCTTCTGGTTGGTGACGGTGATCGTGGCGTTGGTCGAATAGATATCGCCGAGATCCAGCCCCTGCCCGCCCGAGGTGGACTGGATCGTCCCGGCGTTGGTGATGGAGATCACCGGCGCGGCGGTGCTCAGGGTGGTGGACGAGATCTTGATCGCGTCGTCCGTTCCGGTGATGAAGCCGCCCGCCGCGTTGGTGATGGTGAGGCTGTTGAGCGTGTCGAAGCTCGATGCGGTGTCGAACTTGATGGCGCGCTTGCCGGACGAGGTGGTCTCGATCGTCCCGGAATTGGTGATGTCGATGGTGCCGCCGCCGAGGCGGATCGCATCGGCGCCGGCCGAGGTGATGGTGCCGGTGTTGCCGATGGTGACGGTCGCGCTGGCCGCGTTCGCCTTGTCGAAGTCGAGCGCCTGCCCGGTCTGCGAGCTGATGGTGCCGGCGTTGTTGACGATCACCGTGCCGTTGGCGAGCGGGCCGTTGATGCGGAAGGCGTCATCCTTGGAGACGACCTGACCGCTGGCATTGTTGTTCAGCGTGAAGGTGCCGGTGAAGGCGCCCGTGGTATCGATGGTCCGGCCGGTGGAAGTGACGGTGCCGGAATTGGTGATGACCACGCCGGGCGTCGTCGTGGCGTTGCCGTTCCACACGATGGAGTTGGACCCGCCCGTGTTCAGCGTCGCGCCCGCATCGATGGTGCCGGTGTCGCTGCCGGAGACGGTCTGCTGGCCGGAGGCCGGCGGCACCGTGAACGATCCCGCGAGCGCGGGCACCGCCGCGCCGGAGCACACGAGCGCCAGAACGATGCGGCTTGCGGACGAATGGAGCGGCAGGCGGATCATCATGGAAAGGCAATTCCGGGCGGGAGGAGCGTGAGGCTGGGCCCTGCCTAGGCGGCGGATGATACAGTTCCGTGACAACCGGTTTCGCCGCGGCACCTCGGCTGGCGACTGTGGCTCGCAGGTAACAGTGAACCTTGCCCAAGCCTAAGCATCGGTGACCGCCGCAAAGCGATGGGCGGGCCGCGCCTCAGGCCCAGAGCCGCGCGCTGTCACGGTCGATGCGGCCATCGTGAAGGGCGCTCGCCACCAGCGCGCCGGCGATCCCCGCCTCGGCGAGGGCTGCGAGATCATCCGGCCCGCGCACGCCACCGGCGGCGTAGAGGGCGGGCACGACACCCTGCCCCGCCGCGCGGCGGGCGGTGCGGTCCAGCGCCGTCATGTCCGGCCCCTCGCTGCTGCCAACGCGAGCGAGCGTCATGACGATCACGCGCGCCGGCCACAGGCGCGCATCGTTGTGCGCGCGCTCCGGCCCGCGCGGCCCGGTGGCGTCGTGGTCGAGGGAGAGAATCACGCCCTCGGCGCCGAGGGCGGCCTCCACGTCCGCCTCCCCGAGGCTCTCAGTGCCGACGATGGCGGTGCCGAGGCCGCTTTTGGCGCGTGCGGCAATGCGGGCCGGATCGCCGTCGCCGGCATCCACCCACAGTTCGAGCCCGGGGAAGGTCCGGGCGAGGTCGCGGATCGCAGTTTCATTGTCGCCGGCACCGGTTATGGCATCGATATCAGCCACATAGAGAGTGCGGAACGGCGCGAGCGCGAGCAGCCCCGCCACCACATCATCCGGACATGCGGAGGGCGAGAGCGGTGTCTGGATGGGACGATAGGCCTCGCGCTCGCCCCTGTGGGCTCGCACAACCACCCCTCCCTTCAGGTCAACGACGGGGATAAGCTGCATGTCGAGGTCCGGCTGAGCTTGTGCGAGAGGAGCCCCATGCGCGTCTTCATTTGCGAGTACGTGACATCCGGCGGCATGCGCGACAAGCCCCTGCCGGAGGCGGCCCTTGCCGAGGGGCGCCTGATCCGCGATGCCATCGTCACGGATCTGCAGGAACTGCCCGGCATCAGCGTGGTGCTCGCCTATGACGACCGCCTGCCGCCGCCCAACGAGGAAGCCGTGCCGGTGGGCAAGGGCGTCGATCCCTGGATCGTCTGGTCGAGCCTCGCGCAGGATGCGGACGTGGTGTGGCCCATCGCCCCCGAGGCCGGGGGCATTTTGGCGCGCCTCGCCCGCCTGATGCGCGAGGGCGGCGCCCGGACGCTTGCCAGCTCCGGCGAGGCCGTCGCCCTCACCTCCAACCGGCTTGCGCTCGCCCGCCGCCTCGCAGAGCACGACATTCCCCACGTCCCGACCTTCCCCATCGATGCGCTGCCGCCCGGGCTCGATGGCGATCTCGTCACCCGGCCCGAGGAGGGCACCGGCTGGTCGGCCGCGCGCGCCTGGCCGAACCGGGCGGCCCTGCCCCGCTCCGGCGGCCTCGTGGTGCAGCCTTTCCTGAACGGCACCCTCGCCAGCCTCAGCGTGCTGGTGCGCCCGGACGGGGCAACACTGCTCGCGGCCAACCGTCTCAGAATCAGTCACCTCGTCGGCGTCTTCGCCTTTGAAGGGGTTCAGGTCGGCGGCATCGCGGACGAGGACGGCCGGCTCGCCGATCTCGCGCGGCGTGTGTCGGAGGCCATTCCCGGCCTGTCCGGCATCGTCTGCATCGACGTGATCCAGACGCCGCAGGGTCCGGTGGTGGCCGAGGTGAACCCGCGCGTCACCGCCTCCTATGCCGGGCTTCATGCGGCGCTGGGGGTCAATCCGCTGGCTTTCGTCCCCGAGCTGATCCGCGAGGGCGTGCCGCCTTCCATGCCGCGCCTGCCGCGCCCCGCCCCCATCGAGGTGAAGATCCGTTGAAAGCGGCCGGGGAAACCAATAGGAAGGCAGCGAGTTTGAGGCTGGAGGCATGCCCATGACGGCGCCTCCGCGCGAGGATGATATGACCTCCGACGATCCCACCGCATTGGCGGACAGCCTGGCCGACGCAAGCCCCGCGCCCCGCACCCGCCCCCACAACACCGACCGGCTCTTCCTGAGGGCCCTGCCCTTCTATGCGCGCCACGGCGTGTACGATGCCGAGCGGGAGCTGGGCCAGCGCTTCATCATCGACGTGGACTGCTGGCTCGACACGCGGCCCGCCGCCTGGGCGGACGACGCATCCCTGACCGTGTCCTACCAGGGCATCTACGAGCAGGTCGCGGCGGTGGTGGCGGATGATCCCGTCCACCTCATCGAGACGCTGGCGGAGCGCATCGCCACGCGCCTGCTGGACCATTTCGACATGGTGGAGCAGGTGCGCGTGGTGGTGCACAAGCCCGGCGCGCCCGTCACGGGCGTGTTTGGAGATGTGGGTATTGAGATCGTTCGCACCCGCTGAGCCGGGCGAAGCGAAACCCGGTCGGAGTGCCGTCGGCTCAGCCGCCGGATCAAAGGAGAGCACAAGGTGAGCGTTGCGGTGAGCCTCAAGACTTATCTCGCGGATTGGGCAGGAAGCGACACGTCGCGGCAGGCCGTGGCCGCCACCGTGACCGCCATCGCCGAGGCCGGGCTCGGCATCGCCGATCTCGTCGCCCGTGGCCCGCTGGAGGAAGGTCTCGCCAAGATCCGCGGCGTCGATCCCAATGCCGGCGGCGACGCCCAGAAGGAGCTGGACGTGGTGGCCGAGGAGCTGATCCGCGAGAAGCTCCTGCCGACCCCTGCCGCCTTCCTCGCCTCCGAGGAGAGCGAGGAGCTGATCCCGCTCAATCCCCAGGGCAGCCTCGTGGTGGCGGTCGACCCGCTGGATGGCTCCTCCAACATCGACACCAACGTCTCCGTGGGCACCATCTATTCCATCATGCCCTATGACGCTTCGACGCTCGCCAAGCCCGAGGACGCGGTGATGCGGCCGGGTTCCGCGCAGGTGGCGGCCGGCTTCCTCGCCTATGGCCCGGCGACCATCCTTGTCGCGACCTTCGGCGCGGGCACGCAGGTGTTCGTACACGACCGCCGCACCGGCGAGTTCCTGCTGGCGCGCACCGATGTGGAAATCCCTGCCGAGACCAAGGAATACGGCGTCAACCAGTCCAACGTCCGGCACTGGGATGCGCCCATGCAGCGCTATCTCGCCGACTGCCTCGCCGGCAAGGAAGGCCCGCGCGGCAAGGATTTCAACATGCGCTGGGTCGGCTCCATGGTGGCCGATGCCTTCCGCATCTTCACCCGCGGCGGCGTCTATGTGTACCCGCGCGACAAGCGCAAGGGCTACGACAACGGCCGCCTGCGCCTGATCTACGAGGCCTTCCCCCTCGCCTTCCTCGTCGAGCAGGCCAAGGGCGCGGCCACCGACGGCACCACGCGCATCCTCGACATCACCCCCCACCACATCCATCAGCGCATCCCGCTGGTGTTCGGCTCGAAGGCCGAAGTGGAAGCCATCGCCTCCTATTACTGACCAAGGAGGCTCCCTCTCCCGCTTGCGGGGGAGGGGTTGGGAGGGGGAACCCGCCGACGGGCCACGCTTGACCTCCGCAGGAAAAAAACGTTCGATCGTTTCCTTCAGGCGCAGCCGCCGGCAGAGCGGCGCCGCGGGAGGTGACGATGCTCGTTCCGGCCGATGACTATGCGGGGCTCAAGCGCGCCTTTTCCTGGCAGGTGCCGGCGCGCTTCAACATGGGCGTCGCCTGCGCCGATGCCCATGCGGACGGCTCGGGCAAGCCAGCGCTGATCTTTGTCGAGGAGACGGGCGCCGTCCGCTCCTACAGCTTCGACGAGCTGACCGCCCTCACCAACCGCTTCGCCAATGTGCTCGTCGCCAAGGGCCTTGTGCGCGGCGACCGGGTGGCGGTGTTCCTGCCGCAGGCACCGGAGACGGCCATCGCCCATATCGCCGCCTTCAAGGCGGGCATGATCTCGGTACCCCTCTTCACCCTGTTCGGCGACGAGGCGCTGGAATTCCGCCTCGCTGCCTCCGGCGCGAAGGTGCTGGTGACGGATCTCGGCGGCCTCGCCAAGCTGATGCGGGTGCGGGACCACCTGCCCGACCTCGCCCATGTCTTCGTCATCGGCCCGGACGCAGGCGGCGCCCTCTCCTTCGACGCGGCACTGGCGCAGGGCTCGGACCGCTTCACGCCGGTGGATACGGGGCCGGACGATCCCGGCATCATCATCTTCACCTCGGGCACCACCGGGAACCCCAAGGGCGCCCTGCATGGGCACCGGGTGCTGCTGGGGCACCTGCCCTGCATCGAGTTCGTCCACCAATACATGCCGCAGCCCGGCGACCTGCACTGGACCCCGGCCGACTGGGCGTGGATTGGCGGGCTGTTCGACGTGCTGTTTCCCTCGCTCTATTTCGGCGTGCCGGTGCTGGCCCACCGGGCGAAGAAGTTCGATCCCGACGCCGCCATGGCTCTGATGGCGGACCACCATGTGCGCAACGTCTTCCTGCCGCCCACCGCCCTGAAGCTGCTGCGTCAGGCGGACGTGCGGCACAGCGGCCTCAAGCTGCGCTCGCTCCTCACCGGCGGCGAGACATTGGGGGCGGAGCTGGGCGCGTTCGTTCAGGAGCGCCTGGGGGTCGAGGCGCGGGAGATCTACGGCCAGACCGAATGCAATCTGGTGGTCGGCTCCAATTCCAGCTTCTTCCCCATCCGCCCCGGCTCCATGGGCAAGGCCATCCCCGGCCATGACGTGCGCATCGTGGACGACGCGGGCGAGGACGTGCCCACCGGAACCGAGGGACACATCGGAATCCGCCGCGGCGATCCGGTGATGATGCTGGAATACTGGAAGAACCCCGAAGCCACCGCCCACAAATATGCCGGCGACTTCCTCCTCACCGGCGACATGGGCCGGCAGGACGAGGACGGCTACCTCTGGTACGTCGGCCGCGCGGACGACGTCATCACCTCGGCCGGCTACCGTATCGGCCCCGGCGAGATCGAGGACTGCATCCTCAAACACCCGGCCGTGGCGCTGGTGGCGGTGGTGGGCGTGCCCGATCCGCTGCGCACCGAGGCGGTCAAGGCGTGGATCGTGCCGAAGCCGGGCGTCGCCCCCTCCGAAGCGCTGGCGAAGGAGATCCAGGATTTCGTGAAGACGCGGCTTTCCGCCCACGAATACCCCCGCCATGTGGCCTTCACCGATACCCTGCCCATGACCGCCACCGGCAAGATCCTGCGGCGCGAGCTGCGCGCGCGGGGGTAAAATGCGCGAGGGCAATATCCCGGCCCGTCCGCGCAACTCACCGTAAAATCCATGGCGAAGAACGCCCAGAATCCCTAGCCGGTTGTCAGCTTGGCCTTCACATGCCATGCGAAGACGGAGGGGAGGCTTGCGGCGCCCCCTGGATCACGGCGAGAACCGGTGCAGGCCGGGTCCGTGCGACCGTACCGTTTCGAACGGCCGCAGGACACCGCACAACGCATGCCGGATTCCGCGCCCGCCCCCTTCGGCTCCCCGTCTCTCCGCCGCCCCGGCATCGTGCGGCAGGGCTGCGCCGAGCCAAGGCCCGACGAAACGGCGCGGGCCTCCACGGAAGCGCTTGCCACTGTTCCTCGGCTTACCGTCGTCGTCCCGACCTTCAACGAGCGCGGCAATGTGGAGCGGATGTTCGCGGGCATCGACCGCGCTCTGACGGGCGTCCCCTACGAGATCATTTTCGTCGACAACGATTCGCCGGACGGCACTGCCGACCTGGCGCGGCAGCTGGGCGAGCGCGATCCCCGCGTGCGCTGCATCCGCCGGGTGGGTCGGCGCGGCCTCGCCGGCGCCTGCATCGGCGCGGTGTGGAACTTCGCCATGACCTCCCTGTTCGTGTGGGGACCGTCCAAGTGAGCCTGGCATCGCCGGGGCTCACGGGACCTGTCGATCAGGAGCGCCGCGCACGCCTGTCGAAGCTGCAGGAGCGGGTGTCGCCCGCGATGGCCCTTGGCTGGGTGATGGCGTTGGCGTTCGCCTTGCGCCTGCTGTTCGCCGCCACAACCGGCCTCGGCAACGACGAATCCTACACCGTCGTCACTAGCCGAAGTCTCGCACTCAGCTATTTCGACCATCCGCCCATGGCCTGGTGGCTGGCCCACATGTCGGCCGCCCTGTTCGGGACCGAGGCGCCTCTGGCGGTGCGCGCGCCGTTCCTGCTGCTCTCGATGGTCTCAAGCGGCTTGATGTACGTTCTCACCGCCCGCCTGTTCGGCCGGTGGGCCGGGGTTTGGGCGGCGCTAACGATGGCCTGCGCGCCGGTGCTTGGCCTCACCAGCGCCACCTGGGTGCTGCCGGATGGGCCGCTCATCACCTTTCTCCTCGCCGGAACGCTGGTGATCGCGCATGCGCTGTTCGATCCGCGCGCCCATCCGGCCACCTGGCTCCTCGCGGGCGCGCTCGGTGGATTGGCGCTCCTGTCCAAGTATCACGGCATCTTCCTGTTCGCCGGGACCTTCGTGTTCCTGCTGCTGAGCGCGCGCCACCGGCGATGGCTCGGCACCATCTGGCCCTATGCGGGAGTAGCGGTCGCCCTCGTCGTGTTCTCACCGGTGATCGTCTGGAACGTGGGCAACGGCTTCACCTCCCTCGCTTTCCAGGGCGAGCGGGCCTCTGCGGAGGGGTTCCACCCGCTGATGGCGTTGATGGTGGTGTCAGGCATCGCACTGTTCCTCACGCCATGGATCTGGCTGGGCCTCGTTGCGGCGGCGGTGCGGGCACTGCGGACGAAGCCGATCAATCCCCGCGCGCTGCTGCTGCTGTGCATCGCGGCGGGGCCGGTGCTGGTCTTTCCCGCGATCGCCGCATGGTCGGGCGCCAAGCCCTTCTTCCACTGGGCGGCCCCCGGCTATCTGATGCTCTTCCCGCTGCTCGGCCGGGCCACGGCGCGGCGGTGGGCCGGCAACGCCTGGATCCGGGGCTGGACCATCTGGTCGGCCGGCTTCGCCACCGTGGGCGTCGCCGCGATCGCGACGATCTCCCTTGTCCCCTCCCTCGGCACCGCCTTTTCCCCGACCAATGGCGATCCCCTGCGCGAACTCGCCAGATGGAGCGACCTCGATGCCGCCGTCCGGCGCCACGGCCTCGCACCGGGGCCCTATGCCTTCGTCACGGTGCCCGTCTGGCACATGGGCGGAAAGGCCGGCTACGCCCTGGGGCCCTCCTGGCCGGTGGCCTGCATGGGCAGCGACTGCCGCGGCTTCCTGATAAGCGACGTGCAGCGCGGGCGCGCGGGCGCCGATGCCGTACTCGTGCTCGATGCCGCATCGCCCGGCCAGATGGACGAGATGGCCCAACGCTTCCGGAGCGTCGAGACGCTGGAGACGGTGGAGATCCGCCACGCCGGCACCGCCGTTGCCCTGGTGGTGCTCGCCGTGGGACGCGGCTATCTCGGCGAACCGCGACCGCATTAGCCGCGGGCGACCGGCAACCACGAGGCGCTGGCGGCGCAGTATGCCAAGGTCACGGCGGAAATCGAAAAGTCTCGCGAGGCGCAGGAGCAACTGAACGAGATCAAGGAGGCGGTGGTTGGCAAGACCATCCTCGCCGCCCACGCCATCGTGGAGGCATTGAAGAACACCCGCCATCCCTATCGGCAGGCGCTGGACACGGTGTTCGAGGGGCGTGTGCGCGTGCTCGACATCGCCAATTTCGCCATGATCCGCCCGCACGACATCCGCGACAACGCCTGCGTGGTGGTCGGCACGATCCAGACCTTGCGCGTGAGCAATACCGAGGACCGCAAGGTCTACGCCCACAACGAGAACATGGAGCCGCATTTCTCCGCCATCCCGGCCTCCACCGCAGGTCTGGAGCGGCGCGACGGCTCCACGGACAAGACGGGCGATCCGCGCTTCTCCTTCGCCAACCTGATGCACATCCACCGCCCGCTGATGATCGTGGACGAGGCGCACAACGCCGTCACCGGCCTTTCGCGCGAGATGCAGGCGCGAGTGAACCCGTGCGCCATCATCGAGTTCACCGCCACGCCGCGCTTCGACTCCAACATCCTGTACAGCGTCACCGCGCAGGAATTGAAGGAAGCGGAGATGATCAAGCTGCCGATCATCCTCGCCGAGCACGACAGCTGGCAGAACGCGGTGAACGGCGCCATTGCCAGCCGCGCGGCACTTGAGGAGGCGACCAAGGGCGAGGCCGATTACATCCGGCCCATCGTCCTCTTCCAGGCGCAGCCGAAGAATGGCGAGGTGACGGTCGAGGCGCTGAAGACGCACCTCGTCGAGGTTGAGCAGATCGCACCCGAGCGCATTGCGGTGGCGACCGGCGACCAGCGCGAACTCGACGGCATCAACCTGTTCGACCCGAAATGCCCGATCGAGTAAGTCATCACCATCGAGGCCCTGAAAGAGGGCTGGGACTGCTCCTTCGCCTATGTGTTCTGCTCGGTCCAGAATATCGGCAGCGCCACCGACGCCGAGCAGCTTCTCGGCCGCGTGCTGCGCATGCCATACGCCCGCCGCCGCAAGGCCGATGCCCTCAACCGCGCCTACGCGCATGTCTCCTGACGTTGCCCCCAACTTCTATCCAGCTGTGAGTTCGTTCTGGCGGTTGGGTTTGCCTTCTCGGGCGTGTGGAGCGGCGGGGGCAGACGCGGAGCCGTTCATGTTGCGGAGCGTCTGATCCCGCCGCGGGTGGAACGTTGAGGCGAAGGCGCTTGGCGTCTGCCATCCGAGCTTCGAGTGCGGCCGGGCGGTGTTGTAGTCGAGCTGCCACCGGCCGAGAGCGGCTCTGGCCTGAGACAGGCTGGATGACAGCGTCTCGTTCAACAACTCGTCCCGCAGGCGGCCGTTGAAGCTCTCGATGAAGCCATTCTGCATCGGCTTGCCGGGCGCGATGTAGTGCCATTCGACCCGAGCCGCGTCGGTCCAGGCCAGAATGGCATTGGAGGTGAACTCGCTGCCATTATCGCTGACGATCATCTTGGGCCGGCCGCGCTCTGCCAGAAGCCTGTCGAGTTCGCGAGCGACCCTGACCCGGAAGCCCTCCCGCCTGAGCAGGACGTGGAGACGGCGATAGCCGAACCGCCGCCGTTCCTGGGCGATGGCCTTCATGCGCTCACGCAGCGAGGCGTCATTCCCGCGCGTGGCTTTGTATCTCATGGTCATGCGGCAGAAGCCGGTGGCTTTACACGCCCGCCGTTCGCTCATCCCATGGGCTTCCATGAGGTGGGCGACAGCCCTGCGCTCGGCAGCGGGCGTCACCACTTCTTTCCCAGGAGATCCTTCAGCGCGACGTTGTCCAGCATGGCGTCGGCGAGCATGCGCTTGAGCTTGGCGTTCTCATCCTCGAGCGCCCGCAGCCGCTTGGCCTCCGATACGTCCATCCCGCCGAAACGCGCCTTCCACTTGTAGATGCTGGCGTCACTGACCCCGTGCTTGCGACACAGGTCCGAGACCGGCACCCCGGCCTCGTGCTCCTTCAGGATGCCGATGATCTGCTTCTGTATTCGGTCCGGTGTCGTCAACCCCGATGATGGCACGTCGCGGGTTCTTTGCTTCTGTCCGTGGTCGAGGATCGCCACATGATGGTGTTCGATGGAATGACCGGTTCAAGCTCTTCGGCGTGCTCGGCCGCGTCAGCGGCTGCGACGACAGATCATGCGAACTCAATCATCCCGCGCCCCGCGACGGGCGTTCAGGGAACCACAGCCGGGTCGATCACGCCGCGGCCGCAGTCCATCGGAATTCCGTGCCGTTCCGCCACATGCTGTGAAGAACGACCGCCATCTTGCGAGCCAGAGCGACCTTCGCCCGCTTACTTCCCTGACGCTGAGCAATGCGCACCGCCCAGGCCTTCATCGGTGACCAGCGTGTGCTCGGTCGCAGGATGACGTTGGCGGCCTCGAACAGCGCAGTTCGCGTCTCCCCGTCGCCCACTTTGGTGATCCGTCCGGTCCGATCGATCTCGCCCGATTGATACCGCCGAGGTGTGAGCCCGAGATAAGCCCCGACGGACCGGGAGCGGGCGAAACGCTCGGGCGCATCGATCGTTGCTCTGAACGTCAGAGCGGAAACCGGCCCGATTCCGGGCATGGTCGTCAACAGGCGGCAGACCGGATCATTCCGGACAGCCTGGACGACCAGGCGATGAAGGCGCTGGTACTCCTGCATCAGTGCGTCCCGGGCTGCCAATAGGGGAGCCATCACCTCAGCCAGGATGGCGTTGTTGCCAACCAGATCTCGGACACGAGAGGCAAATCCGGCCCGCGACACGATGCCGACCTTCAAGCCGAAGGGACGGAGCAATCCGCGAAGTGTCTGCTCCGACGCGGCAATGGAGCGGATCAGGTGCTTGCGCGCCGCCACCAACGTTCGCGCGTGCTGGCTGCCGATGCTCTTCACGTGCACGACCTTGTACCAACCAGCCCTGACCACCTGGGCAATGCCGCGCGCGTCGTTCCGATCGGTCTTGACGGGCATTGCCGACAACGCCGCCTTCACCTGCCGCGCCTCCAGGCTGATGGCGGGAAAACCAAGCTCCGCCAAACCCGCAGTCAGCCATTCCGACATCGGCCCAGCCTCAAGCCCAATCTTCGCAATCCGATCCCGCCAAGGCTGGAGACACTGCGAGATGGCGGACGCCTCCGACGCCACGCTCGCCTCCTTCAGGATTTGACCTTCCCGGTCGATGACACAGACGGCTACGGAGTTCAAAGAGACATCAAGGCCGACGTACACCATGGGGACCTCCCGGCGCTGGGTTCAGGCCCCGATCGTCCTCTTCGCCGCCGAACGCCGCAAACGGCTCAAGAGATCAGGACCGAATACCCCATCTCTTCCGTGAAGCGGCTGCGCCTCATGTTCTGGTCCTCTCAATGGGCCAGAACGAACTTCAAACTGGATTAGCCAGGAGGGGCAACGTCAGTCTACCAACGCTTCCTTTTCGCGCCCGGAGCCAAAGTCGGGGTGTCTTTCGACAACGGCTTCGAGTTTCGGGAGGGGATGTACCGGGATGCGCGCAAGCAGCGCGACGGGCGGGCGCCCGTCAGCCGAACATCCCGGCGACCATGGCGCCATACCAGTCCGCATTCTCCTCCTGCTGCCGGCGGCGCAGGGCCGGAGGCTCGCCGGCTCCGGAGACTGTGCCCTCCGCCTCGCGGATGCGCCCGTCCACCGGCCGGTAGAGCCCGCTCACCTTCACGGCGTCGTCGGCCGTGATTAGGCTCCAGCAGGTACTGGCATAGGTCGCCGACGGGACAGCCTCGCCAAACAGGCCGGCGAGCAACGCCCGCGCGGCCACCTGCGCCTGGCTCCCCGCGGCGAAGGCGGATTTCGGGATATCGCCGCCGATGGCCGCATCCCCGATGACGAAGACGGCCGGGTCCATCGCCGAGGCCATGGAGGTGGCTTCAACCGGGCACCAGCCCGAGGCATCGGCGAGCGCCGCGCTGCGGGCGATGGTGCCTGCCTGCTGCGCCGGGATCACGTTCACCAGCGCCGCCTCGCGATAGGTCTCGAAGCCGGTGACGACCGTGCCGGTACCCGGATCCACCGACAGGAGGCCATCGGAGATGTCCGGTGCCATCCATTCCACCATGCCCGGGTAATGCCCCTCCCATCCCTCCTGGAAGAGGCCCTGCATGGAGAATTTCGGCTTCGGGTCGACGATGACGATGCGCGCCCCGCCGCGCCCCGTGCTCTTCAGGCGATGCGCCATCATGGACGCGCGCTCATAGGGCGCCGGAGGGCAGCGGAAGGGGTTGGGCGGGGCGATGATGACGATGAGGCCGCCGTCAGGTACCGCGTCCAGCCTTTCCTTGAGAATGCGGAGCTGGGCGCCACCTTTCCAGGCGTGGGGCATCACCGTCTCGGCGGCGCGGCTCCAGCCGGGCACGCTGTCATAGTCGAGATCGATGCCGGGCGAGAGAATGAGCCGGTCGTAGGGAAGGCGCCCGCCATCGGCGAGCCGCACCTCGCGCCGCTCCCGGTCGATGGCGTCGGCCCTCTGCGGCACGACGCGCACGCCGGCCCGCGCGAGGCCTTGATAGCCGAATTCCAGCGCGGCGAAATCGATGAAGCCGCCGAGCCAGAGATTGGAGTGAAACACCGCGACGTACCGCGGCTCCGGCTCCACCAGCGTGACCTCCACGCGGCCGTCGCGCAGGAGTGCGCGGGCGGCATTCGCCCCGCCGGCGCCGCCGCCCACGATCACCACGCGCGGCCTAGCCTGCGCCGCGACGTGCGGCGCGCAGAGCAGCGCCGCCGCGAGCGCCGAACCGCCCAGCAGCGCCCGCCGCGAGACGTCGCCGCGTGTCATGGCTTCAGCCGACCTTCAGGTAGCCGAACCCCTTGCCCTGCAATGCGCCGGCGGTGGCGATGCCGGAGGGTACGAAGGCGATGAAGGCCTCATCGCGCGCCTTCTCCTTGGGCACATGGTTGCGCTCGAAGGTGTAGGCGCAGAGGTAGACCTTCAGCCCGTTCTTGACGAGCGCGGCGATCTTCTCATTAAGCGTGGGATCGAGGGTTTCCTTCTCCCACATGGTGCCGTTGAGATTGTCGAGGAAGAACTTGATGCCGCCCGCATGGGCCACCATCACGATCTGCAGCGCGAAGGGATCGGCGCCATAGGAGGCGTAGTGGTTGTTGATGTTGTTCAGCGTCTGGGCGAAGCGGGCATGGTCGCCATAGTCCACATGATAGACGCAGGCGGTGTCCGCTTCCTTCTTGATGTCGGCGAGCTGGAGCGACTGCACGGCGGCATGGGCCGACGTTGAGGCCGCGATCGGCGCGGCGCCCGCAAGCGCCATGGTGCCGAGGAACGCCCGGCGGTCGAACTGGGGCATGGTTTCCTCCCGTCATCGGCGTCTGGCGCGCCGTGTGCTTTGGAATGTGCCCCCCGCAGGCCAGACTCCGCAACGGCGCGGGGCCGGCGGTGACTGTACTACTTCTTCGATCCGTCGGCGTTGAACTGGGCGAGGAAGGCGATCAAGTCCTTGCGCTCGTCCTCGTTCTTGATCCCGGCAAAGGCCATCTTGCCCTTGGGCGCGAGCGCCTTGGGGTTGGCGATGTAGGCGTCGAGGTTGGCCTCGTCCCACACCTTGCCGGCGGAGGCGCCGTCCTTGATGTCCTGCGAGTAGGCATAGCCCTCGAAGTGCGCCCACTTGGCGCCGACGATGCCATTGAGCGGCGGGCCGACCTTCACCTTGGCGTCGGGCCCGACCGCATGGCAGGCCATGCATTTCTTGAATACCGTCTCGCCCTTGGCGATGTCGGGTTCCGCGTGCGCCGGGGCAGCGGCGACGCCGAGCAGGAGGGCGACCATCACGGGGATGCGCACGATCCTCGTCCTTTCCGTTGGAGGGGCTGTGTGGTGTCCCGGACGAGCGGCCGGGACCCTTCCTTGGCGTTACGACGGGCGGCTCACTCCAGATTGCCCTTGGGCGGATCGCCGTCCGGCGTCACGTTGAGGATCTGGGCGCGGGCGGTGACATGGACCTCGCCGCTGCAGTCCTTCATGCAGGGGTTCTTCTTCCAGAAGGCCTTTTCCGAGGTCTCCCGGTCGTCGTCGTAGAAATTGGCCTCGTTGGGCAGGTCCACCTTGGGGAAGTTGTCCTTCGAGAGCACGAAGTCCTCGGCGACGAGATCGTTGAGGTTTAGAAGATACGCGACGATGGCGTAGGTCTGGTCCGGGGTGAGCGAGAGGTTGCTGCCGAAGGGCATCGCCCGGTGCACGTAGTCATAGACCGTGGAGGCGTAGGGCCAGAAGGAGCCGATGGTCTTTTCCGGCCGCTCCGACTTCAGGGTGCCGCGCCCGCCGGCCAGCACCGGCCAGCGGCCCGCGCCCTCGCCGAACTCGCCATGGCACTGGGCGCAGTTCTGCAGGAACAGCTCCTCGCCCTCCTTCACCGAGCCCTTGCCCGGCGGCAGGCCCTCGCCATCGGCGCGCACGTCGATGTTCCAGGCGGCAATCTCCTCAGGCAGAGCGGGGCGGCCGAGGGCGATGGCCTTCGCGGCGGCCCCTGGCGCGGCGAGCGGGGCGGCCATGTTCACCGCCTGCCGCGCCTTGTCGCTGCCGGTCTTCTCCGCCTTCGCGGCGGGCTTTCCGGCCGGCTGGGGATCGGCGACGGCGATGCCGGCAGCAGCCAGCCCGCCGGCGAGAAGGGTGGCGGCGAGCAGCCTCTCAGCCGACTTCCACATTTTCCGTCTCCCCGTTGGAGCGCACCAGCCAGGTCTGGATGCCGTTGTTGTGATAGATCGAGTTGGTGCCGCGCACGGCGCGCAATTCCTGTTTGGTGGGCTGCACATAGCCGGTGTCATCCATGGCGCGGGACTGCACCATCAGCTCCTGCCCGGCCCAGTCGAAATCCAGATAGAAGCGCGTCATGGACATGGGCATGGCCGGCCCGTCGATCCGCGCCGTCGTCCAATTGCGCCCGCCGTCGAGGGAAACATCCACCCGCGTGATGGTGCCGCGCCCGGACCAGGCGATGCCGGAGAGCACGTTCGGCCCCTTGTGCTTCAAGGGTGCCTGGGGGCTTGGGCTCGTCACCACGGATTTCGCGTCCATCACGAAGGTGAAGCGGCGCGAGCGGCCATCGGCGAGGAGGTCGGTATATTTCGACGTTTCCTCGCGCTGCTGCCAGGGCTGGTCGCCCACCTTGAGGCGGCGCAGCCACTTGACCCACATATTGCCTTCCCAGCCCGGCACCACGAGCCGCACCGGATAGCCCTGCTCGGGCCTGAGCGCCTCGCCGTTCATGCCGAAGGCGACGAGGCAGTCGTTCATGGCCTTTTCCAGCGGGATGGAGCGGGTCATCACCGCCGCGTCGGCGCCCTCGGCGAGCACCCATTTGCCCTTGGGATTGACGCCCGCCATGTCCAGCAGCGTCTTCAGCGGCACGCCGGTGTAGAAGAGATTGTGGATCATGCCGTGGGTAAACTGGCAGCCATTGAGCTGCGCGCCGCGCCACTCCATGCCGGAATTCGCCGCGCATTCGAGGAAATAGGCGCGGTTCACCCGGCCGGGCATGCGCTTCAGGTCTTCCAGCGTGAAGACGAGGGGCTTGTCCACGAGGCCGTGGATCATCAGCCGGTATTTGTCCGGCTCGATCTCCGCCTGCCCGCCATGGTGGCGCACGAAGCACAGGCCGTTGGGCGTGATGACGCTGTCGAGGGCATAGAGCGGGGTGAAGCTGACCGAGCTTTGCGAGCTGGCGGTGAGCCACGTCACCTCCCGGCGCACCACGTCCTTCTCGAACACGGACGGCTTGCCATAGGGGTTCTCGTTCACCGCCGCGCCGAGGGTTTTCGTCCAGTCGGGCACTGGCACGATATTGGGATCGGGCGTGCCGGCGGCCGGCGCGGCAAGGGCCGCCCCGCCTCCTGCTGCGACAGCACCCGCGCCCATGCCGGCAAGGTTGAGAAAGCGCCTTCGCGAAAGGGACGGCTTCGCGCCGGCCGCGCGCTCCGTCGGGGGCAGACTGGTGTCGGACATGGCGTCCTCCCTGATATTCTCTTATTCGTAGCTTTGAATATTTAGATTGGAATCGTGCGGCGGGGTGGCCGTGCGCCTCATGCGCCCGTCACCTTCACCGAGGCGTTGGGGGCGATCTTCACGGACTTCGTGTCGGTCACGTAGCGCTCCACCAACTCCCACACTGGCGGGCCTTCCACATTCTGGGCAATGGAGGCCCAGCCGGCGACCGTATAGGCCTTGTCCGCCTCCAGCGGCTTGCCGGTTTTCAGGAAGGTGAGGTCGGAGATGCGCTGGCCTGTCCCCTTGGATACGTCGATGGCGTAGCCCACCCCTCCGACGCGCACCATGTCGCCGCCGCCCTGGAAATAGGGATCGGGATTGAAGATGTTGTCGGCCACGTCCTCCAGCACCTCCTTCAGCTGCCGGCCGGTCATGGTGTTGCGGTAGCAGGCCGGATAGGTGATGGCGGTGGCATTGGCCACGGCATCGAAGGTGATGGGATCGCCCGGCAGCAGCGTGCCGCCCCAGCGGAATCCGGGGGAGAGGGCGATCTCCGCGTCGCGCTCCTTCATGATCGCATCGCAGATCATGTCGTCGAACGTGCCGTTGAAATTGCCCCGACGGTAGAGAAGGCTGTCGGCGCGGCCCAGCTCGCGGGAAAGGTCCTTCGCATAAGGCGCGCGGATGTCGGCGACGAGCTTCGCCATCTCCGGGTCCGGCGCGATGATGTCCGAGAACACCGGGATGAGCTGGAAGCGATAGCCGGTGACCTTCCTGTCCTTCACGTCGAGATCGAGGCGGGACACGAACTTGCCGTGGGAGCCGGTGGCCACCAGCAGCGTCTTGCCCACCTCCACCACGCGCGGCATGGCATCATGGGTGTGGGCGGTGAGGATCACGTCGATGCCGGAGACGCGGGACGCCATCTTGCGGTCCACGTCGAAGCCGTTGTGGGAGAGCAGCACCACCGCATCGGCGCCACCCGCGCGGGCGGCATCCACCTGCTTCTGCATGTCCTCCTCGCGGATGCCGAACTCCCAGTCCGGGATCATCCAGCGCGGATTGGAGATGGGGGTGCGGGGGAAGGCCTGGCCGATCACCGCCACCTTGGCGCCGCCCTTCTCGAAGGTCTTCGCCGCCTCGAACACCGGCTCCTGCCATTCGGCGGAGCGCACATTCTGGGCGAGGAAGGCGAAGGGCGCCTTCTCCTTGATCTCGGTGACGCGGTCGGCGCCGTAGGTGAACTCCCAGTGGCCCACCATGGCATCCGTGCCGAGGGCGGAGAACACCTTCACCATGTCCTCGCCCTGCGTCTTCAGCGAGGACCAGGAGCCCTGGAGCCCGTCGCCGCCGTCCAGCAGCAGCACCTTGTCCGCCCCGCGCTCGGCCCGGATGGCCTTCACGAGGGTGGCGATGCGGTCCACGCCGCCCATTCGGCCGTAGGTGCGGGCGAGCTGGGTGAAGTCTTCCGAGGTGAGGGAATACGCGTCGCGGGTGCCGGCCTTGAGGCCGAAATACTTGAGGAATGCTGCATCGGTGAGGTGCGGCGGCACGCCCCGCGCATCGCCCACGCCGAGATTGATGGAGGGCTCGCGGAAATAGAGCGGCACGAGCTGGGCGTGGATGTCGGTGATGTGCAGAATGGTGAAGGTGCCGGCATTGCCGAACTTCAAGAGGTCGGCCTGGCTCAGCGCCTGCGCGCCGACCGCCTGCGCCAGCCCGGTGCCGGAGGCGGCGAGCAGGCCGGCGAGGGCCGTTCCGGCGGACAGAAAATCGCGCCTTGAGATCATGAGGGCCACGCTTTCTCAGGTCATGGCGGGAGCGCCCACCGGATCGTGGGATCCGATGGCACGTCCACCGACAACGGAACAATGCGAGGAACGCCGCCTCAGGCGACGGTGAGCTTCGCGGTGGCCTTCTGCTCGGCGCCCGCGTCATCCTTCCAGGTGAAGGTGAACTCGCCGCTCTCCTTCGCCTTGAAGAAGAAGGACTGGTAGGGGTTCGCCGAAATGGAGGTGAACCACTCCGCGGTGAAGAAGGGCTTGCCGTTGAACGCGGCCTGGAAGGTGTTGATGATGTCGCGCGGCACGGTCTTGCCGGCGGCGTCCTTGCGCTGGCCGCTTTCCATCTCGTGCGAAATCAGCGTCTTGATCTCGATGATCTCGCCCGCCTTGGCCTGGGCGGGCACGCGCACGCGCGGCTGGGACTTGAGGGCCATGGTTTCCTCCGGTTTTTGCTCGGCGGCGCTCTGGCGCACGCCTGTTCTGTTCTTTTCTGTATTCGATCAGCGATTCGACTGTCGGATCAGCCGCCGCAGCCGCCGATGGTAACCTTCACCTGCACCTTGGCCGAATAAAGCTGTCCGCTGGACATCTCCGCCACGGCGATGACGTTCTGCGTCTGGGCGAGGCGCATGCGGGTGGAGGCGGAAGCTTTTCCGCTCTCGGGGGTGAAGTGATAGGTCACCACCTGCGGCAGCGGATTGCCATCGGCGAAGACGTGGACCGACTTCACGAAGTCGGCTTCGGTCATCGGGCTTTCCACATCGATGTTGATGGGCACGACAAGGCCGTTCTCGGCGATCTCGGGCATGTCGAGCTTGATCTTGCCCGCGCCCATGGTCTTGCCGGCGAACAGCTTCTTCATTTCGTCGGCCACCTGCGCCTCGGTGGCAAGCGCCATGCGCGGCGCCAGCACTGCGGCGAAGGCGGCGAGACCCGCGAGTTTCAGCGCGCCGCGACGTGTCGGGAGGCCGCGCGTAGAGACAAGGGTGACGTCGGGGTGGGGCGGCATGCGTTTTCCTCCTGGCACGACCGGCGCTTGAGGGCCGGCTTTTGGCGTCGTTCTTGTTGAATTCCGTCCCCGTGACGGCGGTGGTCGCCGGGGATCAATTTCACATATTGTGATATCGATTTTTTTGAATGTAAAGTAGCTCCTATCCGCTGATCGCATCCATCTATGAGGGATGGAGCGTCGCAGGTGGATCGCCGCGGCTCAAGGGCATCACGCAGAAGGCCCCAGGCCCCGGACGTCTCGCTGGGGAGGATACATGCGACCCAAAGCCACGTTTCTCACATGCCTGTGCGCCCTCGCCCTGGCGCTCTCACCCATGGTCACGGCACGCGCGCAGGACGACGCGAGCGAGAAGGAGATCGAGCGCTACCGCGCCATGATCAACGATCCCATGGCCAATCCCGGCTACCTCGCCGTGGATCGCGGCGAGGCCATCTGGGCCGATCCGCGCGGCACCAAGAACGTCTCTCTTGAGACCTGTGACCTCGGCCAGGGGCCGGGCAAGCTGGAAGGCGCCTACGCCGCTCTGCCGCGCTATTTCGCGGACGCCGGCAAGGTGATGGACCTCGAGCAGCGCCTGCTGTGGTGCATGGACAAGATCCAGGGCGTGGACATCAAGCCCATCATGGCCAAGCCCTTCTCCGGCCCCGGCCGCGGCTCGGACATGGAGGATCTCGTCGCCTTCATCGCCAACAAGTCGAACGGCATGAAGATCGACATCCCGCTTGCCCATGCCAAGGAGAAGGAGGCCTATGGCATCGGCGAGGCGCTGTTCTACCGGCGCTCGTCCATCAACGACTTCTCCTGCTCCACCTGCCACGGGGAACCCGGCAAGCGCATCCGGCTCCAGGGCCTGCCGCAGCTCGACAAGCCGGGCAAGGACGCCCAGCTCACCATGGCCTCCTGGCCCACCTACCGCGTCTCCCAGAGTTCGCTCCGGACCATGCAGCACCGGCTGTGGGACTGCTATCGGCAGATGCGGATGCCCGCTCCCGATTATGCCTCGGAAGTCGTTACGGCACTCACCGTCTTCCTGCAGGCGCAGGCGGCCGGTGGCGAGCTGAACGTGCCGTCCATCAAGCGCTGAGGGGAGGAAGAGCCATGAAGACAATCATCATCGCCGCGGCGCTTCTTCTCCCTGAGGTCGCTTTCGCGCAGCAGATCCCCCCTGCCCCGCCCGCCGTGGTGGACAGGGTGGTGAAGGAGAGCTTCACCAAGCTGCCGGACGGCTGGGCCGCGCGGCTCGTGCCGGACGAGACCATGGAAATCTGCTCCGTCACGCGCAATCAGCCCTCTGCCAAAGAGGCGGACGCTATCATGGCCCGCGAGGCCAAGACGGTGAAGTATCCGCAGGGCAGCGTGCTCGGCGACTGGAAGAAGGGCGCCGAGGTGGCGCAGAATGGGCGCGGCGGACAGTTCTCCGATCCGCCAGGCACGGTGAGCGGCGGCAATTGCTACGCCTGCCACCAGATGGACCCGAAGGAAGTCAGCTACGGCACCCTCGGGCCGAGCCTCGTCAACTACGGCGCGGAGCGCAAATTCTCCGCCGAGGATGCGAAAGCCACCTACGCCAAGGTCTACAATGCGCAGGCCGTCTTCGCCTGCTCGTCCATGCCGCGCTTCGGGCACAACGGGGTGCTCAGCGAGGAGCAGATGAAGGACGTGGTGGCCTATCTGTTCGATCCCAACTCGCCGGTGAACAAGCCGGCGAAATGAGGCGACCGGCGGGGCCGCTCCGGCGGCCTCGCCCTTTTGTCTTCAGCCCTTGCCCTGCTTGCCGAGCCACGCATCGAAGGGCTCTTTCGCATAGGCCCCTTGCGCCACATAGCGGAACAAGGCGGAGAATTCCGGCCGCGGCAGAAGGCCCGGCATGCGCGCCACCTCCTTGGGCTTTCCATCCACCTCCGCGAAGAACTGGAAGGTAGGCGTGGCGCGGATGCGCTCGCGCTGGCCGAGCGCCTTCTCGGTGAGGCGAGCGCCGTCGAGGAAGGTCACCTCCCGCGCGCCGAACAGATCCAGATGCACGATATCGAACGCCTCCCGGATGGGCGTCTCGATGGCCGGATCGGCGAAATAGGCGGTGTGCAGTTCCTTGCAATAGATGCACCCGCGCTGGCTCCACTGGAGCGCGAATCCCCGCCCCTTCCCGCGCGCGGCGGCGAAATCCTCGGAGAGGTCGAGGAAGCTGTCCACATACCAATCTTCCGTATAGAGCCCGTCATCGCCGAGGCGCGCCTTGGCCTGCGCCCCGGCGGGAACGAGCGCGGCCGCGAGGCCGGCGGAGGCCTTCAAGAGGCGCCGGCGGCTGAGCGTGGGGTGTGCCATGGGTGGTCCTCCTATCCGATGCGGCCAAGGCCGGGCGCGGCGTCGAGCAGCCATTGGGCAATCTGCGGCATGAAGCCGGTCATGAAGGCGATGCCGGTCAGGATGAGCAGCCCGCCCGCGATCTTCTCCACCAGGCCGAGCCGGCTGCGCGCCGCTCGCGTCCAGACAAGGAATCGCTCGGTGAAAGCCGCGGCGATGAGGAAGGGAATGCCGATGCCGGCGGCGTAGATGCCCAGCAGGAGCATTCCCCGCCCCACCGATGCCTCGGCCCCGGCGACGATGAGGATCGCCGCCAGAACCGGCCCCACGCAGGGCGACCAGCCGAAGCCGAAGGCGAGCCCCACCACATAGGGCCCGATGAGCCCCGCCGGCCGCGCCATGGGCTCCAGCCGCGCCTGCCGGTAGAGCAGCGGGATGCGCACCAGCCCCGTCATGTGCAGGCCGAACAGCACCAGCAGCGCGCCGGAGAGCCAAGTGAGGGTCTCGATGTGCTCCATCAGTACCCGCCCGATGGAGGACGCCGTGGCCCCCAGCAGCACGAAGACGGAGGAGAAGCCGAGCACGAACAAGAGCGCCGCCCCGAGGACGCCGCGCCGCGCGGGCGTACCTTCGGTGTCCTCGGTCGCGGCGCCCGCGAGGAAGCCGAGGTAGGCCGGCACCAGCGGCAGCACGCACGGCGAGGCGAACGAGAGCAGGCCGGCAAGGAATGCCCCTGCAAGGCTGACATCGAGAGACATGCTCCTCCCCGATCGTTGGAAACCGCGTCTTTGGAGGTGCGCGGATTGGTCCTTGCCCAAGATATATGCGAATGCGATAATATGTCTCCTGAAATCCACGTCGGGATTGTGAATTCATGCGTCCTTCAGCGTGCCTCGCGCTCGCGGCCGGCCTCATCGCCGCGGGTCTTTCTGTGGCCTTCGCGCCTGCTGCCTCGGCGCGCGAGCTGCTGATGTTCGAGCGCAAGGGCTGCGCCTATTGCCTGAAGTTCGACCACGACGTGGCGCCCATCTACGAGAAGACCGAAGAGGGGCAGCGCGCGCCGCTCCGGCGCGTGGACCTTTCCAACGGCACGCCGGGCGACGTGGTTCTGGCTGCCCCGGTCCGCTTCACGCCCACCTTCGTGCTGGTGGATGAGGGGCGCGAAGTCGGGCGCATTATTGGCTATGCTTCGGATGAAGCGTTCTGGGGCCTGCTCGGCTCGATGCAGGACACCATGACGGACAGGATGGCAGGCGCGCGGCCGTGAGGTCGCCCCGCCGGGATTGAGAAGGCAGGCACATGTCGATCGTTTCCAGGCGACTTGAGGACGAGCTGCGGGAAGGCCCGGAGATCTCGCCCGAGCTTGACCGCCTCATGCGCAACGCCCGCAAGGCGAGCGACTTCCTGAAAGCCCTCTCCCACGAGAACCGCCTGCTGCTCCTGTGCCTGCTGGCGGAGGGCGAGCGCTCGGTGACGGAGCTGGAGAACATCCTCTCGCTGCGCCAGCCCACCGTCTCCCAGCAGCTGGCGCGCCTGCGCCTCGACGATCTCGTCACCACGCGGCGCGACGGCAAGACCATCTATTACAGCCTCGCCAACGATGATGTGCGTCGGGTCATCTCGGTGATCTACGACATGTATTGCGGCACCTCTGCATCGGACGCAAAGTAAGCTCAAAAAAATGCGCCGGGCCGGCGACGGGACGCTTCACAAGTCCCGCTCCGGCCGTCTCAGGGAGGAGGGCGCGCAATGGATGTTTCAAGCCCCTGGTGGACCGCGCTCGCCGGTCTCGCCGTGGGCGGGGTGGTCGGCTTCGCCGTGTTCCGCGCCCGCCTCTGCACTTTCGGCGCGCTGGAAGACGCCATGGTGGGCCATGACTGGCGCCGCATGAAGGTGTTCGCGCTCGCCCTCGGCCTCGCCGTGCTGGGCACGCAGGCCCTCGCCATGGCCGGCATTCTCAGCCCGGACCGCACCAATTACGTCACCACCGCGCTGCCGTGGCTCGGCATCCTCACCGGCGGCGTGCTGTTCGGCCTCGGCATGGCGCTGGTAGGCACCTGTGCCTTCGGCTCGCTGGTGCGCTTAGGCTCGGGCGACCTGCGCAGCCTCGTCGTGCTGCTGGTGTTCGGGGCGGTCGCCTACGCCACCCTGCGCGGCATCTTCGCCGGCATCCGGGTGGATGGGCTGGAACGCATCGCGCTTTTGCTGCCGGCCGGCACCGCAAGCGACCTGCCCTCCATCATAGGGCGCCTCACCGGGCACGATGTCCGGGGCATCCTTACCGCCGTCGCGGGCGGAGCGCTGGTGGCGCCGGCCTTCGCCGACCGCAGGCTGCGCCGTGCCGGACGGCTGATGACGGCGGGGGTGATGCTGGGCCTCGGCGTGGTCGCCGGCTGGCTCGCCACCACCTGGCTGGTGGACGAATTCGCCCATCCCGTCGCGCCACAGAGCCTCACCTTCGTCTCGCCGGTGGCGCGCGCTCTGTTCGGCGTGCTGTTCGAGCCCACGAGCCTCGCCGAGTTCGGCGCCGGCAGCGTCTTCGGCGTCGCCCTCGGCGCCTTCGCCGCCGCCCGGTTGGCGGACGAATTCCGCTGGGAGGCTTTCGATGACCCCCGCGAGATGAAGCGGCATCTGCTCGGCGCGGTGTTCATGGGCGCGGGTGGCATTCTCTGCGGCGGCTGCACCATCGGGCAGGGGCTGACGGCCGGTTCCCTCTTCGCCCTCTCCTGGCCGCTTGCGGTAGCCGGCATGGCGGTCGGCGCGCGGCTCGGCATCGCGCTGCTGATGGAAGGCTCGCTGGCCGGCTTCGTCCGCCAGAGCGTGGCCGGCCGCTTCGACTTCCGCAATAAACCCTGACGGCGCGGAACGCACCAGCTTCCTCAGGAAGTGCCAAAAGGATGCGATCGCCGCCTTCAACACCCAGGCGGCCGACAAAAAGCTCCACGCCGCCGCCTAGACCAGCTTCACCACCAAGTGGGTGCGGGATGGCCTTGGGCAGTAGGTTGGCCCCCTGCCAGGGTGTCGTGGGATAGCCACGCTGCCCCCAGCCGGAATTGCAGGGCATTCCGGCTAGGGGGTGCATGGTCATCAGGCCACCCTTCATCGCCATTTCTTGGATCTCCACCTTGCCAGCGAAGTGGGTGGTGGCCAAGATAGGTCTTTCGAAAATGGCGCAGCTGTTTTAGCGAGTCAGATAGCCAGCCGCGA
The DNA here is from genome assembly GCF_017875275.1 of Xanthobacter flavus. Lineage (NCBI taxonomy): Bacteria > Pseudomonadati > Pseudomonadota > Alphaproteobacteria > Hyphomicrobiales > Xanthobacteraceae > Xanthobacter > Xanthobacter flavus. The sequence goes on along the minus strand of NZ_JAGGML010000001.1, from coordinate 4,563,405 downwards.
CGGTGGCGCCGCCTGGGGGAGGCGCTGGACCAGGGATGGTCAATCTTGATCGAACCTACCTTGAACTCAGGCACCTTTGGTGCCTGAACGGTCAGAACGAGCGCACCGAAGACCAACGCCGAAACGGCCAGGACACCGCGCGGGCAGGCAAGCTCGGAGACATTGTGACGTCCTCAGCTTAGTCTTCCCGGTTCCCGGTCAAGACCTGTGAAGCATTGCTTTTGACTGCAGGCTAGAATTTGAAACGAAGCGTGTCCACGGATGGTCGGCGCGATCGGGAGGGCATGTGGCGCACTGATCACAAGGCGCCGACGCGCGCGAAGGCGGCGCGGCCAGTCTCTGCTGCATCCTTGAGGAAGCCGGTGAACATGCCTTCGGTGAGGGCGGTCACCTTGGCCGGCGCCCGCTGCGGCGTGCCGGCGTCGAACAGCGGATCCGGCGCATATTCGGCGAGAAGCTGCACACCCTCCGAATACATGCGGTCGCGGAGGCTGTCCGCCAAATCGGGGGAGGATCAAGAGTGGCCGGCGCACGGCCTTCGCGCCGCACCTTGTCGAGATATTCCTCGGCGACAAGGCGGAACGTGTTGCCGGAGGTGGCCACAGCCGCAATGCGCGATTCGCGCCGGGACTTGGCGGGATCGATGCCGTCCGCCAGTTGCGCCTTGGCTTCGTCCCGCTTCCCGCGCGCCTTGGCGAGCGTGACGATCGGATACGCGCCCAAGGCGAGGAGCTTCTCCTTGCCATCGTAGCGGTACTTCAGCCGCCAGAGGCGCGAGCCGTTCGGGTTGACGAGGAGATGCAGCCCACCGCTGTCCGATGCCTTGAACGGCTTCGCGGTGGGCTTGAGATTGCGAATGGCAAGGTCGGCAAGTGCCATCGGTGGGGGTATCGCCGCTGGGGGTATGGAGCCGATACCCCCAAAGCTACCCCCAGATTCGCCGGATGCAACCGCACCTTCCTGCACCATGCCGGACGGGCATGGCGGGTTAAGTTATTGATTTTTCAGGATGGGAGGATCACGTCGGACGCTATTGGAGCGTGAAATGGTGCCCAGGGGCGGAATCGAACCACCGACACTGCGATTTTCAGTCGCATGCTCTACCAACTGAGCTACCTGGGCATCCGCCGGGCCGGAGCCCGGGTCCGGAAGGCCGTCGGCGCTTCCGGAGCGGCGAGTGTATAGGGAGGAAATCGGGCCGTGTCCAGAGCCGGCGCGCGGGCGGCGAAACGGGCGGCGCTGGCTGTGGAAAAGGGGGGCCGGAGCGGGCTGCGGCTCGTTGCGGGACAAGGCGTTCCAGACATTCGGCCCGGTCGGCGCAAGGGACCTCTCGGGAGGTGTCCGTGGCGCGCAAGCGGGGCAACCGGCATGTTTCGCCAGCGCCCGGCAAGGCGCGAGTCGCCAAGTGTGCGATGCATTCTTGCGCGGAAGATGGCACAATGGCCGGCAAATCACCGCCTGGGCGCACATGCGGCCGTCGGGAGCATCGGGACGGACGGGGGCTGGCGTGGCCGAGCGTAAGATGAAGAGCGTCGCCGAGGTGAAGAGCGCCGAGCAGGAGGCCGCCGATTATGCCACCGGCTCCGGGGCGCCGGCGGCCGAGGCGGTGACGCTGGAAGAGGCGCTGGGCGTGCAGGTGCGCTCCATCCGCCGCGAGCTGGATCTCACGGTTTCCGATCTCGCGGGCGCGGCCGGCATCTCGGTGGGCATGCTGTCGAAGATCGAGAACGGGCAGATCTCTCCGTCCCTCGCCACGCTGCAATCCATCTCCAAGGCGCTCAACGTGCCGCTCACCACGCTGTTTTCCGCCTTCGAGGAGCGGCGCGACTGCTCGTTCGTGCGGGCGACGCAAGGCGTCATCATCGAGCGGCGTGGCACCAAGGTCGGCCATCAATATGAACTGCTGGGCCACGGCCTCGGCGGCGACATCGTGGTGGAGCCCTATCTCATCACCCTGACGGAAGAGGCGGCGCCCTACACCGGCTTCCGGCACGCGGGGGTGGAGTTCATCTACATGCTCTCCGGCGAGGTGCTGTACCGCCACGCGGACCGCACCTATCACCTGCGCCCCGGCGATGCGCTGATGTTCGATTCCGGCGCGGCCCATGGCCCGGAAGACCTCATCAAGGCGCCCATGACCTATCTCTCCATCATCGTCTACGGCCGCGACCGGCACTGAGGCCCCCCCACGCGGTCGCGATCGTGAAAGTTTTCTTCCAGAGAAAATTATATTCTCTTGTAATTGACGCCTCCGGCGAACGGGCGTACTCCTTGTGACAAGGCCGCAGCGGCGGCACGCAATGGAGCAAAATCAAACGCCATGTGCGGCATCGTCGGACTTTTCCTCAAGGACCCGAAGCTCGAGGGCGAGCTGGGCGCCATGCTCGCGTCCATGCTCTGCGTGATGACCGATCGCGGCCCCGACAGCGCGGGCTTCGCGGTCTATGGCGCAGGCGGCAAGGACAGCGTGAAGCTCTCCCTGCGCGCCCCCCGGGGCTATGATTTCGAGGGCCTCGCCGCCGGCCTCTCCGGCCCGGCCAACGGCATGCCCGGCCTCGTCCTTCACGGCACCCATGCGGTGGTGGAAATCCCGCAGGCGCGGGAGGCCGCCGTGCGCGCCTTCCTCGCCGAGCGCCATCCCGAGGTGGCGGTGGTGGGCACCGGCTCGCGCATGGAAATCTTCAAGGAGGTCGGCCTGCCCTCCTCCGTGGCGCAGACCTTCGGCCTTGCGCAGATGCGCGGCACCCACGGCATCGGCCATACCCGCATGGCCACCGAGAGCGCGGTGACCACCGCCGGTGCGCATCCCTTCTCCACCGGCGCCGACCAGTGCCTCGTGCATAACGGCTCGCTGTCCAACCACAACGCTTTGCGCCGGCAGCTGAAGCGCGAGGGCATCGCCATCGAGACGGAGAACGACAGCGAGGTGGCCGCCGGCTATCTCACCTGGCGGATGCGGGAAGGCGCCTCCCTCGGGCAGGCGCTGGAAGCGGGCCTCAAGGACCTCGACGGCTTCTTCACCTTCGTGGTGGGCACCGAGAGCGGCTTCGGCGTGCTGCGTGATCCCATCGCCTGCAAGCCCGCCGTGATGGCCGAGACCGACCAGTATGTCGCCTTCGGCTCGGAATACCGGGCTCTGGTTGACCTGCCCGGCATCTCCAAGGCCAAGGTTTTCGAGCCCGAGCCCGCCACCGTGTACTTCTGGGAGCGCGCACAGTGAACGCCATTGCGCCCGACGTGACCTTCGACCTCGCCACCACGCCGCTGCGCGAGCTGAACGAGGCCCTCCACAAGGCCACCGCCGAGACCAACGCCCGCCGCTGGCGGGTACTGAACCCCAACGGACGCCACGCGGTGGCGGTGGGTCTCAACCTGCCCCTCACCGTCGAGATCGAGGGCAACGTCGGCTATTACTGCGCCGGCATGAATGCGGAAGCCTCCGTCATCATCCACGGCAATGCCGGTCAGGGCGTCGCCGAGAACATGATGAGCGGCTTCGTGCATGTGCGCGGCGATGCCAGCCAGTCGGCCGGCGCCACCGCCCATGGCGGCATGCTCGTGGTGGATGGCAATGCCTCCGCCCGCTGCGGCATCTCCATGAAGGGCGTGGACATCGTGGTGAAGGGCTCAATCGGTCACATGAGCGCGTTCATGGGGCAGTCCGGCTCCCTCGTGGTGCTGGGCGATGCCGGCGAAGCGCTGGGCGACAGCCTCTATGAGGCGAAGCTCTTCGTGCGCGGCACGGTGAAGAGCCTGGGCGCGGACTGCATCGAGAAGGAGATGCGGGACGAGCACAAGGCGCTGCTGGCCGGGAAGCTGAAGGCCGCCGGCCTCGAAGGCGCGGTCGATGTCTCCGAGTTCAAGCGCTACGGCTCTGCCCGCCAGCTCTACAACTTCCACGTGGACAACGCGTCCGCCTACTGAGGCGATTAATCTCCCTCTCCCCCTCGAAGTCGGCTGTTGCCGACTTCGGACTCGGCAACAGCCGAGTTCGGGCGGGAGAGGGCCGGGGTGAGGGGTGGTTTCTCCGCTCATCCGGTGTTGAGGACCTTCGGCCGCCCTGCCCCCTCACCCCCAACCCCTCTCCCGCGAGGGGAGAGGGGAGGAAAACGGGACATGGCGCCGGCCGAGCTTCGCCAAACTGCTTTTCTCGGGTGAGGACCCCATGACCGCCCACAACAACACGCCGCGTACCCCGCCGCGCTTCTCCGCCACCTTCGATCCGGCGACGCTGGCGGAGATCCGCCGGGCCGCGGCGACCGGCATCTATGACATCCGCGGCGGCGGCACCAAGCGCAAGCTGCCCCATTTCGACGACCTCTTGTTCCTCGGCGCCTCCATGTCGCGCTACCCGCTGGAGGGCTATCGCGAGAAGTGCGGCACCGAGGTCACCCTCGGCACCCGCTTCGCCAAGAAGCCGATCACGCTGAAGACCCCCGTCACCATCGCCGGCATGAGCTTCGGCGCCCTCTCGGCGCAGGCGAAGGAAGCGCTGGGGCGTGGCGCGTCCACGGTGGGCACCTCCACCACCACCGGCGACGGCGGCATGACGCCGGAGGAGCGCGGCCAGTCCAAGACCCTAGTCTACCAGTATCTGCCCTCGCGCTACGGCATGAACCCGGTGGACCTGCGCAAGGCCGACGCCATCGAGATCGTCATCGGCCAGGGCGCCAAGCCCGGCGGCGGCGGCATGCTGCTCGGCCAGAAGATTTCCGATCGCGTGGCCGCCATGCGCACCCTGCCCAAGGGCATCGACCAGCGCTCGGCCTGCCGCCATCCCGACTGGACCGGCCCGGACGATCTCGAGATCAAGATCGAGGAGCTGCGCGAGATCACCGACTGGGAGAAGCCGATCTATGTGAAGGTCGGCGCCTCGCGGCCCTATTACGACACCGCGCTGGCGGTGAAGGCGGGCGCCGACGTGGTGGTGCTCGACGGCATGCAGGGCGGCACCGCCGCGACGCAGGACGTATTCATCGAGCACGTGGGCATCCCGATCCTCGCCGCCATCCGCCCGGCCGTGCAGGCGCTGCAGGACCTCGACATGCACCGCAAGGTGCAGCTCATCGTCTCCGGCGGCATCCGCACCGGCGCGGACGTGGCCAAGGCGCTGGCGCTCGGCGCCGACGCGGTGGCCATCGGCACGGCGGCGCTCGTCGCGCTCGGCGACAACGATCCCCAGTGGGAAGACGAATACCAGGCGCTGGGCTCCACCGCCGGTGCCTATGACGACTGGCACGAGGGTCGCGACCCGGCCGGCATCACCACGCAGGATCCCGTGCTCGCCGCCCGGCTCGACCCGGTCAAGGCCGGCCGCCGCCTCGCCAACTATCTGTCGGTGATGACGCTGGAGGCGCAGACCATCGCCCGCGCCTGCGGCAAGAGCCACCTGCACAATCTGGAGCCGGAAGACCTCGTGGCGCTGACCGTGGAGGCCGCCGCCATGGCCGGCGTGCCCCTGGCCGGCACTTCCTGGGTGCCCGGCAAGACCGGCGGATACTGATCCGACCCTTCAGGCCGCGCCGCTCGACCGGCGCGGCCTTTTTCAAAGAAAACCGCTTTCCAATTCCGGGGACTTTCGCATGGACCACCGCACTCCGCTCCGCGAGGCCGAAGGCCGCGCTTCTGCCGCCGCCAAGACTGAAAACGCCAAGGTGATCGACCTCGCCAAGGTCGCGAAGGATCGCGGCATCAAGTATTTCCTGATCTCCTACGTGGACCTGTTCGGCGGCCTGCGCGCCAAGCTCGTGCCCGCCGCCGCCATCGGCCCCATGCAGAAGGAAGGCGCGGGCTTCGCCGGCTTTGCCACCTGGCTCGACATGTCTCCGGCCGATCCCGACCTCTTCGCCGTGCCGGACCCGACCAGCCTCATCCAGCTGCCGTGGAAGGAAGAGATCGGCTGGCTCGCCGCCGACCTCTACATGGACGGCAAGGAAGTGGAGCAGGCGCCCCGCACGGTGCTGAAGCGGCAGCTCGCCGCCGCCGCCGCCCTCGGCTACGAGATGAAGACCGGCGTCGAGTGCGAATACTTCCTCATCACGCCCGATGGAAAGTCCATCTCCGATACCTCCGACACTGCCGAGAAGCCCTGCTACGACCAGTCCGCCCTGATGCGCCGCTATGAGGTCATCAAGGACATCTGCGACGCCATGCTGAAGCTCGGCTGGGGCGCCTACCAGAACGACCATGAGGACGCCAACGGCCAGTTCGAGATGAACTGGAACTACGACAACGCGCTGCTGACCGCCGACCGCCACGTCTTCTTCAAATACATGGTGAAGTCGATTGCGGAGCAGCACGGCCTGCGCGCCACCTTCATGCCGAAGCCCTTCATCAACCTCACCGGCTCGGGCTGCCATGCTCATGTGTCGCTGTGGCAGAAGGGCAAGAACGCCTTCTCCGATCCCAAGGGCGAGCTGGGCGTCTCCGAACTCGGCTACCATTTCATCGGCGGCCTCATCCACAATGCGGATGCGCTGTGTGCCCTCACCAACCCGACGGTGAATTCCTACAAGCGCATCAACGCCCCGCGCACCATTTCCGGGGCCACCTGGGCGCCGAACACCGTCACCTACACCGGCAACAACCGCACCCACATGATCCGCATCCCGGACGCGGGCCGCTTCGAGTTCCGCCTCGCCGACGGCGCGGCCAACCCCTATTTGCTCCAGGCGGGCCTCGCCGCCGCCGGCCTCGACGGCATCGCGAACAAGCGCGATCCGGGCAAGCGCCTCGACATCAACATGTACACCGAGGGCCACAAGGTGAAGGGCGCCAAGCGCCTGCCGCTCAACCTTCTCGACGCCATGCGCGCGCTGGAGAAGTCCAAGGTGCTGACGGACCGCCTCGGCAAGCCGTTCGTGGACGGCTTCCTGAAGCTGAAGACCGAGGAGTGGAACGCCTTCTCCCGCCACCTCACCCAGTGGGAGCGGGACAACACGCTCGACATCTGAGCCCTGCCCTGTCGATTGTCCACGAGAGCCCGGCGCATTCCCCGCGCCGGGCTCTCATTTTTTGGGAGCGTCACTCCGGTGCGGGAGTGGACAGGGGCTTGTCCTTCTCGACGATGTAGGTGATGGCGAGCTTGGTCTTGTCCGCCCCGACCTGGAAGGCGTGCGGCACCTCGGGCGGGATCTGGAAGCCGTCGCCGGGCGCCAGGGTGCGGTCCGCCTGCCCCTTTACAGAAAGCACCCCGCCGCCGGCCATGAGATAGGTGCTCTCGATGCCGGGATGGGTGTGGCGCGCCACCTTGAGGCCACCATCGAACTCCGCCTCCATGAGGATGGCGACGTATTTGTCCCCCGGCACATCAGTGCGGCCGAGCACCTTGCGGGTGATGCCCGTGGGCGCGGCGGCGGGCGCGGCCTGTCCCTGTGCCATGGCCTGCGTGCCGGCGACCTCAATTGCGGCGAACCCCGTCACCGCGCAGATGGCGCAGTTGATGAAGCCTCTTCTGTTGAGCATTTCCACCCTCCTATTGCCCGCGCCGCGCGCGAGGACATCAGGATAGGCGAAGTCTGCGTATACGGGCAGATGAGGCGATAAACATCCTACCCGCGCTCGCAGTTTGAGCAGAATTCGTCAGGACATCAATTCTTAACATTCTGATTTTCAATATTTTTTTTAAACTGACGAAATCAGCGCCTGCGGCGCAGGCAGTCTTGCCCTATCCCTACGTCAGGCCTGAGCATTTCTTGCGCGCCGGCGGCGGCAACAGGGTGCTCATCCGGCGGAAGGGTTGTCGCTCCCGCGCGCGAAAGCCCATGAACCCTTTGCTTTTCAAGGCACTGACCACGCCCCCGAGCCGTGCCCCGGCGATTCTGCCTCTCTGGCATATTTGTTGCTCAAGAGTGAACGGGGCTGGTGCGCGCCGAGCGCTCCGCACGCCTGTCATCGCCCGGACCTGCGATCATCGCACCTCCGGCACCAGCGTTGGGGATCTTCATGACGGATCAATTGGCCGCGCTGACGACCATATTCACGGAGTTCTATTACTTCCTGACGGTCGTCCTCATGTTCTTCATCCATGTGGGCTTCTGCATGTACGAGGTGGGCGCCGCCCGCGTGAAGAACGTGCAGCACACCCTGCTCAAGAACACCATGGCGATCCCGCTGGTGGGCCTCGCCTTCTTCCTGTTCGGCATGTGGATCTACATCGCCTTCCAGGGCTGGCCCATCTCGACCACCTCGCTGTCCTTCACCACCGGCTTCGAGCCGTGGTCCACCAAGATCGCGCCGAACCTGACGGACCGCATCTCCGGCGTGTTCTGGGCGGCCTTCGCCCTGTTCGGCATGACAGCCGCGTCCATCGTCTCCGGCGCGCTCATCGAGCGCACCAAGACGTCGGGCTTCTTCATCATCGCCATCTATGTGGGCGCCATTGCCTGGGTCATCCCGGCGGCGTGGGGCTGGGCCGGCAATGGCTGGATGGCGCAATATCTCGGCTTCCATGACCAGTATTGCTCAGCGGTGCTGCACTCGGTGGCGGGATTTGCCACGCTCGGCGTGCTGATCCATCTCGGCCCGCGCATCGGCAAGTTCGCTCCGGACGGCACGCCGCGGGAAATCCCGGCGCACAACCCCTGGCTGGTCACCATCGGCCTGTTCATGATCTATGTGGGCTTCTGGGGCTTCTATGCCGCCTGTCACATCCCGATCGTGGACGTGGGCACCGCCGGCGCGCCCTACTTCACCGCCACCAACATCTACGGCGTTCCGATCACCCTGTCGGGCGTGACCATGAACTTCCTGCTTGCCCTGTTCGGCGGCATGGTCGCGGCCTACATGATCTCCAACGGCAATGCCTATTGGACCTATTCCGGCGGCCTCACCGGCCTCATCTCGGCGAGCGCCGGCAACGACCTGTACCATCCCATCATTGCGCTGGTGATCGCCGTCATCGGCACCGTGATGGCCTACAAGCTGCACTATTTCGTCGAGCGGAAGTTCAAGATCGACGACGCGGTGGGCGCCGTCGCGGTGCACGGCTATTGCGGCCTGTTCGGCGGCATCGTGGCCGGCTTCGCTTTGTGGGGCTATCCGTCGGTGCTGCCGTCCGCCGGTGCGCTTGTGACGCTCGGCGAGGGGGTCGGCTGGTTCGGCACCAATGCCGAGGGCCTGCCGGTGATCACGCCCATGGGCAATATCATCGGCTCGCTCATCTTCGCCATCGGCTTCGGCTTCATCCCCGGCTGGGTGCTCGGCAAGCTGCTCGCCATGTTCGGCCTGCTGCGCGTGCCGGCGGCGGCGGAGGTCAAGGGTCTCGACGGCAAGCACGTCCCGGCAACCTACCCGCACCATTCCGGCATGGAAGCCGCCTTCGAGACCATCCAGCGCAAGGAGGCGAAGCTCTAGAGCACGCGCCGATCTGATTGCATCGCCATCAGATCGGATGACGCGTTCTCTTTCCAAGAGTGAGAGCAACGCGCCTTCCGGAGCCCGGCCCGCGCCGGGCCCGCCTTTCCTTTCACCCTGTTTGAAGGACATCATCCATGAACACGGGCGTCACCTCCCTCGCCAAGCTCACCGAGATGGCGGAAGTCTATCCCTTCGCCGGATACGAGCCGCTGTTCTCGGTCATCGCTCTGGTCTTCTTTGTCGCCTTCATCGCCAAGCAGATCGCCATGGACAAGGCGCTGCACGAGGAGCAGCTCGACCACACCGCCGAAGCCATGGCCACGCCGGCCGAATAGTCCGGCCCGGCGGCTTCAAACGGCAAAGGCGCCGCCCCCGAGGGGACGGCGCCTTTGTCACGTCCGGATGAGAGCTGGCCTCAGCGCGAGGCCATGCCGGGCGAAAGCCGCCCCACGGTGAAGATCTGGACGCGCCGGTTGATGGGATCGGTCGGCTTTTTCGGATCGAGCAGCACTTCCTCGCCGAGGCCCACCGCCTCAAGGCGCGTGGGATTGATGTTGAACACGCTGACCAGCGCGCTCACCACCGCGTCGGCGCGGGCCTGGCTGAGCTTGAGGTTCACGTCGCGCGGGCCGGTGACGTCGGTGTTGCCGGTGACGAGGAATTTATAGCCGTGCAGGATCGGGTTGTGCATGGCATCGGCGATGGCGCCGAGCGTGCCGTAGGACGACGGCTCGATGATCGCCGAGCCGAGGCGGAACTGGATCTGCACGTTGATCTGCGGCAGCTGGTCCAGCTTCAGCGCCAGCGACGGGCGGGAGAGCTGCTCGCCCGGATTCTGGGCCATGTGGGTCTGGACCATGGTGCGCAGCTGCTGCGCGGTGATGGTCGGGGCCTTCTCGCTGAGGCCTTGCAGGCCCTGGAGGATCTGGCTGTCGGAGAGGGCGGTCTGGGCATGCGCGGGGGTGAGGACCGGCACGGCGGCGGCGAGCAGCGCGGCCAGCGCGAGGCGGGTCAGAGGCGAGGTCATCGCGAAGCGTCCTTCGTTCGAGTGCGAGGATGTGGAGCGGACGCTCAGCGGTAGCCGGCGTTGGTGATGGCGGCGTTGCACTTGTCGCTCACCACGCGCGTCGCCTGGAGCAGGCAGGAGAGCAGATTGCCGTCCTGCGGCACCATGCCGGGGCACAGGCGCGCCGTATCCGCCGAGCAGACCTCGGCGATGGAATCCTGAGCCGCGTCCCGCTGGGCGATGGAGGCCTTCGCCATCGCATAGTCGGCTTTGCACTGGGCGCTGACCTGATTGATCTTGCCGTCCATGCAGGCGAGCAGCTTGCCCTCGCCCAGGTTCACGTTGGAGCAGAACTTGTTGATGTCCGCGCCGCAGCTGCGCGCCAGGAGCGCGCCGGCCTGCGCATAGCTCATGGTCTGGGCGCCTGCCGCAGAGGCCGACCCAGCCAGGATTACCGCCGCAAATAAAAGTCCACCGAGCCGCATGATGTCCCCACCCCGTTTCACGTTAACTCCCGAAACGGATGCAGGGGTATCATTAAACGGCATCGGCCGACAGCGGGCACGGCCCTCGTCCCCGCTGGACTTTTCCGCACAAACTTAACGTGAGGCCGGACCCTCGACTTTATTTTGCCCATCGAGAGCCATCACAAAGCGTGACCTTGACCGCAATGGCCAAGTAGCCGCGCCATCTATCGCAGCGTCTCGCCGAGCCATGGCAGCGCCGCGCGCAGGGCCGGCAGCACGTCATCCTCCAGGGTCTGCCGGCAGAAGCCCGCAACCTCCCGCGGCAGGCGACCAAGCTCCTGCCGCCGGCCGATCAGCGTGAGGCTGCGGGAGAAGGCCGGCCCCGGCAGCGGCGCGCACCGGAGCCGGTCGCCGTCGAGCCCCGCCTCGTAAAGGCAGAGCGGCGTCGTCACCGCGAACCCCTCCCCGGCCGCGACCGTGGCGGAGACGCCGAACGGCGTGTCGAACTCCAGCCGGCGTGGCAGATCGAGCTTGAGGCGCCTCAGGTGCCGGTCCACCTCGATGCCGGTGCGCGAGCGGGCGGAAAAGCGCACCAGCGGCAGGCGCCCGGCGAGCCGCGCCACCTCCTCCACCCGCTCGGGTGCCGTCTCTCCGGCGGGCAGCAGCAGCACATAAGGCTCGGTGAGGAGGGGGAAGCGCTCCAGCCCCTCGATGTCGGCGAGTTCGTCCACGCCCACCAGCAGATCGAGCTGGCGGGAGAGCAGCGCACTGGCATGGGCGGCGGTGAGGCCGGCGAGCAGCGACACCTCCTCCGCCACCGCGCACAGCCGCCCGGCAAGTGGCGCGGAGAGCGCACGGGAGAGGGAATCGACGAGGCCGGCGCGGATCAAAGGCAGGCGGCCGTGCTCGGTCTCCTTCAGCGCCGGCACGATCTGCCGGGCCTCGGAGAGGAGCGCGCTCGCCTTCTGCCGCAGCACGCCGCCCGCTGCCGTCAGCCCCAGCGGCCGGACGCTGCGGTCGAACAGCGCGACGCCCATGCGCGTCTCCAGCTCCGCCACCGCCTGCGACACCGCCGGCTGGGTGAGTCCGAGCCGTCGCGCCGCCCCCGCCATGGCGCCGGCCTCGCAGACGGCGAGGAAGATTTCGAGCGCCTTCAGATCGAACGGAAGCAGCTCCCGCACCGTCATCCCCACAGAATAAGCAGGATTTATATTACCTGTGGTTTCAGGCGGGGCTATATCTTTTCCAAAGGGGTGCATCGGCGTCCGCGCCGAGGGACCTCCGAGGGTTCCGAGGGGTTCAATGTCCCGCTATTCCGTATTCAGCCTGATCGCCAACGCGCTCAACGGCCAGAAGGGCTGGACGCCCGCCTGGCGCGATGCGGTGCCGAAGCCCTCTTATGACGTCATCATCGTCGGCGGCGGCGGCCATGGGCTAGCGACCGCCTATTACCTCGCCAAGGAGCACGGCATCCGCAATGTGGCGGTGCTGGAGAAGGGGCATATCGGCTCCGGCAATGCGGGGCGCAACACCACCATCATCCGCTCCAATTATCTGCTGCCGGGCAACGAGCCGTTCTACGAGTGGTCCATGAAATTGTGGGAGGGCCTGGAGCAGGACCTCAACTACAACGCCATGGTCTCCCAGCGCGGGATCATCAATCTGTATCACTCGGATGGCCAGCGCGACGCCTATGCCCGGCGCGGCAATGCCATGCGCCTCGCGGGCGCCGATTCCGAGCTGCTCGACCGCGAACAGGTGAAGGCGCTCTGCCCCTTCCTCGATTTCGACAATTCCCGCTTCCCCATCAAGGGCGGGCTGATGCAGGCCCGTGCCGGAACGGCGCGCCACGACGCCGTGGTGTGGGGCTATGCCCGCGCCGCCGACCGGCTGGGCGTGGACATCGTGCAGAATTGCGAGGTCACCGGCTTCATCCGCGAGGGTGACGCGGTAGTGGGCGTGGAGACCAATCGCGGCCCCATCCGCGCCGGCAAGGTGGGGCTTGCGGTGGCCGGCTCCACCTCGCGGCTGACCAGGCATCTCGGGCTGCGCCTGCCCATCGAGAGCCACGCGCTGCAGGCCTTCGTCTCGGAAGGGCTGAAGCCGCTGGTGCCGGGCGTCATCACCTTCGGCATGGGGCATTTCTACGTCAGCCAGTCGGACAAGGGCGGCCTCGTCTTCGGCGGCGACATCGACGGGTACAATTCCTACGCCCAGCGCGGCAATTTGCCGGTGGTCGAGGACGTGGCCGAGGGCGGCATGGCGCTGATGCCGCTCATCGGACGGCTCAGGATGTTGCGCTCCTGGGGCGGCCTCGTGGACATGTCCATGGACGGCTCGCCCATCATCGATGTCGGCCCCCTGCCCGGCCTGTTCCTCAACACCGCGTGGAATTACGGGGGCTTCAAGGCGACGCCCGCCTCCGGCTGGTGCTTCGCCTGGACCATCGCGAAGGAAGAGGCCCACCGCCTCAACGCCGCCTTCCGGCTCGACCGCTTCCGCACCGGCCATGTGATCGACGAAAAGGGAGTCGGCGCCCAGCCGAATTTGCACTGATGGGCGCGCTTCTCGATTTTCGCGCCCCGGACCAGCGACGGCGCCAGCTCCAGCGATGGGCGTCCGCGCTCTCGCCTTTCGGGCTCCCTCTCCCCTTGCGGGAGAGGGCTGGGGTGAGGGGTGGCTTCTGCGCCCAACACCGGCATGGCCGGTCAAGGCCCAACCCCCTCACCCCCACCCCCTCTCCCGCGAGGGGAGAGGGGAGCCAAACTGCTCTTCACCCCTCCACCCGGACCTGACCCATGCGCATCACCTGTCCCTATTGCGGCGCGAGGTCGTCCCATGAATTCGCCTATCACGGCGATGCCGCGCCCAAGCGGCCGGACCCGGCGGATGCGGACGCCTTCCACGCTTATGTCTATGAGCGCGACAACGTCGCCGGCGTGATGGACGAACTGTGGTACCACGCGGGCGGCTGCCGCCGCTGGCTCACCGTGACGCGCGACACCCGCACCCACGCCATCACTGAAGTGCGCTTCACGGCCACGCGCTTCACCGCGACGGAGGCGGCCGAATGACCCGGCTTTCCGCAGGCGGGCTGATCGACCGCAGCCGCACCCTCTCCTTCAGCTTCGACGGCAAGAGCTACACCGGCCATCCCGGCGATACGCTCGCCTCGGCCCTCCTCGCCAATGGGGTGCGGCTCGTCGGCCGCTCGTTCAAGTATCATCGCCCACGCGGCATCGTCACCGCCGGCTCGGAGGAGCCCAACGCGCTCGTCGAGCTGCGCTCCGGCGCCCGGCGCGAGCCCAACACCCGCGCCACCACCATCGAGCTGTTCGACGCGCTGGAGGCCACCAGCCAGAACCGCTGGCCCTCCCTCGACCACGACCTGCTCAGCATCAACCAGCTCGTGTCGCCCTTCCTCGGCGCGGGTTTCTACTACAAGACCTTCATGTGGCCCGCCGCCTTCTGGGAGAAGGTGTACGAGCCCATGATCCGCCGCGCCGCCGGCCTCGGCCGCGCCGCCGATGCGGCGGACCCGGACCATTACGAGAAGGCCACCCACTTCTGCGACGTGCTGGTCATCGGCTCCGGCGCGGCCGGCCTCGCGGCGGCCCTTGCGGCCGGGCGGACCGGCGCGCGGGTGGTGCTGGCGGATGAGGATTTCCGCCTCGGCGGCCGGCTCCTGTCCGAGCAGGCCGAGATCGACGGCGGCAGCGCGGCGGATTTCGTGGCGCGCGCCCTCGCGGAACTTTCGAGCCTGCCCAATGTGCGCCTCATGCCGCGTACCACCGTGTTCGGCGCCTATGACGGCGGCGAATTCGGCGCGGTGGAGCGTGTGAGCGACCACCTCGCCGTCCCCGCCCCCTTCCAGCCCCGCCAGCGGCTGTGGCGCGTCATCGCGAAGCGCTCCGTGCTCGCGGCCGGCGCGTTCGACCGGCCCATCGTCTTCCCCGGCAATGACCGGCCGGGCGTGATGTCGGCGCTGGCGCTTGCCACCTATGCCACGCGCTTTGGCGTCGGTGCCGGGCCGCGCGCAGCCGGCTTCGCCAACAACGACCACGCCGTCGCCGCGCTGCTCGATGCCGCCGCGGCCGGCGTGAAGCTGGAGGCCATCGCCGACGTGCGGGAGGCTGTCGCTCCTGCGCTGGCCGCGCGGGCGAAGGCGCTGGGCGTGGATCTCCTCGCCGGCAGCGAGATCATCGCCACCTCGGGCAAATGCCTGTCGGGCATCACGGTGCGCACGCCCAAGGGCATCCGCACCCTGTCGGTGGAGGCGCTGGGCGTCTCCGGCGGCGCGACGCCGAATGTGAACCTCACCTGCCACCAGGGCGGCAAGCCCATCTGGCGCGAGGACATCGCCGCCTTCGTGCCCGGCGCCGTGCCGGTGGGCATGGCGGTGGCGGGCGCGGCGGCCGGACATCTCACCCTCGCCGAATGCCTCGCGGACGGCACCGCGCTGGGCGCCGCAGCGGCCGAGGATGCGGGCTTCGCCCCCGTCGCGGCGTCGGCTCCCGTCGCGGCCGACGCGCCCAACGGCCTCAAGGCCTTCTGGCAGGTCCAGGCCAAGGGCCCCGCCTTCGTGGACCAGCAGAACGACGTGACCGCGAAGGACGTGGCCCTCGCCCATCGGGAAGGCTTTCGCGCGGTGGAATTGCTCAAGCGCTACACCACGATGGGCATGGCCACCGACCAGGGCAAGACATCCAACATGGCGGGCCTCGCGCTCATGGCGGCGCTCACCGGCAAGGGCATCCCTGAGACCGGCACCACCGTGTTCCGCCCGCCCTACACGCCCGTGGCCCTCGGCGTGCTCGCCGGCCACCATCGCGGCGTGGACTTCAAGCCCACCCGCCCGACGCCGACCCACAAATGGGCGGAAGAACAGGGCGCGGTGTTCGTCGAGACCGGCCAGTGGCTGCGCGCCGCGTGGTTCCCCAAGGCGGGCGAGGACTGGCAGGCGGCCGTGAACCGCGAGGTGAAGGCGACGCGCGAGAGCGTCGGTGTCATCGACGTCTCCACCTTCGGCAAGATCGACCTTCAGGGGCCGGATGCCGGCGTGCTGCTGGATCGCGTCTACATCAACATGTTCTCCACCCTTGGCGTCGGCAAGGCGCGCTACGGCGTGATGCTGCGCGAGGACGGGATCGTCATGGACGACGGCACCACCGCGCGCCTCGACGACGACCATTATGTGATGACCACGACCACCGCCAACGCGGCCAAGGTGTTCCAGCATCTGGAATTCTGCCTGCAGGTGCTGTGGCCGGAGCTGGACGTGTGCCTCGCCTCCATCACCGAGCAGTGGGCGCAGATCGCCGTCTCCGGCCCGCGCTCCCGCGACGTGCTGGCGAAGCTGGTGGATGGCGCCGATGTCTCCAACGCCGGCCTGCCCTTCATGGGCGCGCTCCAGACCACGGTGATGGGCGGCATCGAGGCGCGCGTCTTCCGCCTCTCCTTCTCCGGCGAACTCGGCTACGAGATCGCGGTCCCGGCCCGCCACGGCGACAAGCTGATGCGGGCGATCATGACGGCCGGCGCGCCCTATGGCATCACGCCCTATGGCGTCGAGACGCTGGCCGTGCTGCGCATCGAGAAGGGCCATGTCTCCGGCAGTGAATTGTCCGGGCAGACCTCCGCCCGCGACCTCGGCCTCGGGCGCATGGCCTCCACCAAGAAGGACTATATCGGCCGGGTGATGGCAGGCCGCCCCGCCTTCCTCGATCCCGACCGGCCGACCTTCGTCGGCTTCCGGCCGGTGGACCGAACCGCGCGGCTGAAGGCCGGGGCGCATTTCCTGGCGCTCGGGGCGGCCCCCACAACCGAGAATGACGAGGGCTACATGACCTCCGTCGCCTGGTCGCCCATCCTCGGCCACGCCATCGGCCTCGGTCTCCTCAAGCGCGGGCCGGAGCGCATCGGCGAGAAGCTGCGCGCCTATGACCCGGTGCGCGGCGGCGACATCGAGGTCGAGGTGTGCTCTCCCCACTTTATCGATCCCGAAGGGGAGAAGCAGCGTGTCTGACCTCTTCCAGTCCCTCTCCCCCGCCCGTCTCCTACCGGCCGGGCATTATGGCGTTCAAGGCGCCACCGGCGTCAGCGCGCAGGTGGTGGCGAACCTTGCCGCCGCGACGCTCATGGCCCGCAAGGGCAAGACGGCCGACCTGATCGCCGCCGCCACCGCGTCCGGCCTGCCCCTTGTGGATGCGCCGAAGGCCGTCAGCGGGGCGGGCCTTGAGGCCGTCGGCACCGGCCCCGGCAAGTGGCTCGTCTTCGCCGAAGGCTCCGACGGCGCGACGCTGCGCCGGCGCCTTGAAGCGCTGGCCGACGGCCTCGGTGCCGTGACCGACCAGAGCGACGCCAACCTCGTGCTCGATATCTCCGGCCCCAAGGTGCGCGAGGCGCTGGCGAAGGGCGTGGCGGTGGATCTCGATCCCCGCGCCTTCCGGCCGAGCGACGCGGCGACCACGCCGGTCTCCCATGTCGGCGTCACCTTCTGGCAGCGGGGCGACGCGCCCAGCTATCGCTTCGCGGTGGGCAACACCTTCGCCCCCGCCTTCCTGCGCTGGCTGGCGACGAGCGCGGCGGAATACGGCTTTTCGCTCGAAGGCACCGACCGAGGTTGACGGCAGCGCGGCGCGCGCCTCCTCTCCGCATCGAATTCCTCCGAGACCGGCGCCCGGCTGCGTGAGACGCGCGGCGCCATAAAGGACGCATCATGACCAGCCCCACCGCGCCGTTCATCCTCGCCTTCTCCTGCCCCAACCGGCCCGGCATCGTCGCCGGCGTCTCGACCTTCCTGTTCGAGAAGGGATGCAACATCCTGGAGGCGCAGCAGTACGACGACACGGAGACCGGCCGCTTCTTCATGCGCGTGGTGTTCAACGTGGTTGAGGGCGAGGCCAGCCTCGCCGAGATTCGCTCTGGCTTTGCGGCGGTGGCGCAGAATTTCTCCCTCAGCTTCACACTGCGCCCCGTTTCCGAGAAGCGCCGGGTGCTGCTGCTCGCCTCCAAGTTCGACCACTGCCTCGCCGACCTGCTCTATCGCTGGCGCATCGGCGAGATCCCCATGGAGATCGCCGGCATCGTCTCCAACCACCCGCGCGAGACCTACGCCCACCTCGATTTCGACGGCATCCCCTTCCATCATCTGCCGGTGACCAAGGCCACGAAGCTGGAGCAGGAAACGCAGGTCTGGGAGGTCTTCCAGTCGTCCGGCTCGGAGTTGGCCGTGCTCGCGCGCTACATGCAGGTGCTCTCCGACGGGCTGTCTGCCAAGCTCTCGGGCAAGTGCATCAACATCCACCACTCCTTCCTGCCGGGCTTCAAGGGCGCCAAGCCCTATCATCAGGCCCATGCGCGCGGGGTGAAGCTCATCGGCGCGACGGCCCACTACGTGACCTCCGACCTCGATGAAGGCCCGATCATCGAGCAGGATGTGGAGCGCATCTCCCACCAGGATTCGCCCGACGACCTGGTGCGCAAGGGCCGCGACATCGAGCGCCGGGTGCTGGCGCGGGCCATCTCCTGGCACCTGCAGGACCGGGTGCTGCTGAACGGTTCCCGCACCGTGGTGTTCCGGGACTGACCGCAAAAAGGGAACCCGGCACCGGGGCCGGGGCGTTGAGGGGGCGATATCCACGAAAAGGAGAGCCCCATGCAACGCCAGGGCATGCTCATCGCCGCGGCATTCGTGCTGGTCCTCGCGCTGGTCGCGGCGAACATGTTTTCCAATCGCGGCACGCCCGAACAGAGCGAGACCGCGCCGGAGAACATCACCGTGCCGAGCGGCAATCCCCCGCCGCTGACCACCTCGCCCGACGCCCCTCCCGGCCGCACCCCCTCGCCGACGGACCAGACCGGGACGCGCCCGTAAGCTAAGCCTAATTTTGAGGCATCTGACGTCTTTCCTGCGCCCCGCAGCGGCATATCTGGCCGTTGCGGGGCGCAGTGTATTTATATCAATACATTGATAAACATCACATTATCAGAAATTGCATACAAGTGGCGCGGTTCCTGCTAGACCCCTGCCATCAGGCGCTGGAGCGCCGTCATCAGGGTAGATCATGCAGACCGTCGCCAGCCTCCTCGAAGCCCACAGGTCCGGCCTCCGCTCCGTCTCGGATACGGTGCGCGGCGTCTATGCCCGGCTTGCGGTGCATGACGACCCGGCCATGTTCATCACCCTGCGCGCGGAAGCCGACGTGCTGGCCGAGGCCGCCGCGCTGGAGACCACCGGCAACACGGCGCTGCCGCTCTACGGCATCCCGGTGGCGGTGAAGGACAATATCGACGTCGCCGGCCTGCCCACCACCGCCGCCTGCCCGGCCTTCGCCTATGTGCCGGAGCGCGACGCCACCGTCGTGGCGCGGCTGAAGGCGGCGGGCGCGCTCATCATCGGCAAGACCAATCTCGACCAGTTCGCCACCGGTCTGGTGGGCGTGCGCTCGCCCTATGGCATCCCGCGCAATTCGGTGAATCCGGAGCTGGTGCCGGGCGGCTCCTCCTCCGGCTCGGCGGTGGCGGTGGGGGCGGGCATCGTGCCGGTGTCACTGGGCACCGACACCGCCGGCTCCGGCCGCGTGCCAGCCATGCTGAACAACATCGTGGGGCTGAAGCCCTCCCTCGGCCTCGTGCCCAACACCGGCCTCGTGCCCGCCTGCAAGACGCTGGACTGCATCTCCATCTTCGCCCTCACCGTCGATGACGCCATGGCGGTGCTGAACGTGATCTCCGGCTTCGACGCGGAAGACGCCTATTCTCGCGACCTGCCCGTGGCGCCCCTCGCCGCCGCCCCGCCCGCGCCGGTGCTGGGCATCCTGCCCGAGGCGCAGCGGGAGTTCTTCGGCGACGCCGAGTCCGCCGCGGCGTATGAGGAAGCGCTGGCCCGCTTCGCATCGCTGGGCGCGGTGCTGAAGGAGATCGATTTCTCCGCCTTCGCCGAGACCGCGCGGCTGCTCTATGAGGGCCCGTGGGTGGCCGAACGCTGGATCGTCGCCGAGCAGCTTCTCACCACCGATCCCGAAGCGGTGCATCCGGTCACGCGGGCCATCACCGAGCCGGGCGGCAAGGCCAGCGCGGCGGATGCCTTCCGCGCCATGTACAAGCTCAAGGAATTGCGCGCCCGCGTGGCGCCCATCCTCGCCGGCATCGATGGCCTGCTGCTGCCCACCGCGCCATCCGCCTACACGGTGGAAGAGGTGATTGCGGACCCCATCCGCCTCAACTCGCGCAATGGCACCTACACCAATTTCGTGAACCTGATGGATCTGTGCGGCATCGCCGTGCCGACGAAGATCACCGCCGCCGGCGTGCCCTATGGCATCACCCTCCTCGCCCCCGCCGGGAAGGATGCGGAGATGGCGGCGCTGGGCCGGGCCTTCGTCGCGGCGGGCACCCTCCCTCTCGGCTGCGGCCACGCGCCAGCGCCCGCCCTTCCGCCGCTCGCGCCCGCCACGGAACCGGGACGGCTCGATGTCTGCGTGTTCGGCGCCCACCTCTCGGGCATGCCGCTGAACGGCGATCTCAAGGCCATGGGCGCGCGCTTCGTGCGGGCTGCGAAGACGGTGCCGGCCTATCGCATGAAGCTCATTCCCGGTGCCGTGCCGCGCCCCGGCGTGGTGCGGGTGAACTCGGACGGCGCGGCGGTGGAGGGGGAGGTGTGGTCCCTGCCCTTCGAGGGCGTCGGGCGCCTCCTCGCCACCATCCCTGCGCCGCTTGGCCTCGGCCAGGTGGAACTGGAGGACGGCAGCCGCGTCACCGGCTTCCTCGCCGAGGCGGCGGCCCTCGACGGGGCGCGGGACATCACCAGCTTCGGCAGCTTCCGGGCGTTCGCCGCAGCGGCGGAGTAGGCGCCCCGCTGACCATGGGGCACCGCACAAATGCGTGCGGAGGAGGGACGGCGGGCTGGACAAGGGCGCCTGATACACTGTATCAAATGGCCATCGGAAACAGCGCACCGGCCGCCATGTCCTTGTCCCTTTCCCCCTCCGCAGCGACGCGGCCCGCCCCTGAGGCGACCGGCCGGCAGGAGCGCGCCACGCTCCTCGGCGCTGCCGCCGGAGGGCACGATCACGCCGGCGCGGCGCATAACCACCACGGGCACGACCACCACGCGCACACGGCGTCTCCGGCCTCCCGCAGGCCGCCCGTGCGCCTCGGCGCATCGGTGCTGCGCATGTCGCTCGCGGGACGGCTCGCGCTCGCGTCCGTGCTCATCCTCGTCATGTGGGGCGCCGTGCTGCTGGTGACGGGAGGCGGCGCATGAGCGCGCAGATCTCGTTCCGCAACCTCACCCTCGGCTATGAGCGCCACCCGGCCGTCCATCACCTCTCCGGTGAGGTGGAGAAAGGCGCGCTGCTGGCCATCTGCGGCGCCAACGGCGCCGGCAAGTCCACCCTGCTCAAGGGCATCGGCGGCGCGCTGAAGCCGCTCGGCGGCACCATCGACCGCCATGGCCTCGACCCGCGCGAGATCGCCTACCTGCCGCAGGGCGCCGAGATCGACCGCAGCTTCCCCATCCATGTCTATGACATGGTGTCCATGGGCCTGTGGCGGCGCGCCGGCCTGTTCGGCGGCATCGGCCGGGCCGATCGCGAGAAGATCGAGCACGCCATCGCCGCCGTCGGCCTCGAAGGCTTCGAGAACCGGCCCATCGGCACGCTCTCCGGCGGGCAGATGCAGCGCACCCTGTTCGCCCGCCTGCTGCTGCAGGATGCGCGCGTGATCCTGCTCGACGAACCCTTCACCGCCCTCGATGCCAAGACGGTGTCGGACCTTGTGGAACTGGTCCGCCGCTGGCACGGGGAGAAGCGCACCGTGATCGCGGTGCTGCATGATTTCGATCTGGTGCGCGCGACCTTCCCGCAGACCCTTCTCCTCGCCCGCACGCCGGTCGCCTGGGGTCCAACAGCGGAAGCGCTCGGCCCGGACAATCTGCTGAAGGCCCGCCGCATGGGCGAGGCGTGGAAGGACGACGCCGTCCCCTGTTCCGACGCAGCCTGAGATATTCGCCGACCGGCCGCGTGCCGGTCCGATCCAGACCACGCATTCGCGACCGGCTGACACCGGTCTTCTGAACGCATCATCGCTGCTCTTTCGCTTGGCCGGGGACCACGGGCTCCGTCCGAGGCCGGTCCGGCTCCTCCAACCCACCGGATCGGCTCCCCGGCCAAGCGCAAGGGCAGGACGATGACAGATCCGGCCGGCCGCCATCGCGCGGCACCGGCGCCTGGGACTATCGATGAACCTGTACGACACCTTCATCGCTCCCTTCGCGGAGTTCGAGTTCATGCGGCGGGCACTCGCCGGCGTGTTCGCGCTCTCGCTGGGCGCTGGCCCGGTGGGCGCCTTCCTGATGCTGCGGCGCATGTCGCTGACGGGCGATGCCATGGCCCATGCCATCCTGCCCGGCGCGGCCATCGGCTTCCTGTTCGCCGGCCTCAATCTCTACGCCATGACCGTGGGCGGCCTCGCGGCGGGCCTGCTGGTGGCGGTCGGCGCGGGCGTGGTGGCGCGGGCGACGGGCATGAAGGAAGACGCCTCGCTCGCCGCCTTCTATCTCATCTCGCTGGCGCTGGGCGTGCTCATCGTCTCGCTGCGCGGCTCCAACGTGGACCTGCTGCACGTTCTCTTCGGCACCGTGCTGGGCATCGACGATGCGACGCTGATGCTGATCGCCGGCATCACCACCCTGACGCTCCTCACCCTCGCCGTGGTGTGGCGGCCGCTGGTGCTGGAATGCGTGGACCCGACCTTCCTGGCCTCGGTCAGCCGAAGCGGCGGGGTCAGCCACATCGCCTTCCTGTCGCTGGTGGTGCTGAACCTCGTGGGCGGCTTCCACGCCCTCGGCACGCTTCTGTCGGTGGGGCTGATGATGCTGCCGGCGGCGACCGCGCGCTTCTTCGTGCGCGACCTCACGGCCCTCGTCACCACCGCGACGCTGATCGCCTTCGGCTCGGGCGTGGCGGGGCTGCTCGTGTCCTACCACCTCGGCACGCCGTCCGGCCCGTCCATCATCCTGGTCGCCGGGCTCGCCTATGCGTTCGCCGTCATTTTCGGGCCGATCGGCGGGCTTGCCGGCCGCCTCGTCCCGCGCCGTCACCTCGAAGCCTGATGAGGATTTCCATGATCTCCAGACGTTTCCTCCTCGCCGCCGGCCTCTCGGCCGGACTGGCCCTGCCGCTGGCCGGCCCGGCGCTCGCGCAGGCCCCCGCCCAGAAGATGCCCGTGGTGGCGTCCTTCTCCATCCTCGGCGATTTCGTGAAGGAGGTGGGCGGCGACCGCGTGGCCGTCACCACCATCGTCGGCCCCAACGGCGACGCCCACGTCTACCAGCCCACCCCCGCCGACGCGAAGGCGGTGGCCGCGGCCAAGGTGGTGTTCGTGAACGGCCTCGGCTTCGAGGGCTGGATGGACCGCCTCATCAAGGCCTCCGGCACCAAGGCGCCCATCGTCGTCGCCACCAAGGGCATCACGCCCCGCACCGGCTTCGACGACGATGACGACAAGCCCGCGGGCAAGGACAAGCACGCCCACGGCAAGGACAAGCACGACAAGAAGGACGCCCACGACCACGGCGGCATCGATCCGCACGCCTGGCAGTCCATCGCCAATGCCAAGGTCTATGTGGCCAACGTGCGCGACGGCCTGATCGCCGCCGATCCGGACGGCCGCGACGCCTACACCGCGAACGCCGCCGCCTACACCGCGAAGCTCGACGCGCTGGAAGCCGAGGTGAAGACCGCCATGGCCAAGATCCCGGCCGAGCAGCGCCGCATCATCACCTCCCACGACGCCTTCGGCTATTTCGGCGAGGCCTACGGCCTGGTGCTGATCGCGCCCGAGGGCGTGTCCACCGAGAGCGAGGCGTCGGCCAAGGACGTGGGCCGCATCATCCGCCAGATCAAGGCGCAGAAGATCCCCGCGGTGTTCGTGGAGAACGTCACCGACCCGCGCCTGATCCAGCGCATCGCCAAGGAAAGCGGGGCCAAGGTGGGCGGCGAGCTTTATTCCGACGCGCTGTCCGATGACAAAGGCCCCGCGAGCACCTACATCGACATGATGAAATCCAACGTGCGCCAACTCTCGTCTGCCCTGTCGAGCTGAGCGGCGCACGCCCCCTCCGGCGGCGGCCCTCTGGCCGCCGCTCCGCACCCCGGCGGCGGCCTTCCGGCCGCCGCTTGCATGAAGGTGAAGCCATGGCTGAAACGCAGGCCGAGAAGATCCCCGTCACCGTGCTGACCGGCTATCTGGGCGCCGGCAAGACCACGCTGCTCAACCGCATCCTGTCGCAGCCGCACGGCAAGAAATTCGCCGTCATCGTCAACGAGTTCGGCGAGATCGGCATCGACAACGACCTCGTGGTGGGCGCCGACGAGGAAGTGTTCGAGATGAACAACGGGTGCATCTGCTGCACCGTGCGCGGCGACCTCATCCGCATCATCGACGGCCTTTTACGCCGCAAGGGCGGCTTCGACGGCATCATCGTCGAGACCACCGGTCTCGCCGACCCCGCCCCCGTCGCGCAGACCTTCTTCGTGGACGAGGAAGTGCAGGCCAAGACCAAGCTCGATGCCGTGGTCACGGTGGCCGACGCCAAGTGGCTGTCCGACCGCCTGAAGGACGCGCCCGAGGCGAAGAACCAGGTGGCCTTCGCGGACGTGATCCTGCTCAACAAGACCGACCTCGTGACCGGCCCCGAGCTGGACGCGGTGGAAGCCCGCATCCGCGGCATCAACCCCTATGCCAAGCTCTACCGCACCCAGAAGTCCGAGATCGACATCGCCAAGGTGCTGAACCAGGGCGCCTTCGACCTCGAGCGCGTGCTGGAGCTGGAGCCCGCCTTCCTGGAGGAGGACGAGCACCATCACCACCACGAGCATGGCGAGGCCTGCGGGCCGGACTGCGGCCACGATCACCACGACCACGATCACGGCCACCACCACCACGGGCTGAAGGCGGTGCATGACGAGGAGATCCAGTCGGTCTCCTTCTCCACCGACAAGCCGCTGGACCCGGACAAGTTCTTCCCCTGGGTGCAGAACATCGTGCAGGTGGAGGGGCCGAACATCCTGCGCTCGAAGGGCATCCTCTCCTTCAAGGACGATCCGGATCGCTTCGTCTTCCAGGGTGTCCACATGATCCTCGACGGCGACCACCAGCGGCCGTGGAAGGACGACGAGAAGCGCCTTAGCCGCATCGTCTTCATCGGCCGCCAGCTCAAGCGCGACCTGCTGGAAGAGGGCTTCCTCGCCTGCGTGGCGTGAGCGAGGGCGCGGTCATCGCGACGCCGCCCTCCCCCATCATCACCGTCGCCCTCCGGCTTGACCGGAGGGCCCATGCACCCGCCGGGACGAATGTCGAGATGGGTGCTCCGGTCGAGCCGGAGCACGACGGCAATTAAAGCCGAGACGGCCCTTTATGGAGGCCCCCTCAGGCGACCAGCCCGCGCACCAGCAAATCGTGATACTCCAGCGCGACCTCCTCGGCCGACTTGCCGCCGCCGGGCTTGAACCAGCGCACCATCCAGCTCAAGAGCGAGAGCACCGCGCGCCCGGTCATGGCCGCGCCGACCTCCCGGAATGAACCGTCCGCGACCCCATCCGCGATGATCCGGCGCAGAAGGCCCTCATGGGCGTCGCGCAAGGCGAGCGCATCGTCCTTCAGCCCGGTATTGGCCATGCCGGAGAAGCCGACCAGCATGGTGACGAAGCAGTCGTAATTGTCGGCGAGGAAGCGCGCGTGGGCGACCATGAACTGCTTCAGTTGCTCGGCGGGCGGGTCCTCCCGCTTCACCGCTGCTGCTGACGCGTCGTTGAGGCCGGTGAGCGTATAGATGATGATGGCGTCATAGATCTCCTGCTTGGAGGAGAAATAATTGTAGATGGCGCCCTTTGAGTAATTGAGCGACCGCGCGACCTCGCTGAGCGAGCTATCCACATAGCCCTTCTGCGCGAACATCTGCGCCGCCTGCCGCAGGATTTCCGCGCGCGGGTCGTTCATCATCGGCGGACGGCCCAGGCGTGCGCCGTCGCCTTCCGCCGCCACGCGCATCGCGGCCGATTTCGGCGGACGTCCGCGCCGCCGGGCGGGGGCCGGGCGGGCCGGCGCCTCCTGTTCGTGGTCGCCTCGATCCTGCAGCGTCGTGCTCCTTGACTGTGCCCGGATATTTATATACCGACTGGTTGGAATGTAAATGCCAACCGCCACCCGGCGGTGCCTTCGAGCGCGGGAGACGCACCATGGCCGCATCCGGTAAGCCGACCTTCGACTGGGCCGACCCCTTCGATCTCAACAGCCAGCTCACCGAGGACGAGCGCCTCGTCCGCGACACCGCCCGCGACTATGCGCAGGAGAAGCTCCTGCCGCGCGTGACCTCCGCCTATCTCGACGAGCGCTTCGACCGCGAGATCATGAACGAGATGGGCGAGCTGGGCCTCCTCGGCCCCACCATTCCGGCGGAATATGGCGGCGCCGGCCTCGGCTACGTGGCCTACGGCCTCGCGGCGCGGGAAGTGGAGCGGGTGGATAGTGGCTACCGTTCGGCCATGAGCGTGCAGTCCTCCCTCGTCATGCACCCCATCTACGCCTACGGCACGGAAGAGCAGCGCAAGAAGTACCTGCCCAAGCTCGCCACCGGCGAATGGGTGGGCTGCTTCGGCCTCACCGAGCCGGACGCCGGCTCCGACCCCGCCGGCATGCGCACCCGCGCCGAGAAGATCGACGGCGGCTATCGCCTCAAGGGCGCGAAGATGTGGATCACCAATTCGCCCATCGCCGACCTCGCGGTGGTGTGGGCGAAATCGGCGGCGCACGACAATGCCATCAAGGGCTTCGTGGTGGAGCGCGGCATGAAGGGCTTCTCCACCCCCAAGATCGAGGGCAAGCTCTCGCTGCGCGCCTCCATCACCGGCGAGATCGTGCTGGAGGACGTGGAGATTCCGGAAGAGAACCTCCTGCCCAACGCCGCCGGCCTGCCCGGCCCCTTCGGCTGCCTCAACCGCGCCCGCTACGGCATCGGCTGGGGCGCCATGGGCGCGGCGGAAGCCTGCTACGCCGCCGCCCGCCAGTACACGCTGGACCGCAAGCAGTTCGGCAAGCCGCTCGCCGCCACCCAGCTGGTGCAGAAGAAGCTGGCGGACATGGCCACCGAGATCGCCCTCGGCCTTCAGCTCGCTCTGCGCGCGGGGCGGATGTTCGATGAGGGCACGCTGCCCATCGAGGCCATCTCCTTCCTCAAGCGCAACAATTGCGGCAAGGCGCTCGACATCGCGCGGGTCGCCCGCGACATGCATGGCGGTAACGGCATCGCCGCCGAGTACCATGTCATCCGCCACGCCGCGAACCTCGAGACGGTGAACACCTATGAAGGCACCCACGACATCCACGCGCTGATCCTCGGCCGCGCGATCACGGGGATTCAGGCGTTCTTTTGAGAGCGCCTGCGAGCCACAGAAGAACCGTCATGCCCCGGCTCGTCCGGGGCATCCACCACGCCGCTTGGCCGGCCGCCTGACAAACGGCAGAGTGGATCCCCCGCACGAGCCGGGGGATGACAGCGGACGCGGCGACGCCCCCATCGTCATCCGGCTCATTCGTCACAACGAGTCTCCCCCATGTCCCCTCCTGCCTCCCCTCCCCTCGCCGGCCTTCGCGTCCTCGAACTCGCCCGCATCCTCGCCGGACCGTGGTGCGGGCAGTTGCTGGCCGATCTCGGGGCGGAGGTCGTCAAGGTGGAGCGGCCGGGCGGCGGGGACGACACGCGCACCTGGGGGCCGCCCTTCCTGAAGGGGGCGGACGGGGCGGACCTCGGCGCCGCCTATTTCCACGCGACCAATCGCGGCAAGCGCTCGGTGGCGGTGGATTTCGAGACGGAAGAGGGACAGGCCATCATCCGCGATCTCGCCCGGCAAAGCGACGTGCTCATCGAGAACTTCAAGGTCGGCGGCCTGAAGAAATACGGGCTCGACTATGAAAGCCTGAGGAAAGAGAACCCCCGCCTCGTCTATTGCTCCGTCACCGGCTTCGGCCAGGACGGGCCATACGCGCCGCGCGCGGGCTATGACTTCCTCGTGCAGGGCATGGGCGGCATCATGGACTTGACCGGCGCGCCGGATGGGGAGCCGCAGAAGGTGGGCGTCGCCTTCGCCGACATCTTCACCGGCCTCTATGCCACGGTCGGCATCCTCGCCGCGCTGCGCCGGCGGGACGAGACCGGCACGGGCGGGCATGTGGACATGGCCCTGCTCGACACGCAGGTGGGCGTTCTCGCCAACCAGGCCATGAACTATCTCACCTCCGGCAGGGCGCCGAAGCGCATGGGCAATGCCCATCCCAACATCGTGCCCTATCAGGTCTTCCCCTGCGCGGACGGCTATTTCATCGCCGCCATCGGCAATGACGGCCAGTTTGCCCGCTTCTGCGCCGTGCTCGGCGCGCCGGAGCTGGCGCAGGAGACAGACTACGCCACCAATCCCGCCCGCGTCGCCAACCGTGCCGTGCTGGTGCCGAAGCTCACCGCGCTGACCATGGCCTTCGCCCGCGACGATCTCCTCGCCGCGCTGGAGGCGAAGGGCGTGCCGGCGGGGCCGATCAATACGGTCTCGCAAGTGTTCGAGGACCCGCAGGTGAAGGCACGCGGCCTGCGCGTGGACCTGGCCGAGGCCGGCGGCGGCACCATTCCCGCCGTCGCCAGCCCCATCGTGCTCGACGGCGTGCGGCAGGTGGCGAAAAGCGCCAGTCCGCGGCTGGGTGCGGACACGGAAGCGGTGCTCGCCGCGCTGAAGGCGCTGGCGGGGAAGTAGTCAAGGCTGCTCGCCCTCTCCACCCTGAGGGAGAGGGGAGGCAGTTACGCCGCTGTCATCGCCCGGCTCGTCCGGGCGATCCACGGTTGGGCCGGGCGATTATGGGGGCATTGCGCGGACGGATGGGTGGATCGCCCGGACGAGCCAGGCGATGACACGCGAATGGACATGCGCTGACCCGACGAAGGCTCCGAAAACGCCTCCGGCCATGCCGTCGCTTGTCCGGGGAACCTACGCCGGCGCGCCTTCCTTCAAGAGCTTCCAGGTGATCGAATCCAGCAGCGC
The DNA here is from genome assembly GCF_017875275.1 of Xanthobacter flavus. Classification (NCBI taxonomy): domain Bacteria; kingdom Pseudomonadati; phylum Pseudomonadota; class Alphaproteobacteria; order Hyphomicrobiales; family Xanthobacteraceae; genus Xanthobacter; species Xanthobacter flavus. Next base: position 4,534,486 of record NZ_JAGGML010000001.1, on the reverse strand, counting down.
CTCGAAGGACGCGTCGATGATGTTGGGAGAGACGCCCACCGTGGTCCAGCGGTCGCCGGTCTCGTCCGCGCTCTCGATCAGCACCCGCGTCACCGCCTCCGTGCCGCCGTTCAGCACGCGCACGCGATAGTCGGTGAGGTGGAGGCCGGAGATGAAGGGCTGGTACTTGCCGAGATCCTTGCGCAGGGCCACGTCGAGCGCGTTCACCGGGCCGTTGCCCTCGGCGGCGGAGATCATGGTCTCGTCGTCCACCTTCACCTTCACGATGGCTTCCGCCACGGTGACAAGCTCGCCCTGCGCGTTGTAGCGGCGCTCCACGTTCACCTTGAAGCGCTCCACCGCGAAATAGTCGGGCACCGAGCCCAGCATGCGGCGGGCCAGCAGCGCGAAGGAGGCGTCCGCCGCCTCGTAGGAATAGCCCAGCGCCTCGCGCTCCTTCACCTCGTCCAGCAGGCGGGCGATGCGCGGGTCCTTCTTGTCCACCGGCACGCCGAGGCGCTCCAGCTCGGACAGCACATTGGAGCGGCCGGCCTGGTCGGAGACCATCACGCGGCGGCGGTTGCCCACCTTTTCCGGCGCGACATGCTCGTAGGTGGCGGGGTCCTTCAGGATGGCGGAGGCATGGATGCCGGCCTTGGTGGCGAAGGCGCTCTCGCCCACATAGGGCGCGTGCCGGTCGGGGGCGCGGTTCAGCATCTCGTCCAGCGTGCGGGAGACGTGGACGAGTTCGCCCAGCGCCTCCTCGCTGACGCCGATGTCGAAGCGCTCGGCGAAATCCTTTTTCAGCAGCAGGGTGGGGATGAGCGAGCAGAGGTTGGCATTGCCGCAGCGCTCTCCGAGGCCATTGAGCGTGCCCTGGATCTGCCGCGCGCCAGCGCGCACGGCGGCGAGCGAATTCGCCACCGCCTGCTCGGTGTCATTGTGCGCGTGGATGCCCACATTCGTGCCCGGCACCACCTTCACCACCTCGGCGACGATGGCTTCCACCTCGTGGGGCAGCGTGCCGCCATTGGTGTCGCACAGCACCACCCAGCGCGCGCCGGCCTCGTAGGCGGTGCGGGCGCAGGCGAGGGCGAAGTCGGGGTCTTCCTTGAAGCCGTCGAAGAAATGCTCGCAATCCACCAGCGCCTCGCGCCCGGCGGCAATCGCCGCCTCGACGCTCTCGCGGATGGAGGCGAGGTTCTCCTCCTTGGTCGTCTCCAGCGCCACCCGCACCTGATAGGCGGAGGATTTGGCGACGAAGCAGATGGCATCCGCCTGAGCCGCCAGCAGCGCCGCGACGCCGGGATCGTTGGAGGCCGAGCGACCGGGGCGCTTGGTCATGCCGAAGGCGGTCACGCGCGCCTTGGCGTCGTGCTTCTGCGCGAACAGCTGCGTGTCGGTGGGATTGGCGCCGGGATAGCCGGCCTCCACATAGTCCATCCCCAGCCGGTCCAGCAGGGCGAGCACCCGGAGCTTGTCGGCCACGGTGAAATCGACGCCATTGGTCTGCGCCCCGTCGCGCAGGGTGGTGTCGAAGAGATAGAGGCGTTCACGCACCTCGGCAGTTGCGGCCGTCATTGCCCCGCCCCCTCCCCCAGCGTCTTCTCCATGGCCGTGTTGGCGAGCCAGGTGTCGGCCAGCGGCACCATGTTGCGGCGCTGGGGGACGTAGCCGCGCTTCTGGAAGAAGCCGAGGGCGGTGTCGCTGGCGTCCACGGTGAGCTTGCGGGTGCCGCGGGCCTTGGCCAGCGTCTCGGCGGCATCGCACAGGGCCTTGGCGACGCCCGTGCCAACCGCGTCGGGCGCCACATACAGCATCTCGATGTGGGCATTGTCCTTCAGCGAGACGAAGCCCGCCACCGCCTTGCCGCGCAGGGCGACGAGGGTGAGGCTCGCGGCGAGGCGGGCGGCAAAGGCCTCCGCGTCGTCGGCCTTGGCGGCCCAGGCCTCCTGCTGCTCGCTGTCGTAATCCTCGCCAGTCAGCTCGGCGATGGCGGCGCGGAACAGGTCGGCCAGCGCCGGCGCGTCGGCCGGGAGGTAAGGGCGCAAAGCGATCGCGCTCATCGCGACACCTCCCAGCTCGTGGTTCCGTCCTTGTTGTCCATCAGCACGATGCCCTTGGCGGCCAGCTCCTCGCGGATCTGGTCGGCGCGCTTGAAGTCCTTCGCCTTGCGGGCGGCGATGCGCTGGGCGATCAGATCGGCGATCACCCCCTCATCGAGGGCAATGGCCTCCTTCTGCCGCGCGCGCCACCCGGTTTCGGTGTCGCCCAGCAGGCCGAGGAGGTTCGCCGCGCCCTTGAAGCGGCGGCGCAGGGCTGAGGAGGTGTCCTCGTGCTCCGCCACCTCGGCGAGGTGGTGCAGGTGTGCGATGACGGACGGGGTGTTGAGATCGTCGGCGAGGCGATCTGCGATCTCGGTCTCGAAGGGGTTGCCTTCGCCCGTCTCGGCCTCCACGTCGCCGATCACGCGATACCACTTGTCCAGCGTCTTGGCGGCGAAGCCGAGGCCCTGGCGGGTCCAGTTGATGGGCTGGCGGTAGTGGGTGGAGAGCATGGCGAGGCGCAGCACCTCGCCCGGCCACTCGTCCAGCAGCTCGCGGATGGTGACGAAGTTGCCGAGGGACTTCGACATCTTCTCGCCTTCCAGCATCAGGAAGCCGTTGTGCATCCACATCTGCGCCATCACGCCGGAATGGAAGGCGCAGCGCGACTGCGCGATCTCGTTCTCGTGGTGCGGGAAGACGAGATCGATGCCGCCGCCGTGGATGTCGAAGGTCTCGCCCAGGTGCTTCCAGCTCATGGCCGAGCATTCGATGTGCCAGCCGGGCCGGCCGGGGGTGGCGATGCCGCAGGGCGAGGGCCAGCCGGGCACGCCCTCGGCGCTCGGCTTCCACAGAACGAAGTCCATGGCGTCGCGCTTGTAGGGGGCGACGTCCACGCGGGCGCCGGCCATCATCTCGTCCAGCGAGCGGCGCGACAGACGGCCGTAGTCCGGCATGGAGGGCACGTTGAACAGGACATGCTCCTCCGCCACATAGGCGTGGCCCGAGGCGACGAGCCGCTCGATGAGGATGCGCATCTCCTCGATATGCTCGGTGGCGCGCGGCTCCACGGTGGGCGGCAGGCAGTTCAGCGCCGCCGTATCCTCGCGGAACCAGCGGTAGGTCTCTTCCGTCAGGTCGCGGATGGAGATGGAGCGGTCGGCGGCGCGGGCGTTGATCTTGTCGTCCACGTCCGTGATGTTGCGGACGTATTTGACGTGGCTTTCGCCATAGAGGCGCCGCAGCAGGCGGAACAGCACGTCGAAGACGATGACCGGGCGCGCATTGCCGATATGGGCATGGTCGTAGACCGTCGGCCCGCACACATACATGCGCACGTTCAAGGGATCGAGCGGACGCAGAAGGTCCTTCGAGCGGGTCAGCGTGTTGTAGAGCCTGAGCTCCATGGATCGTTCCCCCGAATGGCGCACAAGCGCCAAGCCGGTCCACCGGCCGGGGCGTCCAGATCCTTGTCTAAGAAGATGAGCAAAGGACGGCCGCGGCCAGCTTTTCGGCTAACCGCAAATAATCGCCGCAATGGCGCAGATGGTGACGAGACCGCCGTTCATGGCGCGGGACAATGGTTCGGGCGCGGGCGCGCGTCAAGATGTTTCACGCCGCCCGACGGCGCGCCGGCTCGGCTGGAGCGAGGCGCCACCTCAGCGGATCGTTATCGTCCCTCGCTTGACCTGCCCCGGCGCGAGAGACTATCCGGACCTTGGAGCACCGGGCGGGGGTTCGGCGTGTATCCAGCCATCCCGCCCGTCGTCCCGGCGCTCGCAAGCGCAGGCACGCGCTTTCAACGAGGTTCCGACCTGTCCATGCCGCTGATCCGAACCCTCGCCGCCGTCGCCGTGGCGAGCCTGTCGCTGATGGCGCCGGCCATGGCGGAGACGCGCATCTTCCTTATCGACAATTCCGACGGCTCCAGCATCGATTCCTGCCTCGCCTCCGGCGCGCCGTGCGGGCAGAAGGTGGCGGAAGCCTGGTGCCGCACCCATGCCTACAGCCAGGTCATCGATTTCGGCCGCGTGACGGCGCATGCCTCCGCCTTCACACCGTCCAGCGTCGCCGCGCCGGCCCCCATCTGCATCGGCCCGCTGTGCCCGGAGACGGTGGCCATCACCTGCTCGCGGTAGCCGGCGGCCTTCCCGGCCGCCCGCTGCGAATTGCCGTTGCATGGCGATGCTTTAGGTCCCCTTTTTGTGATCGCGGTATTTCAGTCTTCCGCACCGGATCGGCTATGGTCGGCGCCGGCCTGTCCCCTGCGGCACGCAGGAGGACCGGTCCAAACACGCCAGAAACACCGTGACCGGGAGAGGACTGCCCCATGTGCGAGACGTGCTCATCACCATCCATCGGACGCCGTCGTCTGCTTGCCGGTGGGCTCGCGGGCGGACTGGCCCTCGCCGCCGCGCCGCTGTTCGCCGCCTCCGCCTTCGCCCAGTCCGGCTACGGCACGGCCACCCCGGTCACGCCGGACGAGGCCATGAAGCGCCTGGTGGACGGCAATGCCCGCTACGTCGCCGGCACGCCCCAGCAGGCGGACTATTCCGCCGGCCGCCTGAAGCGTGCCATGGGCCAGGCACCGTTCGCGGCCATTGTCGCCTGCTCGGATTCGCGGGTGGTGCCGGAGCTGGTGTTCGACCAGGGGCCGGGCGAACTGTTCATCGTCCGGGTGGCCGGCAACTTCATTGATGAAAACGGCCTGGCGAGCCTGGAATTCGCCACCGCCGTGCTCGGCGTGAAGCTGATCCTCGTGCTCGGCCATGCCTCGTGCGGGGCGGTGCAGGCGACCATCACGTCCATCAAGGACAACACTTTGCCGCCCGGCCACCTGCCGAGCCTCGTCAACGCCATCCGCCCGGCCGTCTATGAGGCCATGCGGAGCAATCCGGCCGATCTGCTCGCCGCCGCCAGCGACCAGAACGTGAAGCTGAACGCCAAGCTGGCGCAGACCGCGGCACCGATCCTGTCGGAGCGGGCCGCCGCCGGTAAGCTGAAGTCGGCCGCCGCCATGTACGACATTGGCACGGGCAAGGTGAACTTCCTCTGAACAGCACGCCGCGCGTCCGGGCGGAGAGGTCTCCGGCCCGGGCGCGCGGCGTTCATCCTGCCGCTACTTCAGGAAGTCCGCGCACTTCGGCACGTCGGTATTGCCACCCCAGGGCATGACCGGCACGGTGGAGGTGGAGTTCTTCGGGCTGCCGTCGATCAATTTGTCGGAATAGACGAGATAGACGAGCACGTTCCGTTTGGTGTCGCAGCCGCGCACGATCTGCATCTTCTTGAAGAAGAAGGAGCGGCTCTCGCGGAACACCACGTCGCCCTGCTCGAACTTCGACTTGAAGGAGATCGGCCCCACCTGCCGGCAGGCGAGGGAAATGTCGGAGACTTCCTCCGCGAGGCCCACCATGCCCTTCACGCCGCCCTTCTCGGGCGTGGTGTAGTGGCAGGCGACGCCGTTCACCACCGGGTCGTCGATGCCGTAGACGGCGAGCTTGTCGTCGGGCGTCAGGAACTTCCAGACCGTGGACTTGCGGAAGATGAGGTCGGGCTCCTGCGCCAGCGCCGGCCCGCCCGCGAGCGCCGCGACGCCGAGCGCGCACGCAAGTGCGAGGCGGCCGAGACGGCAGGTGACGGTGGGACGGACGGTCGAGAAAGCGTGCGTCATGGAACTCCCCGGAAAGCGGCCTCAGCCCGGCGCCCGAACGCGCGGGCATCCGACATATGGGAAGCGCCGCCCTGAGCGGAAGAGCGGCGCAATATCATGGTGCCACTCAGCGCCGACATTGACGGCCGGCGCGCCGCGTGACACCCCTTTCGCCCCACACGCGTTCGCCCCAAGCCAGAGAGCCGATCAACCGGCCCAAGGAGCACATCCATGGAGATCAAGCGCCGCCACTTCATTAGCGCGTCCGCCACCGCGCTCGCCACCGGCGCGGTCGCCGCCCCCGCCCTCGCGCAGACCCAGCCCGAGGTGAAGTGGCGCCTCACCTCCTCCTTCCCGCGCTCCCTCGACACCATCTTCGGCACCGCGCAGATCTTCGCCAAATACGTGGCCGAGGCCACGGACGGCCGCTTCCAGATCCAGACCTTCCCGGCCGGCGAGCTGGTGCCGGGCCTGCAGGCGCTCGATGCGGTGTCCAGCGGCTCGCTGGAGTGCGCCCAGACCGCCACCTATTTCTACACCGGCAAGGACACCGCGCTCGCCTTCGGCACGGGCGTGCCGTTCGGCTTCAACTCGCGCCAGCAGCACTCGTGGTGGTTCTTCGGCGGGGGCGCTGAGATCATCAACGGCGTGCTCGCCAAGTACAATGTCACCTCCATGCCGCTCGGCAATTCGGGCTGCCAGATGGGCGGCTTCTTCCGCAAGGAGCTGAACGACGTCGCCGACCTCAAGGGCCTGAAATTCCGCATCGGCGGCATCGGCGGGCAGGTGCTGGCGAAGCTCGGCGTGGTGCCCCAGCAGATCGCCCCGAGCGACGTCTACCCGGCGCTGGAGCGCGGCTCCATCGACGCGGCGGAGTTCGTCGGCCCCTATGACGACGAGAAGCTCGGCCTCGTGAAGGTGGCCAAATATTACTACTACCCCGGCTGGTGGGAGGGCGGCGCCATGCTGCATCTCGTCATCAACAACGCCCAGTGGAACGCGCTGCCGAAGCACTACCAGGCCATCGTCCGCAACGCCGCCGAGGCCGCCAACAACTGGATGCTGGCCAAGTACGATTCGGTGAACCCCCCGGCCCTGCGCCGGCTGGTGCAGCAGGGGGTTGAGCTGAAGCCCTTCCCGCAATCCATCATGGAGGCGGGCTACAAGGCGTCCTACGAGCTGTACAACGAGCTTGCCGCAGCCAACCCGGCCTTCAAGCAGGCGCTCGACTCCATGCTCGCCATCCGCGCCGACCAGCTGGTGTGGTGGCAGATCGCGGAATATGCGTTCGACAGCTACAACATCCGCTCGCGCGGCCGGGGCTGACGGCGGGGACTGGACCTGCCCCTCACCTTCCGGCGAGGGGCCACAGTTTCGTCACCATTGCCCCGCGCTGTGGGGTTATAGAGGGGCGCCGGACCGGTCACGGTTCGGCACGGCGCCAGTGGAGAGAAGAGCTGAGGATGGAGTCCGCGCGAGGGATCGGCGCCGGAAGCCCGGTTGCCCTGAAGGGTGCGAGCGGCACGACGGGCCGGCTGGCCATGGGTTCGCTCCGCCGTCTGGCCCTGGGCCTCATGGTCGCCGTCACCACGGCGGGGACCGCTCTGGCGCAGGCCGGCAGCCCCGCGTGCCAGCAGCTCGAAGGCTCCCTGATGGCCCTCGACCGCAGCGCCGGCGGCGCCGCCAACCAGCAGGCGCAGGCCGCCAGGCTCCGCGGCGATCTCGATCGCCTCACGGCGCAGGCGCGCGGCATGGGCTGCGATGCGCCGCGCGGCTTCCTCATCTTCCAGGGCCCGCCCCGGCCGCCCCAGTGCGACCAGATCGACGATCAGGTCTCGCGCCTCAGGTCGCAGATCGCCGGCCTCGAGCGCGGCGGCGCCGACACCGGCGGCCAGCGCCGGGCGCTCATCATCGCCCTCGCCCAGAACAATTGCGGCCCGCAATACACCGCCGCCGTGCAGGCCGCCCGCCGCGCCAACGAGCCGGCGCGGCCGAAGAACTTCTTCGAGGCCATCTTCGGCACCCAGCAGACCCAGCCCGAGGAATCCTCGCCCGACCTCGACCTGATGCCGCTGGAAACGCCGAAGACCTATTACTCGCGCACCGTGTGCGTCAGGACGTGCGACGGCTACTTCTTCCCCATGGCCAATTCCACCAACGCCAGCCGCTACGCGCAGGACGACCAGCTCTGCAAGCGGCTGTGCCCCGGCTCGGACGCGCAGCTGTTCACCTTCAGCGGCGATATCAAGTCGGCGGTGAGCATCTCCGGCCAGTCCTACATGTCGCTGCCCAACGCCCTGCGCTACCGCAAGGAGCTGGTGCCGTCCTGCACGTGCAAGCCGGCCGGCCAGTCGTGGGCGCAGGCGCTCGCGGGGCTTGAGGACGAGACCACCCTGCGCAAGGGCGACATTCTGGTGACCGAGGAGCAGGCGCGCGAAATGTCCGCCCCGCGCCCCGCCGACCCGACCAAGGGCGGCAAGGCCGGCGCCAAGCCCCCGGCCGGCAGCACCGCCGCCGCCGAGGCCGCCGCCGGCGGTCCCGTGGCCGCCACCGTCGCCGCCCCGCTCGCCCCCGCCTCCGAGCAGCCGGGCCAGCGCAAGGTGCGCGTCATCCCCCTGCCCCGCTCGCAGAACGCCCAGACCCAGCAGGGCACCGCCGCCGGCCAGGGTACGGCGCAATAGGCGGCAGCCCCGCCCGCTCAGGCGATCCGGAACTCGTTGCGGCTGTAGCCCTGCATGTAGAGCAGCGCGGTGAGGTCGCCGTGATCGACACGGGCATGGGCCGCCGCCGCCACGGCGGGCTTGGCGTGATAGGCGACGCCGAGGCCCGCTTCCCCCAGCATGGCCAGATCGTTGGCGCCGTCGCCCACGGCCATGGTCTCGGAGGGGGCGAGGTGCAATTGGTCGCGCAGGTCAACCAGCGTCGCGAGCTTGGCCTCGCGGCCGAGGATGGGCTCGGCCACACTGCCCACCAGCGTGCCCGCCTCCACCAGCAGCTCGTTCGCGCGGTGCTCGTCGAAGCCGATGCGCGCGGCGATCTCCTGGGTGAACAGCGTGAAGCCGCCGGAGACGAGGGCGGCATAGGCGCCGTTCGCCTTCATGGTGCCCACCAGCTCCGGCCCGCCGGGGGTCAGGGTGATGCGTTCGCGCAGCACGTCGCCCACCACGCTGGCCGAAAGACCACGCAGCAGCGCCACGCGCTCGCGCAGCGCCGGCTCGAAGGCGATCTCGCCGCGCATGGCGCGCTCGGTGATGGCGGAGACATGCGCCTTCAGGCCCACGAGGTCGGCCAGCTCGTCGATGCACTCCTGCCCGATCATGGTGGAATCCATGTCGGCGAGGAACAGGCGCTTGCGCCGGCCGGTCTCCAGCTGCACCACCACATCGATGGGGGCGCCGTTCAGCGCACCGCGCACCGCATCCGCCAGCGCGCCGGCATCGGCCGCGAGTTCCGGGGCGAAATGGATGTCCACCGCCACGCCCTCGTCCAGGACCACCGGATCCTGCGCCTCGGGCAGCACGGAAAGGGCGGCATGGATTGCCTCGTAGGTCAAAGCCGGGGCAGATGGGTTTGAAATCAGCGTCGCGACGTAGGCCATGGAATTTTCTGAGCTCGACGGGGGAAAAGCTTTGGCGGTGCTCATCGCAGGTCCGACCGCCAGCGGCAAGTCGGCACGCGCGCTGGCCGTGGCCGAGCGAACGGGCGGCATCGTCCTCAATGCAGATTCCATGCAAGTCTATGGCGATCTTCACGTCCTCACGGCGCGGCCGACCGTCGCGGAAATGGCGCGGGTCCCCCACGGCCTCTACGGCCATGTGGATGCGGACACGGACTATTCCGTCGGTCGCTGGCTGGAGGATGCGAAACGCGCCCTTGGCGAGGCGCGCGCGGCGGGGCGGCTGCCGGTGTTCGTGGGCGGCACGGGGCTCTATTTCCGGGCGCTGACGCAGGGGCTTGCCGAAATTCCCGCCATTCCCGAAGCCGTGCGCGCCGAGGTGCGCGGCGCGGCCGAGGCGCTGGACAGCCCGGCCCTCCACGCCCGCCTCGCGACGGTCGATCCCGCGAGCGCCGGGCGGCTGAAGGTGAACGATCGCCAGCGCGTGCTGCGCGCGCTGGAGGTGATCCGCGCTACCGGCCGCTCCCTGACCGACTGGCAGCGCGACGCTCAGCCCCCCGTGCTTGATGCCGCCCGCTGCGCGAAGATCGTGCTGGAGGTGGACCGCGACCTGCTGCGCCAGCGCATCGATGCCCGCTTCGAGACCATGATGGAAGCCGGCGCGCTGGAGGAGGTCCGCGCCCTCGCCGCGCGCAACCTCGCGCCCGACCGCACGGTGCTCAAGGCCCACGGCGCGCCGGCCCTCACGCGCTATCTCAGGGGGGAAATGTCGCTCGCCGAGGCCATCGCCGAGGGCCAGAGCGACACCCGCCGTTATGCCAAAAGGCAGACCACCTTCTTCCGCCACCAGATGCCCGACTGGCCGCGCGCCACGCCGGAGACTGCGCTGGAGGTGCTGATGGGAATGCTGGCGGGGTGATGGGGCGACGGGCCTTCGGCCACTCTGCCCCTACCCCTCCCCCTTCGCCTCCAGCGCGGCGAGGCGCATGTAGAGTGTCGAGCGGGCGATGCCGAGGCGGCGGGCGGCGCGGGTGAGGTTGCCGCCGCAGGCCTCCACGGCGGCGCGGATGGCGGCTTCCTCCACGGTGCGCAGATCGGTGGCCGGGGGTGGGGCCTCGGCGGCGGTGGCGATTTCCGGCGGCAGGTCGCCGACATCGATGGGCGCGTCGGCGCTGCCCATGGCGATGAGCATCTCCACCACGTTGCGCAGCTCGCGCACATTGCCCGGCCAGGCATAGGCGGCGAGCGCCGCGCGGGCGCCTTCCGTGAAGCGCGGGGCGGGAAGGCCGACGCGGGCGGCGGCGCTGCGGCCGATGTGATCGAGCAGGAGCAGCACGTCCTCGCCCCGCTCGCGCAGGGGCGGGATGCGCAGGCGCAGCGCGGCAATGCGATAGAACAGGTCTTTCCGGAAGCGCCCGGCCGCCACCTCGCCGGAGAGGTCGCGGTTGGTCATGGAGACGAGGCGCAGGTCCACCCGCCGTCCGGTGTGGCCGCCGACGCGATAGACCACGCCATCTTCCAGCACGCGCAGCAGATAGGATTGCAGCTCCAGCGGCATCTCGCCGATCTCGTCGAGGCAGAGGAGGCCGCCGTCCGCCGCCTCCACCTTGCCCTGCTTGCCGGCCGCGTCGGCGCCGGTGAAGGCCCCCTTCTCGTAGCCGAACAATTCGCTGGCGATGAGATCGCGCGGCAGGCCGCCGCAATTGAGCGGCACGAAGGGGCCGGCCGGCGCGCGCACGCCGTGGATGGCGCGGGCGAACACCTCCTTGCCCACGCCGGTCTCGCCTTCCAAGAGGATGGGCAGGCCGCTGTCCGCCATGCGGCGCGCCTTGGCCTTCACCTCCTGCATGAGCGCGCTCTCGCCGATGATGGCGTCGAATGCGAGGGGCTCCAGCTCCCGGGCGGGATCGCGCTGGGCCGGTTTGGGCCGGCGCGCCGCGTGGAGCACCACCACGCCGCCGATCTCCTCGCCATCCTCCCGCACGATCTCGACGCTGGCCCCGGGCAGAAGCTGGCCGATGCGCTCCGCCCAGGCGTCGGGCGTCACGTCCTTGAGCGCGGCGAGGCGCCCGTCCGTGATGAGCCGGTCGGAGCGGCGCGCGGCCTCCTTCAGAGCGCGGTCGGTGGAATAGATGAGCGCGCCGGAGCGGCCGAAGGCGAGGATCTCTTCAGTGAGCCACAGCGAACGCTTGGAGAGGAAATGGCGCAGCACCTGCTCGTGCTCCATCTCCATGCGCCGGCCGATCACCGCCTCGATCTGGTGGGCGAGGGCCACCGCATGGGCGAGGTTCTGCGGGTTGAAGGTGTCGGTGGAGCCGGAAATGTCCACCGCGCCGATGATCTCCCGGTCGAGGGGATGGCGCACCGGGGCCGCCGCGCAGGTCCAGCGCTGGACGGGGGCGCAGAAGTGCTCGGCGGCGTGGATCTGCACCGGGCGCCCGCAGGCCAGCGCCGTGCCGATGGCGTTGGTGCCGATCTCGGCCTCGCACCAGCGGCCGCCCTGCTGGAGCTTCACCTCCTGCCCGGTATCGAGGGCGCGGGCATCGCCCTCCGCCTCCAGGATCGTGCCGTCCGGATCGGAGAGGATGAGCATGGAATGGGCATCGGAAAGGAGGTGGCGCGCCTCCTCCATGGCGAGGCGGGCGGCGGTGACGAGGCGGTTGTTCTGGTGGCGGCGGCGGAACAGCTCCGCCTCGCTCACGAGGGGGGCGGCCGCGCGGTCGGCGGCGATGAGATGAAGGCGGGAGCGCTGCCACGACGCCATCACCGCCGGGCGGATGACGGCGGAGGCCGCGCCGTCCTGATGAAACGCCTCCCAGGCGCGCGCAATCTCGCGATGTGGCACCAGCTCTGCCCTCCGGGCCGGGCGGCGCGGCGTTCCCGTGGTGCGCCGCCTGAGCCATTGGCCGGCGGGCGGCCTTGGCCGTTGGCCGCAGCGCCCGCAGGCGGGTTCACTCCCTGAAATGCCGCATTCTGACCGCCGGCAGCGAGGCCGGCGGCGGCGGCTTTGGCCGGAGAATACGCGCACTTTCATGCCGCTCGCAAGTCCGGCCGGCCACCCGGCGGCAGTCGTCGTCTGAAACGACCGGACGGCGGACAACAAGTGTCCGGAAATCGGACAGTCGAAGACTTTCATATTACATGACGCATTGCACAAATATCAGGAGAATCCTCACATTTATACAGTCGATCGTGATTGGCACGCATCCTGCCCCTCATGCTGCGAGCCGGCACCGAAAAATCCAACGCCGGCAAGACAGGGAGGAAACGAGCGTGAACGTTCCCGTGGGAAACCTGCGCAGCGTCCAGGTGCTCGGCATCGACGCCGGCGGCACCATGACGGATACCTTCTTCGTGGACCAGGATGGCGACTTCGTCGTCGGCAAGGCCCAGTCCACGCCGCAGAACGAGGCCCTCGGCCTCATCGCGTCCTCTGAGGACGGGCTCGCCAACTGGGGCATGTCGCTCCACGAGGCGCTCGCCCAGCTGCAGACGGGCGTCTATTCCGGCACCGCGATGCTCAATCGCGTGGTCCAGCGCAAGGGGCTGAAGTGCGGCCTCATCGTCAATCGCGGCATGGAGGATTTCCACCGCATGGGCCGCGCGGTGCAGAGCCACCTCGGCTATGCCTATGAGGACCGCATCCACCTCAACACCCACCGCTACGACCCGCCGCTGGTGCCCCGCCAGCTCACCCGCGGCGTGATCGAGCGGACCGACATGATGGGCACGCAGGTGATCCCCCTGCGCGAGGACAGCGCCCGCGCGGCGGCCCGCGAACTGATCGCCGCCGATGTGGAAGGCATCGTCATCTCCCTGCTCCACTCCTACAAGAACCCGGTGAACGAGCGCCGCGTGCGCGACATCGTGCTGGAGGAAGTGGAGAAGAGCGGCAAGAAGATCCCGGTCTTCGCCTCGGCTGATTACTATCCGGTGCGCAAGGAAACCCACCGCACCAACACCACCATCCTCGAAGGCTACGCCGCCGAGCCCTCGCGCCAGACGCTCTCCAAGATCTCCAACGCCTTCAAGGAGCGCGGCACCAAGTTCGACTTCCGCGTGATGGCGACCCATGGCGGCACCATCTCCTGGAAGGCGAAGGAGCTGGCCCGCACCATCGTCTCCGGCCCCATCGGCGGGGTGATCGGCGCGAAGTATCTGGGTGAAGTGCTCGGCTACAAGAACATCGCCTGCTCGGACATCGGCGGCACCTCGTTCGACGTGGCGCTCATCACCCAGGGCGAGATGACCATCAAGAACGACCCGGACATGGCCCGGCTGGTTCTCTCCCTGCCGCTGGTGGCGATGGATTCCGTGGGCGCCGGCGCCGGCTCCTTCATCCGGCTCGATCCCTACACCCGCGCCATCAAGCTCGGCCCGGATTCGGCCGGCTACCGGGTGGGCGTGTGCTGGAAGGAGAGCGGCATCGAGACCGTCACCATCTCCGACTGCCACATGGTGCTCGGCTATCTGAACCCCGACAACTTCCTCGGCGGCGCGGTGAAGCTCGACCGGCAGCGCTCGGTGGATGCCATCAAGGTGCAGATCGCCGACAAGCTCGGCCTCTCCGTGGAAGATGCGGCGGCCGGCATCATCGAGCTGCTGGACTCCGATCTGCGCGATTACCTGCGTTCGATGATCTCGGGCAAGGGCTATTCGCCCCAGAGCTTCGTCTGCTTCTCCTATGGCGGCGCGGGGCCGGTCCACACCTATGGCTACACGGAAGGCCTCGGCTTCGAGGACGTGATCGTGCCCGCCTGGGCGGCCGGCTTCTCCGCCTTCGGCTGCGCGGCGGCGGACTTCGAATATCGCTACGACAAGTCCCTCGACATCAACATGCCGACGGACGCCCCGGAGGCGGACAAGGTGAAGGCGGCCGAGACCCTTCAGGCGGCGTGGGAAGAGCTGACCCACAACGTGCTGGAGGAGTTCAAGCTGAACGGCTATTCGGCCGACCAGGTGACGCTCCAGCCCGGCTACCGCATGCAGTATCGCGGGCAGCTGAACGATCTGGAGATCGAGAGCCCCATGGCCTCCGCCGCCACCGCCGGCGACTGGGACCAGCTCACAGACGCCTTCAACGCCACCTATGGCCGGGTCTATGCGGCGTCCGCCCGCTCGCCGGAGCTGGGCTATTCGGTCACCGGCGCCATCATGCGCGGCATGGTGCCGATCCCGAAGCCCCGCATCCCGAAGGAGCCGGAAGAGGGCGAGACCCCGCCGGAGGACGCAAAGATCGGCACCCGCAAGTTCTATCGCAAGAAGAAGTGGGTGGATGCGCAGCTCTACAAGATGGAATCCCTGCGCCCCGGCAACCGCGTCATGGGCCCCGCCATCATCGAATCCGACGCCACCACCTTCGTCGTGCCCGACGGCTTCGAGACCTGGCTCGACGGGCATCGGCTCTTCCACCTGAAGGAGGTGTGAGGGCGGGCGCGTCTCAAGCAGAGCGGTGGGCCCCCTCTCCCCTTGCGGGAGAGGGATGGGGTGAGGGGTATCTCGCCGGTTGAACCGGCAGCGGAGCCTCGGGCGACATCCGCCCCCTCACCCCCAGCCCCTCTCCCGCGAGGGGAGAGGGGAGTACGCGCAGCGCTCTGCCATGGCCAATGCGCCGCCCACCCCTCACCCCCGGCCCCTCTCCCGCAAGGGGAGAGGGGAGAAACGGGAAGATGCCCTCTCCCGCAAGGGGAGAGGGGAGCAAACCCAAACAATCTCAAGAGGAAACGACCCCATGAACGTCAACGTCAAGCAGACCAGCCTTGAGGGCGCCACCCGCGGCATCGTCCGGGGCGGCGAGACGCTCAAAGAGCATCGCGACCGGCTGATGACGGCCACCAAGGCCACCGGCCATTATGCCGGCCTGAAGACCCTGGAGCTGCGCGAGAGCGAGCCCATCCTCTACAACAAGCTGTTCTCGCGCCTGCGCGCCGGCGTGGTGGATGCCCGCGAGACCGCCAAGAAGATCGCCGCCTCTCCCATCGTGGAGCAGGAGGGCGAGCTGTGCTTCACCCTCTACAACGCGGCGGGCGACAGCCTTCTCACCTCCACCGGCATCATCATCCATGTGGGAACCATGGGTGCGGCCATCAAATACATGATCGAAAACAATTGGGAGGCCAATCCGGGCGTTCACGACCGGGACATCTTCTGCAACAACGACAGTCTGATCGGTAACGTCCATCCCTGCGACATCCACACCATCGTCCCCATTTTCTGGGAAGGCGAGCTGATCGGCTGGGTGGGTGGCGTCACCCACGTCATCGACACCGGCGCGGTGGGGCCGGGCTCCATGGCCACGGGGCAGGTGCAGCGCTTCGGCGACGGCTATTCCATCACCTGCCGCAAGGTGGGCGCCAATGACGAACTGTTCCGCGACTGGCTGCACGAGAGCCAGCGCATGGTGCGCACCACCCGCTACTGGATGCTGGACGAGCGCACCCGCATCGCCGGCTGCCACATGATCCGCAAATTGGTGGAAGAGGTGGTCGCGGAAGAGGGCATCGACGCCTATTGGAAGTTCGCCTACGAGGCGGTGGAGCATGGCCGCCTTGGCCTGCAGGCGCGCATCAAGGCCATGACCATCCCCGGCACCTACCGGCAGGTGGGCTTCGTGGACGTGCCCTACGCCCATGAGGACGTGCGGGTGCCCTCCGACTTCGCCAAGCTCGACACCATCATGCACGCCCCCTGCGAGATGACCATCCGCAAGGACGGCACCTGGCGGCTGGATTTCGAGGGCGCGAGCCGCTGGGGCTGGCACACCTACAATGCCCATCAGGTGAGCTTCACCTCGGGCATCTGGGTGATGATGACCCAGACGCTCATCCCCTCGGAGATGATCAACGACGGCGCCGCCTACGGCACCGAGTTCCGCCTGCCCAAGGGCACCTGGATGAACCCGGACGACCGCCGCGTCGCCTTCTCCTATTCGTGGCACTTCCTGGTGTCCGCCTGGACGGCCCTGTGGCGCGGCCTGTCGCGCTCCTATTTCGGCCGCGGCTATCTGGAGGAGGTGAATGCGGGCAACGCCAACACCTCCAATTGGCTGCAGGGCGGCGGCTTCAACCAGTATGACGAGATCCACGCCGTGAACTCGTTCGAGTGCGCCGCCAACGGCACCGGGGCGACCGCGGTGCAGGACGGCCTCTCCCACGCCGCCGCCATCTGGAACCCGGAAGGCGACATGGGCGACATGGAGATCTGGGAACTGGCCGAGCCGCTGATCTATCTCGGCCGGCAGATCAAGGCGTCCTCGGGCGGCTCCGGCAAGTATCGCGGCGGCTGCGGCTTCGAGAGCCTGCGCATGGTCTGGAACGCCAAGGACTGGACCATGTTCTTCATGGGCAACGGCCACATCTCGTCCGACTGGGGCCTGATGGGCGGCTATCCCGCCGCCTCCGGCTATCGCTTCGCCGCCCACAAGACGGGGCTGAAGGAGCTGATCGCCTCTGGCGCCGACATCCCGCTCGGCGGCGACACGGACCCGGAGAACCCCACCTGGGACGCGATGCTGCCCAAGGCGCAGATCAAGCGCGACAAGCAGGCCATCACCACCGAGGAGATGTTCGCCGACTACGACCTCTACCTCAACTACATGCGCGGCGGCCCCGGCTTCGGTGATCCGCTCGACCGCGAGCCGCAGGCCGTGGCCGACGACATCAACGGCGGCTACGTGCTGGAGCGCCTCGCCGGCGATGTCTACGGCGTGGTGGTGAAGACCGGGCCGGAGGGCCTCGTGGTGGTGGACGAGGCGGCCACCAAGGCGGCCCGGGCGCAGATCCGCAAGGATCGCATCGCGAAGTCCGTCCCCACCCGCGAGTGGATGAAGGGCGAGCGCGAGAAGATCCTCGCCAAGGATGCGGGCACCCAGGTGCAGCAGATGTTCGCCGCCTCCTTCAAGCTGGGCCCGAGGTTCGAGCAGCAGTTCCGCAGCTTCTGGGACCTGCCGGAGAGCTGGGTGCTCAACGAGGAGGACATCGGCGTGCCCACCTACGGCTCGCGCTACTCCATGGACATCTCCGAACTGCCGGACGTGCACACCGTGCAGTTCGTGGAGGAGTGAGGGGTTATTCCCCCTTCCAGCTGCCGTCATGCCCCGGCTCGTCCGGGGCATCCACCCCGCGGCGAGAGCGGTGCCCAAGGCCCATGCGGCCCTATGAGCGGCACCGTGGATCCCCCGGACGAGCCGGGGATGACGCCGCAATGAAACCAATCAGGAGGAAACCATGTCCTATACCCGCGCCAAGATCGTCGATCTCGTGGAAGGCAAGATCGACCCAGATACACTGCACCAGATGCTCTCCACGCCGAAGGACCCCGAGCGGTTCGTGACCTACGTGGAAATCCTTCAGGAGCGCGTGCCGTGGGATGAGAAGATCATCCTGCCGCTCGGCCCGAAGCTCTTCATCGTGCAGCAGAAGGTCTCGAAGAAGTGGACCGTGCGCTGCGAGTGCGGCCACGATTTCTGCGACTGGAAGGAGAATTGGAAGCTGCACGCCCGCGTCCATGTTCGCGATACACCGCAGAAGATGGAGGAGATCTATCCCCGCCTCATGGCCCCGACGCCCGCGTGGCAGGTGATCCGGGAATATTTCTGCCCCGAATGCGGCACGCTCCATGACGTGGAGGCGCCCACCCCCTGGTATCCGGTGATCCACGATTTCGAGCCGGACATCGACGCCTTCTACACTGAATGGCTCGGCCTGCCGGTGCCGGAACGCGCCGCAGCGTGAGGGCAGGGTCGAGGCCCTGGCGCAAACCCGCCGTTCGCGCCCCCTCTCCCCTTGCGGGAGAGGGCCGGGGTGAGCGCCGTATGGCCCGCAGGCCGAAGCCCTGGAAGCGTTCACCCCTCACCCCCAACCCCTCTCCCGCAAGGGGAGAGGGGAGCCCCTTGCGAGCCTCGCCGGGCTCTTCGCCGGGAGCCCGGCGTCGAGCGGGAGGAAGGGGGGCTCAGGGCCCCCCTTCCTTTCCCATGTCAGGCCCCGGCGCCCTCCGCCTTGCCGGCCATCGCCGCGCGCCGGGACGGGCGAGGCGCTGGCGGCTTGACGGCGGCGAGGACCGCGACGGCGAGGCCGATCGCCAGCACCCACACGGCGGGGCGGGGGCCGAGATCGAGGGTGAAATTCGCGTCCAGCACCAGCCACGGGTCCACGCGCGTCGCCAGCGCGTACCACAGCATCTCCACACCCGCCGTGAGCGCCGCCCCGACCACCGAGAGCCCGGCCATGCCGAGGGGCGTCACGCTCCTCCCGCCGCGCCCCGCGATGCGGAAGGCGAAGAGCAGCAGGAACAGGCCCGCCATCAGCACCGGCTCCGTCACATCCAGCTTCGACTGCATGAAGAAATGCACGCTGCCCAGCACCGCGATGGCATAGACGGCCATGTGCAGCCGGTTCCACCGCGTCGCGCCGAGGCGCTTGATGGCGCCGTCGGTGGATGTGGCCCCCAGCGCCACGAGCAGCGCCACCGCCACCGCGCCGATGGTGAGATAGACCCGCAGCACGATCTCGCTCAGCGCCCGGCCGAAGCCCTGATCGATGATGTAGAGCGTGAGGTGCAGCGCCGCGTAGCCCAACGCGGCAAGGCCGAAGATGCGCCGTCCGAAATAGAGCTTCGGCAGGTTGAACAGCCGCCGCAGCGGCGTCACCGCCAGCGTCACGGCCAGGAAGCGGATGGCCCACAGGCCGGTGAAATGGATGGCTTCCGTCCACGGCCGCGCGCCCAGCTGGCCGTTGGCGGCAAGACCCACCAGCCAGACGGCGGGCAGGATGCTGGACACGAGGAACAGGGTCTTCTCGGGACTGAACCGGCCGGAGCGCTCGTGAAACAGGGGCATAGGGTCCTTTCCGGCGAAACTGCGCGGACGCCCGTCCGGCGCCCGCCTCCCCTTACGCCGCCCCCTGCGGCGGCGTTACGGCCGGCGCCTGCACGATGGCGTGAGCACGCCAAGCCCGCGCGGCGTTTGAGCGTGGTCGCACGACGTGACTCCGCGCGGCGCCTGAGCGTGGCTCGCCCGCTCAGGCGTTCAGCTCGCCGTCGATCTGCGCCTTCAGGCCGGAATCGATGCCGAGCGAACCCGCGAGCCAGTCCAGATAGGCGTGCTCGGCGTCGTTGTCCGGACGGATGGCGAGGGCCGAGGCCGCGTAGATCTGGAGCGCCGCCTCGGGCGTCGTCGCGGCGGCCACCACCTCGTTGGGATCGACCGGGGTGGTGAGGATGGCGATCAGCGCGTCGCGCTCGGGCGAGGCGGTGCCCATGCGCTCCAGCCCGCCGCCGATGCGCGAGACCTCTTCCTCGTCGATCTGCCCGTCCGCCTGCGCGGCGGCGGCCATGGCCGAGAGCAGCACGCCGGAGAAGGCCTCCGGCCCGCCCGGCGCCGCCGCGGGGGAGAAGGCCGCGTCCGGCGAGCCGGAGGAGAAGGCCGAGCGCCCGCCGGCGCCGGCCTGCCATTTGCGCAGGGCCTTCCAGGCCAGCATGCCGATGATGGCGAGGCCGCCGTATTTCATCAGGTCGCTGCCACCGGAGGCGGCGGAGGGCTGATGGCCGGGCTGCGGCGAGGGCTGCGGCTGGCGATAGTCGGAGGGCATCTCCGGCGGGGTGTAGCCGCCGGTCGGGTTCGAGCCGCCGCGGCCGAGGGCGTCCGCCGCGATATCGCCGAGCCCACCGCCCGCGCCGCCGGAAACGCCGCCCCCCTGCGTCGAGCCGCCGGAAGGTCGGCCCCCGCCGCCGAGGATCTGGCCGAGAATGTCCTCAAGCCCGCCGGTGGGACCCGCCGAGGCGCCGCCCGAGGGGCCGGACGAGGGGCCGGACGAGGGGCCGCCTTGGGGCGCGCCCCGCCCGCCGCCGAGCACCTGTCCGAGAATATCGCCAAGGCCGCCCGGAAGGCCGGATGGCGCGCCGCCGCCACGCGCACCGCCGCCGCCCAGAACCTGCCCGAGGATGTCACCCAATCCGCCGGGCCCGCTGCCGCCCGAGCCGCCGCCGCCGGGCGCGCCGCGACCGCCGCCGCCGAGCACCTGACCGAGAATGTCGCCGAGGCCGCCCGGAAGACCGCCGCCCGGCAATCCGCCCCCGGCCTGCTGCGCGCCGCCGCCCCGCACGCTGCCCGAGCCGAGCGCCGCGCCGATGAGCTGCCCGAGAAGATCACCCGTTCCGGCCATGGCTTCCTCCCTCATGATGCGGGCGCGCGGCCCGCTCGTGTTTGGCTGCTAGCACCTTATTGAGTCCAACCGCGGGCACGATCTCACGCAAGGGAAGAACGTGCCCGCGAGCCGGGGGCCAGCGCCGGGCGCACTCTACGCCAGACTGCGGCGCCGCCCCAGCTTTTCACCGCCATCGCCCGGCTGATCCGGGAGATCCACACCTCCGCCGCTGGGGTGGCGGGTTCCGCAAAGCCGACGGGCGGTTGGGTGGATCCCCCGCACAAGGCGGGGGATGACGGCTCGTGAGAGCGAGGGGGATGGGCGAGGCCGGTCGAGAGTGGGCGCCCGCCCGCACGCCGCAGCGTGGCCCGTCCTACACCGCCACCGGGGCCTTGATGGCCGGGTGGGGATCGTAGCCGACGATCTCGATGTCCTCGTAGCGGAAGGCGAAGATGTCCCTCGCCCCCGGGTTCAGGCGCAGGACGGGCAGCGCGCGCGGGGTGCGGGAAAGCTGCTCGCGGGCCTGATCGAGATGGTTCACATAGAGGTGCGCATCGCCCAGCGTATGGACGAAATCGCCGACGCCGAGCCCGGTCACCTGCGCCACCATGTGGGTGAGCAGGGCATAGGAGGCGATGTTGAACGGCACGCCGAGGAACACGTCCGCCGAGCGCTGGTAGAGCTGGCAGGAGAGCTTGCCCTCCAGCACGTAGAACTGGAACAGGCAGTGGCAGGGCGGCAGCGCCATCTTCGCCACGTCCGCCGGATTCCAGGCGGTGACGATGAGGCGTCGCGAATCGGGATTGCGGCGGATGTCCGAGACCACCTGCGCGATCTGGTCGATCACGCCGCCCTCTGGCGTCGGCCAGGAGCGCCACTGGTGGCCGTAGACCGGGCCGAGATCGCCGTTGGCATCCGCCCACTCATCCCAGATGGAGACGCCGTTCTCCTTCAGGTAGCGGATGTTGGTGTCCCCGGCGAGGAACCACAGAAGCTCGTGGACGATGGACTTCAGGTGCAGCTTCTTGGTGGTCACGAGCGGGAAGCCGGCCCCGAGGTCGAATCGCATCTGGTGGCCGAACACGGAGAGCGTGCCGGTGCCGGTGCGGTCGTCCTTGCGCACGCCCTCGTCGAGAATACGGCGCAGGAGCTGGTGGTAAGCTTCCATTAGGTATGTCCGGCCAAGATCAAGGCAGAGGGGCTCTCAAGCCTCACAAGGCTTTCGCCGAACCAGTCTAGCGCGCGGGCCGCAAGGCAGCCAGCCGCCGCCGGCGGGTGTCCACATATGCGCGCGAATAGGGTTGTCCGTTTCCTGATGCCATGCCGCCCCTGGGGAAGCTGTGGCGGGAGGGGCAGATAGCGGAAAAGTGAGTGATTTCCGCTGCGTATGACCTTCGGACACCCCCTATTTCGCCACGCGGCGGCCGTATTAGGCCATCACTTAACGCTCAGATTGACGATCAAGGGCAAACGATATGAGTTCCCAGACCACCCTCCAGCAGACCACCCTCCAGGCCGCGCTGATGGATGTTCGCGCCTATCTGGCGCAGCTGGCGCAGGCCGAGGACTTCCGCAACGAGGCCGCGTGGGAAGCCGGTTCCAGCTGCGCCGAGGAGCACGCCGCCAGCGACGCCCTCACGAGGCTCGACGAGGCGCTCCGCCAGATCAAGGCCGAGGCCCGCCCGCGCAAGCATGAACGGTCGGCCAAGGACGAGCGGATGTCATCGCGCGGTCACGAGCGGGTGGGCCTGCACCACGCCCACATCGCGGCGTAACGCTCGCCGTCATCGGCGTGACCGTCCCCCATGCGTTCGCTGCGGTGCAGCGTTGACATTGGGCTTTCGTATACATCACAGTGGCCTTGTTCCAAGGGGGGCCCCGGAAGGGGCTGAGATATCGCAAGTTCGCGGAATTCATCTTCCGCGGCGCCGCGATGACCCTTCGAACCTGATCCGGGTCATACCGGCGAAGGGATCGGAACTTGTGCTTACCGGCGCTCAGCGTCGTCCCGCACCCGTCTCCTAGCTCACACCCCGGTTCTCGTTGAAAGCGCAAGCTGAACGGAGATCCGCAATGCTGGACGAAGCCTCGACGTCCTCCCTGAAAGTCACCACCGGGCCGCTGCCCCATTCCCGCAAGGTGTTCGTGTCCGCCACCCGGCCGGACGTGCGTGTCGCCATGCGCGAGATCGGGCTGTCCGATCCGTCCGAGCCGCCGGTGAAGGTGTACGACACCTCCGGCCCCTATACCGATCCGCAGTCCGTCATCGACCTCACCAAGGGCCTGCCGCAGCTGCGCGCCCAGTGGATCCGCGAGCGCGGTGACGTGGAAGAGGTGGACGGCCGGGCCTTCAGGCCCGAGGACGATGGCCTGAAGGCCGGCCAGTCCTCCACCCTGCCGCAGTTCGATCTTTCCGGCCGCAAGCCGCTCCGCGCCAAGGCGGGCAAGCGCCCGACCCAGATGGCCTATGCCCGCGCCGGCATCATCACGCCGGAGATGGAATATGTCGCCGCCCGCGAGAACCTCGCCAAGGTGAACGGCGGCGCCCATCCGCACCATCAGGCCATGGGCCTCGGCGCGGCGATCCCCGCCGAGATCACGCCCGAGTTCGTGCGGCAGGAAGTGGCGCGCGGCCGCGCCATCATCCCCAACAACATCAACCACCCCGAAACCGAGCCGATGGCCATCGGCCGGAACTTCCTCGTGAAGATCAACGCCAATATCGGCAATTCCGCCGTGACCTCGGGCGTGGCGGAGGAGGTGGACAAGCTGGTGTGGGCCACCCGCTGGGGCGCCGACACGGTGATGGACCTGTCCACCGGCAAGAACATCCACACCATCCGCGAATGGATCATGCGCAACTCGCCGGTGCCCATCGGCACCGTGCCGCTCTATCAGGCGCTGGAGAAGGTGAACGGCGTCGCCGAGGATCTCACCTGGGAAGTCTTCCGCGACACGGTCATCGAGCAGGCCGAGCAGGGCGTGGACTACATGACGGTGCACGCCGGCGTGCGCCTGCCCTTCGTGCCGCTCACCGCCAACCGCGTCACCGGCATCGTCTCGCGCGGCGGCTCCATCATGGCCAAGTGGTGCCTCGCGCATCACCGCGAGAGCTTCCTCTACGAGCATTTCGAGGAGCTGTGCGAGATCCTCGCCCAGTATGACGTCTCCTTCTCCCTCGGCGACGGCCTGCGCCCCGGCTCCATCGCGGACGCCAACGACGCGGCGCAGTTTGCGGAACTTGAAACCCTTGGCCAGCTCACCGAGATCGCCTGGAAGTATGATTGCCAGGTGATGATCGAAGGCCCCGGCCACGTGCCGCTGCACCTCATCCGCGAGAATGTGGAGAAGCAGCTCAAGGTCTGCCACGAGGCGCCGTTCTATACCCTCGGCCCGCTGGTGACGGACATCTCCCCCGGCTACGACCACATCTCCTCCGCCATCGGCGCGGCGATGATCGGCTGGTTCGGCACGGCGATGCTCTGCTACGTCACGCCGAAGGAGCATCTGGGCCTGCCCGACCGCGACGACGTGAAGACCGGCGTCATCTCCTACAAGATCGCCGCCCACGCCGCCGATCTCGCCAAGGGCCACCCGGCGGCGCGCATCCGTGACGATGCGCTCTCCCGGGCCCGCTTCAGCTTCCGCTGGCGCGACCAGTTCGCGCTCTCGCTCGACCCGGAGACGGCCGAGCGCTTCCACGACGAGACGCTCCCCGCCGAGGGGGCCAAGGTGGCGCACTTCTGCTCCATGTGCGGGCCGAAGTTCTGCTCCATGAAGATCTCGCAGGAGCTGAAGCTGGAAGCCGGCGACATCGCCCGCGCCCAGGCCGACAACCTCGCCTCCGCGGGCATGGCCGAAATGGCCCAGAAGTTCCGCGACGGCGGCGGCCTGATCTACACGCCCGCTCCCGAAGTCGCCCCTCCCCCGCCCGCCGCGGCGGAGTGAGCGGCACCTGAGCGTCGCCCTCCGGCGGGACCGGAGGGCCTTTTCTTCCCGCTTGAGCCATTGGCGGAGGGCCCGGCTTTTCCCGGCCCTCCGCCGGCCCTATCGCCGACGCGCCACCAGCTCGGCCGCCACCAGATCCTCGATGGCCGCGCCCACGGACTTGAAGACCGTTATGGCGTCCGCGTCCGTCCGCCCTTCCTTACTGCCGGCGCATAGCTCGTAGAGGTCGGCCTTCACCTGATCGGTGGACCACACCCCAGCCGCCGCCGGCAGCAGCAGGTCGCCGGCCTCGCCGAGGGCGCCGGCATAAGTGTCCACATAGACATCGCTGGCGCGGATGAGCGCATCGTCGCTCTCGCGCATGGTGGGGGTGAAGGCGCCCACGAGGTCAACATGGGTGCCCGGCCGCACGTCCCGCCCCAGCACCAGCGGCACGTCGGAGGTGGTGGCGCTCGTGATGATATCGGCGGCAGCGACGGCGGCGGACAGGTCGGGCGCGGGCTCGGCCGGCAGGCCTAGTGCCTTCAGCCGATCCGCCATGGCGGCGGCGCGCTCCGGCACGCGGCCCCACACCAGCACGCGGCGGATGGGCCGCACGGCGCAATGGCCCTGCGCCAGCTGGAAGGCGAGATGGCCGGTTCCGACCACCGTCAGCGTCTGGCTGTCCATCCGCGAGAGGAAGGTGGAGGCGAGCGCGGAGGTCGCGGCCGTCCGCCGGTTGGTGAGCGCATCCGCCTCGATGACGGCGGTGGGCACGCCGGTGGTGCCGTCGAACAGGGTATAGATCCCGTGCACCGCTCCGAGGCCCCTGGCGCCGTTGGCGGGAAACACATTCACCAGCTTCACGCCGAACACCGCGCCGGGCCGCCACGCCGCCATGGTGAGGAGCCGGCCGGGCGTCTCGTCCGTGCCGACGTGATGGACACCGCGCACCGGCGATTCCACCTCCGCCGCCGCGAAGGCCGCCCGGAGCGCCGGCACGAGGCGCTCATAGGTCAGCGCCGCCTCGACCTCGCCCGCATCATAGAACGCGATCATGCCGCCTCTCCCTTCCGGAAACCTCTTCTAGACCAAGAGCGGCCAAAGCGCCGCAACGGCGCAGGGGGCACAGGACGTTGCCGCGACCGCACGGAACCAAAGGGCGGCGCGGCCACTTGGTTCTGCAAAGGAGACCTTCGATGCACCACGATGCAGCGAGCCGCGGACCCATCCGCCATTTCCTCCACGAGGCCGGCAGCTTCTTCCACGCGCCGCCGGGCTCAGAGCCGATCCTCGAATGGCGCGCAAAGGCGGCAGGCAGCGAGGTGCTGATCTGCGACGGCATGCCCGTCGCGCGCCTCGACTGCCACGACCGCCGCTGGACGTGGCGGGTGCTGGATGACGCTTCCGCGCCGATCCGCGCGGGGTCCGAAGCCGAAGCCCGGCTGCTGGCGACCTTCTACGCGCGGCGGCTGCACGGTTGAGGCTCGGCCTCCATTTGCACCGGTGTCATCCCCCGGCTTGTCTGGGGGATCCACGGGACGACCGGGTCGAGTCCTTGATCTCCGGCACCGCTCTGGCGGCGGAGTGGATGGCCCGGACAAGCCGGGCCATGACTGTCCTTCAAGGGATGGCATTTTCCCTTGCCCCCGCCGCCGCGCGGGTGTGCTCTGACAGACGAAGCCTGCAACGAGGGGCGAGATGGCGCCACGGGCGAGCTGGAAGGGGTTTCTCACCGTCGGCGCGCTGAGCTGCGCTGTCGGGCTCTATGCGGCTGCCTCCACGTCCGAGCGCATCAGTTTGCACATGGTCAGCCGCAAGAGCGGCCACCGCCTGCGCCGGCAATATGTGGACGAGGAAACCGGCGAGCCGGTGGAAAACGACGCGCAGGTGCGCGGCTACGAAGTCGCCAAGGGCGAATACATCACCATCGAGCCCGAAGAAGCGGCGGCTGTTCTTCCGGACAACGACAAGACCATTTCCATCGACGCCTTTCTGCCCTGCGATGGCATCGATACGGTCTATCTCGACCGCCCTTATTTCCTGGCTCCGGTGGACGAGGCCGCCGCCGAGGTTTTCGAAATCCTCAAGCGCGGGATGGCGGCCCAGAAGGTCGCCGCGCTGGGCGAGGCGCTTCTGTTCCGCCGCGTGCGCCGGCTGCTCATCCGCCCGACCGAGGAAGGCGGCGCGCTGCTCGCCTCCACCCTCTCCTTCGATTACGAGGTGCGCTCGGCGCAGGAGGCGTTCGCCGACGTGCCGGAGGTGAAGATCACCGCCGAGATGCGCGATCTCGCCACCCACATCATCAAGACCAAGGCCGGCACATTCGACCCCATGGCCTATCAGGACCGCTACGAGAGCGCCTTGGCAGAGCTGGTGCGCGCCAAGATGGAAGGCAAGCCCCTCCCGAAGGCCCCGCCGCGCAAGGAAGAGAAGGTGGTGGACCTTCTTGAGGCCCTGCGCGCCAGCGCCAAGGCGACAGAGCGCACCAGTGCCAAAGCGACAGGGGGCGCGAGCGGGAAGGCTTCCGGCAGCGGCAAGAAAGCGCCGACCAAAGCCAAGGCCGGCAAGAACGCCGCCGCCGAAAAGCCAGCGCCATCCCGCAAGACCACCCGCAAGGCGAGCTGAGAGGCGAGCTGACCCATGGCCGACCTTGACCGCTACCGCGCCAAGCGCGACTTCGCCGCCACCCCCGAGCCCTCCGGCGCCGATAAGCGCAAGGGCAAAGGCGCGGCGATGCGACCGGAAGGCGTGTTCGTCATCCAGAAGCATGCGGCCCGTCGCCTGCACTATGACTTCCGGCTGGAGATGGACGGCGTGCTGAAGAGCTGGGCCGTCACCCGCGGCCCCAGCCTCGTGCCCGGCGAGAAGCGCCTCGCCGTGCATGTGGAGGACCACCCGCTGGACTACGGCGGCTTCGAGGGCACCATCCCCAAGGGCCAGTATGGCGGGGGCAACGTGATCATCTGGGATCGCGGCACCTGGACCCCCATCGGCGATCCGCACAAGGCCTATGCCAAGGGCCACATGGAATTCACCCTCGACGGCGAGAAGCTGCACGGCCGCTGGCATCTGGTGCGCATGGCGCCGCGCAACGGGGAGAAGAACGAGAACTGGCTCCTCATCAAGGCCGAGGACGCCTTCGCCCGCCCCGAGGACGCGCCCGACATCCTGGAGGAGGAGCCGCTCTCGGTCGTATCCGGCCGGGACGTGGCCGCCCTCTCACCGGATGATCCGCCGCCCCGGAAGCGCGCTGAAAAGCCGGCAGCCCGACCGGCCGCGAAGCGCACGCGGAAGACGCCCGCGAAGGCCACCGGCGCCGCTCCGGAGACGCCCGGTGCGAAGAGCGGCACGCCCGCGTCCCTCGCTCTCCCGAAAGGCGCCAAGAACGCCCCCCTGCCCGCCTTCGTGCCACCCGCCCTCGCCACTCTGGCGACCAAGGCCCCGGCCGGTTCCAGATACCTCCATGAGATCAAGTTCGACGGCTACCGCATCCAGGCGCGGGTCGAAAACGCGGCGGTGCGGCTCCTGACCCGCACCGGACTCGACTGGACCGATCGATTCGGCACCGGCATCCCTGCCGAACTCACCCGATTCCCCATCCGAACCGGCCTTTTCGACGGTGAAATCGTCGTCGAATCCGGCAATGGCGCCACCGATTTCTCCGCCCTTCAGGCCGATCTCTCGGAGGGCCGCAGCGACCGCTTCGTCTATTATGTCTTCGATCTTCTCCACCTCGACGGCCACGATCTGACACCCCTTCCCCTCAAGGATCGCAAGGACTTGCTGGAAAAGCTGGTGGGCGAAAACGGGGACAAGGTGCGCTACAGCGCCCATTTCGAGGACGACGGCGCGCTCGTCCTCTCCCACGCCTGCCGACTGAGCCTCGAAGGGGTGGTCTCCAAGCTGAAGAATGCCCCCTACCATAGCGGCCGGTCCCGTGACTGGATCAAGTCCAAGTGTCTGGAAAGACAGGAATTTGTGGTCGGCGGCTTCGTCCCGTCCACCACCTCGCGCACTGCCATCGGCTCGCTGGTGCTGGGCGTGTTCGAGAAGGGCAAGCTGCGCCATGTGGGACGGGTCGGAACGGGCTTCACCCAACGCGTGGCGGCCGACCTCTACAAGCTCCTAGCCTCTGAAAAGACTGATGTTTCTCCCTTCGCCGGCAAGCTGACCGCGGAGGAGACGCGGGGCGTCATCTTCGTCCAGCCGCTCCATGTCGCGGAGGTGGAATTCGGCGCCTGGACCGGCGACGGCCACCTGCGCCACGCCGCCTTCCGCGGCCTCAGGGAGGACAAGCCGGCGACCGATATCGTCCGAGAAACCCCTGTAGAGACAAAGACTTCCGCCCCAGCCGCGCCCCAACGCCGGGTGCGTCTCACACATCCCGATCGCGTCTACTGGCCGGACGTGGGCCTCACCAAGGAAGGGCTCGCGGACTATTATGCGCAGGTCTGGCGGTACATGGCCCCGTTCGTGACCGGCCGCCCGCTGGCATTGGTGCGCTGTCCGGAAGGCATTGACGGACAACGGTTTTTCCAGAAGCATCCGTGGAAGGGGCTGGACAAGAACATCCTCCAGGTCGCCGATCCCAAGGAAAAGGACGAAGCCCCCTACCTCGCCATCCGCGACCTCGACGGGCTGATCGCCCTGGTCCAGGGAGCCGCCCTGGAAATCCACCCTTTCGGCGCCACGCTGGCGAACTGGGAGCGGCCGGACCTCCTCACCATGGACCTCGATCCCGGGGATGACGTGCCTTGGCGGGACGTAATCTCCGCGGCGGAGGAGGTTCAGCAACGGCTTGAATCAAAAGGCCTTTCCGCCTTTCTGAAAACCTCCGGCGGCAAGGGCCTGCACGTCTGCGCCGCCCTGAAGCCCAAGGCCGATTGGTCTCGGCTGAAGGCCTTCACCAAGCAGATGGCGGAGGAGATGGCGGCCGACAGCCCGGAGCGCTATGTCGCCACCATCACCAAGTCAAAACGTAAGGGCCGGATTCTTATAGATTATTTGCGTAACCAGCGCGGCGCGACGGCGGTGGCGCCGTACTCCACGCGAGCGCGCCCCGGTGCGCCGGTGTCCATGCCGCTGGCGTGGGAGGAATTGGGGGAGGCCATCGGCCCGCAGCACTTCACCGTGGGCAACGCCTTGGCCCGACTAATGAATCTCGGCCATGACCCTTGGGGAGATTTCCGCGCGGCGGCAGTGCCTCTGCCGGAGTAAACGGCCCCTATTTCCGTTTGCCCTTCTCGGCCGAAAGGCTGCGGCGCAGCGCATCCATGATGCTCACCACATTGCCGCCCGTTGGCGCCTCAGGAGCGGGCTTGGTAACCTTCTTCGCCGGACGCTTCTTGCGCTTTGAGGCGATGAGATCCATCAGCCCCTCCTGCACGGGATCGTGCACCATCTCCGGCTCAAAGGCTTGAGTGCGCTCGGAAATCAGCTTCTTCACCAACCCCAGCGCCGCCTTGTCCGGCGCCCCCCTGGCCTCCGGCGCGCCGTCGAATTCGCGGACCTCGTCGCCATAACGAAGCGTCCAGAGAATGAGCCCGCTGCCGCGCGGCTCCAGCATCACGCCCCGCTCGCGCCGGTACATCACGAGGCGCGACAGCGCCGCCGTCCCGGTGTCCTCCATGGCCGAGCGGATCACCGAGAAAGCCTCGGCGCCGACGGCGTCGTCCGGCACGAGGTAATGGGGCTTGTCGAGATAGACCCAGCCGATGGTGTTGCGGGGGACGAAGCTCTCGATGTCGATGGTGCGCGTGGTCTCCAGCGCGATATCGTCGAGTTCTTCATCTTCGACAAGCACATAGCTGTCGTCGCCGGTCTGGTAGCCGCGCCCCTCGTCGGCCTCGGACACGGGCTTGCCGGAGCTCTCGTCCACGTAGCGGGAAACGATGCGGTTGCCCGTTTCCCGGTTCAGCGTGTGAAAGCGCACCTTCTCCCGCTCCGATGTGGCCGGCGTCATGGCCACCCGGCAGGTCACCAGGGAGAGCTTCAGATAGCCCTTCCAGAAGGCACGCGGCGCCATGCGTCCTACCGGTCAGTCTTTGGAGACATGGGAGGGCTTGCCCTTCTGCTTGGTCGCGGCAAGGTCATGAAGCTCTTTCTCGCTCATGGTGTCCACCATCTCGCGAGACGCGCCCTTGAGCGACGATGTCTTGCGCTCACCCCGCTTGGCGGAGAGAGCGGCGCCCGCCGCCATCTGCTGAGCCTTTGATTTTGCAGGCATTTGAAGCCTCCATCAGTAAGAGCGCCGACCTTTCAGGACCTCCAGCTCCGCGCGCTCCCAGTATTCCCGGTCGCGACCCTGCTGACAGCCATCCTCCCGCCAGAGCGCATGGGCGCGCCAGCGGATGCGGTCCAGCTCAGTGTCGGAGAGACCCTGAACCGCGTTGGCCGCCTGGCCGGGCTGGGCGTTGGTGGGGCTGGCGTCGTTGGCGTGGGGCATGTTCCTTCCTCCGCGCGATGGTGAGGCGCACGGGTGCGCCTCGGTTCCTCCCGCCCCAACCCTCGCCCGCGCACGATGGTTCCCGCCGCCGCTCGGGACGGCTAGAACAGGCCAAACGATAATGAGGAGACGACCATGGCGCGCTTTCCCGTCACCGGCGAAATCTCAGCGGATGCGGATGCTTTGCTCGCCCGGCTCGGCATCTCGGATGATCGCCTCACGGGTACGCGGGAGGCGGTGACGCCATTGACCGGGGAAGTCATCGCCCGCGTGGCTGACATGGACGCTCCAGCGGTTCAGGACGCCATCGGCCGCGCGCATTCCGCCTTTCTGGAATGGCGCATAGTGCCTGCGCCGCGACGGGGTGAACTCGTACGCCTGTTCGGCGAGGAACTGCGCGCCGCCAAGGCGGACCTCGCCGCGCTGGTGACGCTGGAGGCCGGCAAGATCACCTCCGAGGGCCTCGGCGAGGTGCAGGAGATGATCGACATCTGCGATTTCGCCACCGGCCTCTCCCGTCAGCTCCATGGCCTCACCATCGCCACCGAGCGGCCGGATCACCGGATGATGGAGACCTGGCACCCCATGGGAGTCGTGGGCGTCATCTCCGCCTTCAATTTCCCCGTGGCGGTGTGGGCATGGAACGCCGCGCTGGCCCTCGTCTGCGGCAATTCCGTCGTGTGGAAGCCGTCGGAGAAGACACCGCTCACCGCCCTTGCCGTGGACGCCATCTTCGCCCGCGCCGCCGTCCGGTTCGGTGGTGTGCCGGAGGGGCTCTCCACCCTCGTGCTGGGGGGCCGCGCGGCCGGCGAGGCGCTGGTGGATGACCCGCGCGTGCCCGTCATCTCCGCCACCGGCTCAAGCGCCATGGGCCGCCATGTGGGGCCACGCGTGGCGCAGCGCTTCGGACGGGCAATCCTGGAACTCGGCGGCAACAACGCCGCCATCGTCTGCCCCTCGGCGGACCTCGATCTGACGCTGCGTGCGGTCGCCTTCGCGGCCATGGGCACCGCCGGCCAGCGCTGCACCACTCTGCGGCGGCTGATGGTGCACGACAGCGTGTATGACGCGCTCCTGCCCCGGCTGAAGTCGGCCTACGCCTCTGTCAGCGTGGGCGATCCCCGCGCCGAGGGCACGCTGGTGGGTCCGCTCATCGATGCCGGCGCGTTCGAGGCCATGCAGGTGGCTCTGGAAGCCGCGCGCGCGGTGGGCGGGGTCGTCACTGGCGGGGAGCGGCTGGGGGCCGAATTCGCGCTCGATGGCTATTATGTTCGCCCGGCGCTGGTGGAGATGCCCGCGCAGACGGACACGGTGGCGGCGGAGACCTTCGCGCCCATTCTCTATGTGCTGCGCTACTCCGACCTCGCCGATGCCATCCGCCTCAACAACGAGGTGCCACAGGGGCTCGCGTCCGCCATCTTCACCACGGACCTGCGCGAGGCTGAGCGCTTTCTCTCGGCGGCAGGTTCGGATTGCGGCATCGCGAACGTGAACATCGGCCCCTCGGGCGCGGAGATCGGCGGCGCGTTCGGCGGCGAGAAGGAGACCGGCGGCGGACGCGAGGCCGGATCCGACAGTTGGAAGGCCTACATGCGCCGCGCCACCAACACCATCAATTACGGCTCGAGCCTGCCGCTGGCACAGGGCGTGACCTTCGACGTGGGATGATCCGGGCGATTGGGGCTCGACATGGCAGCCGGACTGCGCTTCAACCGATTTAGAGGAGATATCCCATGAGCCTTCCGAGCCCGCTTTCCTTCGTCGCCAAGGCCCCGGTGGTGCCGGTCGTGGTCATCGAGCGCCTTGAGGATGCCGTGCCGCTCGCCCGCGCGCTGGTGGAGGGCGGTCTGCCGCTCATCGAGGTCACGCTGCGCACGCCGGTTGCGCTGGAGGCGCTGCGGCTGATCGCGGCCGAGGTGGAGGGCGCCATCGCCGGCGCGGGCACGGTCATCAATCACGCGCAGATCGACGCCACCATCGCGGCGGGCGCCACCTTCCTCGTCAGCCCCGGCACGACGCCGGAGCTGGCCTCTGCCTTCACCGAGACGCCGATCCCCGTCATGGCGGGCTGCGCCACGGCCTCCGAGGCCATGCGGCTGGCGGAACTGGGTTTCGAGGTGCTGAAGTTCTTCCCGGCGGAGGCCTCGGGCGGCGCGGCCTTCCTGAAGTCGATCGCCGGCCCACTGCCCCACCTGCGCTTCTGCCCGACCGGGGGGATCGGCCCGGCGAATGCGGGCGACTATCTCGCTTTGCCCAACGTGGTAGCGGTTGGCGGCTCCTGGGTCGTGCCGAGCGACGCAATCCGCGCCGGTGACTTTGGCAAGGTCCGCGAGCTGGCGACGGCCGCCTCCCAGCTCAAGCGGGCGGCCAAGTTCGGCTGAGCGATACGCACCTCTCCAGACAAAAAGCCCGGCACTTGGCCGGGCTTTTTCATGCGGGGCGTCGGAAGCCTTGGCTCAGCCGACGGACTTGCCCTCGCCCTCGGCCAGGAAATGCTCCAGCCAGTGGATGTCGTACTGGCCCTCGGCGACGTCGCGGGTGCGCACCAGCGTGCGGAACAGCGGCAGGGTGGTGTCGATGCCGTCCACCACGAACTCGTCCAGGGCCCGGCGCAGGCGGCGCAGGCACTCGTCGCGCGTCTTGCCGTGAACGATGAGCTTACCGACGAGGCTGTCGTAGGTGGGCGGGATGACGTAGCCCTGATAGGCGTTGGAATCCACGCGGATGCCGAGGCCGCCGGGCACATGGTAGTGCGTGATCTTGCCGGGCGACGGGCGGAAGGTGGTCGGGTGCTCGGCGTTCACGCGGCACTCGATGGCGTGGCCTTCCATCACCACATCGCTCTGCTGGAGCGTGAGAGGCTCTCCGGCGGCGACGCGGATCTGCTCGTTAATGAGGTCGATGCCGGTCACCATCTCCGTCACCGGATGCTCCACCTGAATGCGGGTGTTCATCTCGATGAAGTAGAAGCGGTCATTCTCGTACAGGAACTCGATGGTCCCGACGCCCAGATAGCCGAGCTTGCGCATGGCAGCGGCGCAGGTCTCGCCGATCTCCGCCCGCTGGGCGGCGGTGATGACCGGAGACGGGGCCTCTTCCCACACCTTCTGATGGCGGCGCTGGAGCGAGCAGTCGCGCTCGCCGAGGTGGATGGCGTGGCCCTTGCCGTCGCCCAGCACCTGCACCTCGATGTGGCGCGGGGTGGAGAGATACTTCTCCAGATAGACCGCATCGTCGCCGAAGGCAGCCTTGGCCTCGGTGCGGGCCGTGGAGAGGGCCTGCGACAAGTCGTCGGCGGTCATCGCCACCTTCATGCCACGCCCGCCACCACCGGCGGCCGCCTTCACCAGAACCGGAAAGCCGATCCCGGCCGCGACGCGGTGCGCCTCCTCGTCCGAGTGGATGCCGCCATCGGAGCCCGGCACAACGGGGATGCCGAGGGACTGCGCCGTCTTCTTGGCCTCGATCTTGTCGCCCATGATGCGGATGTGTTCCGCCTTGGGGCCGATGAAGTGGATGTTGTGGTCGGCGAGGATCTCGGCGAAGCGTGCATTCTCGGCGAGAAAGCCGTAGCCCGGATGCACCGCATCCGCCCCGGTGATCTCGCAGGCCGCGAGCAGCGAGGGGATGTTGAGATAGCTCTCGCGGGCCGGCGGCGGGCCGATGCACACGCTCTCGTCGGCGAGGCGCACATGCATGGCGTCGGCATCGGCGGTGGAATGCACCGCCACCGTCGCGATGCCCAGCTCCTTGCAGGCGCGCAGGATGCGCAGCGCGATCTCGCCGCGGTTGGCGATGAGGATTTTTCTGAACATCAGCGGTGCGTACCTTGTGGGTGCCTGCCTCGTGGGTCTGTGCCGGTGTATGCGTGCCGCGCGGGCGCGCTCATTCGATGATCAGCAGCGGCTCGCCGTACTCCACCGGCTGCGCATTGCCCACGAGGATGCGCGTGACCGTGCCGGAGCGCGGCGCGGGGATGGCGTTCATGGTCTTCATCGCCTCGACGATGAGCACGGTCTGCCCCTCGCGGACGCTCGCGCCCACCTCGATGAAGGGGGCGGCGCCGGGCTCGGCGGCAAGGTATGCGGTGCCCACCATGGGAGAGGCAACGACGCCGGGATGCTTGGAGAGGTCCGCCGGAGCCTCGACCGCGACAGCCGGGGCAGCTGCCGCGACGGGCGCGCCAGCCGGATAAGGCGCGGCGTAGGGGGCCCCCTGGGCAATGGTAACCGGGGCGGGCGCGCGCACCACGCGGATGCGCAGGCCCTCGTGCTCCACCTCGATCTCGGTCAGGTCGCTGCCCGAGAGGAGATCGGCGATCTCCTTGACGATGGCGGTGTCGATGGGAGGGTTGGAGGGCTTCATGATGTTCCTGGCTCTGGCCGGCCGTCTGGCCGCGCGAGGGCGTTGGGGGATCTTAAGGGGTCTGCGGCAGGCCCGCGATGGCGCGCAGGCCCAGCACATAGCTCTGGGGTCCGAAGCCGCAGATCACTCCACGGGCAACGGGCGACAGATAGGAATGGTGGCGGAAGTCTTCCCGCGCGAACACGTTCGACAAATGCACCTCGATGGTCGGCACCCCAACCGCAGCCACCGCGTCGCGCAGCGCGACGGAGGTGTGGGTGTAGGCCGCGGCATTGAGGACGATGCCCCGCGCGCCGCGGGCCGCCTGGATGAAATCCACCAGCGCGCCTTCCGAATTGGTCTGACGGAAGACGATATCGAAGCCGAGCGCCTTTCCTTCGGCCCGGCACAGCGCCTCGACATCGGCCAGCGTCGCCGCGCCATAGATGCCGGGCTCGCGGGTACCGAGCAGGTTGAGGTTGGGCCCGTTCAGGACGTGGACGGTGTCTGTCATCCGTGCGTGATCTGCCACCGGCCTCCTGTCGGCCGGGTCGCAGCCTTATAGGGGTGCGCGCGGCCGATGGAAAGAGTGCCCACAGCACGGCCGACCCCGGGAGGCCGGACCGTACCCCGGGCACTCGGGGCGGGTGACGCCCCTTCTACTTGCCGGCCTGCTTGGTGCGGGCTTCGGCGATGGCGGCCTTGAGCTTGTCGAAGCCCACGGCGCCGACCACCACCTGATCGCCCACCACATAGGACGGCGTGCCGTTGAGCGACAGCGCCTCGGCGATCTTCATGCTCTCGTCGAGAGTGGCGTTGAGCTCGGGGGAGGTCGCCTGCTTCTGGATCAGCGCCGGGTCGATGCCGACCTCCTTCGCGACCGCGAGGGCCTTGGCGCGGTCCGCCTGGCCGCGGCTATTCAGCATCGCCTGATGGAAGGCCATGTACTTCTCGGGCGCGACCATGCGCACGGCCACGGCGACCTGCGCGGCTTCAACCGAGCCCTGGCCGAGCACCGGGAACTCCTTAAGCACCACGCGGAGCTTGGGGTCCTGCTTGATGAGATCCTGAAGGTCCGACAACGCCTTTTTGCAATAGCCGCAATTGTAGTCGAAGAACTCGACCAGCGTGATGTCGCCCTGCGGGTTGCCCGCGACGATGCCGCGCGGGCTCGACAGCAGCAGGGGCTTCAGTTCGGCGACCGCCTTGCTGCGCTGGGTGGCATCGGCCACCATCTGACGGCTTTCCAGCACCGAGATGGCTTCCTGGAGCACCTCCGGGTTCTGGATCAGATACTCGCGGATGATGCCGCCGAGTTCCTTCTTTTCCGCGTCCGTGAAGGCCGCGGCCGGGCTGGCAGCGAGCAGGACGGCCGGCAGGGCGGCCAGCGCCAGCGCGGAAAGGCGGGCGGCGAGGCGCCGAAAACCGGTTCGGGCCAGGCCCGTGGGGGAGAACATGCGGGGCTCCTTGGGTGAAAAGCTGTCTTTGAGCATCAGCGCCGGTTGGCGGCCGATGCGGGCGGTTTGAAATTCACGAGGTCGTCGGCCTTGAGCCAGCCGGGCGAGCCCTGCGGAAATTTCGTGCGGGCGCGGGCCGCCAGTTCACGGCCCAGCTTGAAGTCGCCAGAGGCGAAGTACGAGTGCGCGGACGCGAGGTCCGCATTGGCGGTATCGCCCGAACGGCCGTAGGCGAGCGCCAGCGAGCGCCAAGCCGAAGGCGAATTGGGATCGCGCTGGGTGGCCTGCACCAGTTCGCGGATCGCCTCCTGCGTGAAGCTCTGGTTGCCGGACTGCACCAGAGCCTGCCCCAGCATCGCGCGGATGAGGGGGGCTCCATTGGTCATCTGCACCGCCTTGCGGAGCGGTGCGACCGCCTCGCCCGGCCGCCCGGCCTCCAGCAAAGCCTGTCCCTTCAGCTCCTGGAAATAGGGATTGGAGGGCTCCTTGGCGATCAGCGCATCGATCTGGCGGATGGACGAATCGACATTGCCGAAACGGTAGGCTGAGATGGCGCGGGCATACTGCGCCGCCATGGAGCCGTCGGAAGGCGGGTAGCGCCGGGCCACCGCCTCGGGACGTTCCATGAAGCCGATGAGCTTCGCGCGCATCATGTCATGGCGTGCCTGCAGCGCCGGCGGATCCTTCACGTCGTAATAGGGGCTCGTCTTGGCGAGCTGCTCCAGGGCGCCGATGCGCTCGCGCGCCATGGGGTGGCTCAGCACATAGGGATCGACGCGCTGGCTGATGAACAATTGGTCGTTCTGGAAGCGCTCGAACGTCTCCAGCATGCCCTTGGCCGACTGGCCGGTGGCATTCAGGTACTTCACGGCCGAGCGGTCGGCCGCCGCTTCCTCGCCGCGCTGGTAGGAGAGGAGCGAGCGCCGGATCATTTCCTGCGGGGCCGACAACGCCGCCGCGCCGACGCTGCCCACATCCCGGCCGTTCATACCGGTGGTCGCGCCAGCCGCGACACCGCCCGCCGCCAGAAGCATGGCGACGATCGCCATGGTCTGGGCGCCGGCCAGTTGCTCGCGCATGCGCGCGAGATGACCGCCGGCGATGTGGCCGGTCTCGTGGGCCAGCACGCCGATGATCTGATTGGGCGTCACCGAATCGACCAGAGCGCCCGTATTCACGAAAATGCGCCGGCCATCCGCCACGAACGCATTGAAGGCGCGGCTCGATATGAGCACCACCTCGACATTCTGCTGGGCCAGACCCGCCGCCTTCATGATGGGCCGGGTATAATCCCTCAGCAGCGCCTCGATCTCGGTGTCCTGGATGGTCTGCGGCCCCTTCTGAGGCGCCTGTTCCTGCGCCACCGCCGCGCCGAACCATGCGGCGTGGAGCGGCAAGGCGGTCGCGGCGGCAAGGCAAAGCATGCGTCCGGCGGCACGAAGCCCACGCCCGGCACGCTTTCCAGATCCGATCTGCTTATCCGCTCTGGCTCGATCCATTCCGTCAACCACCACGCAAGCCGCTTTCACGCAGGGACCACGGCGTTATCCGATCACTATGACGAACCGCCTTGGCTCGCTCCGAGGCACAGGCTACGAGACTGCCGGACACTGGCTTCGGCGCATGCCGAGGTCAATCCGCTGGCCTTCACGTTGGGGCGAACCCGCCTCAGGGACAGGCAGAATAAGGCGGCAGCACGGCAGCGCGGGCATCGGCGCGCCTTGCGCCAGCAAGAACGCAACGGATTTTGGCAATGCGGCAGGTTCTTCCCCTCCTCTCCCGGCGCAGCGCGGTCGAGCCCTTCATCGTTATGGACGTGATGGAGCATGCCGCCCGCATCGAAGCGCAGGGGGGACAGGTGATCCATCTGGAGGTCGGTCAGCCGGCGGCCCCCGCCCCTCTCGTGGCGCGGCAGGCAGCGGCTGCCGCGATTGCCGCCGGACAGGTGGGCTACACCGCCGCGCTCGGCATTCCCGCCCTGCGGGCGCGGATCGCGCGGCATTATGGAGAGCAGCACGGCGTTTCCATCGATCCGGAACGGGTTGTCGTGACCAACGGCTCGTCCGGCGGCTTCGTGCTGGCCTTCCTGGCGCTGTTCGAGCCGGGCGACCGCGTCGCCATCGCCGCGCCCGGCTACCCGCCCTACCGCCATGTCCTGTCTGCGCTTGGCTGCGAGCCGGTGCTGATCGAGACCCACGCGGAGGATCGCCACGCCCTCACCCCCGAGCGCCTGATGGAGGCCCATCGCGCCGCACCGCTCAAGGGCGTGCTGGTGGCGAGCCCGGCCAACCCCACCGGCACCATGATGGACCGGGCCGCCCTCACTGCGCTGCACGCCTGCGCCAGCGACCTCGGCCTGGCCTTCATCTCCGACGAGATCTACCACGGGCTCGACTATGCCTTCCCGGCCGTGAGCGCGGTGGAGATCGGTGAGGACGTCACGGTCATCAACTCCTTCTCCAAATACTTCTGCATGACCGGCTGGCGGGTGGGCTGGATGGTGGTGCCGCCCGGCGTGTCGCGCACCATGGAGCGGCTTCAGCAGAACTTCTCCATCTCGGTCCCCACCCTGTCGCAGATCGCCGCTGATGCCGCCTTCGAGGGGCGGGCCGAGATGGATCGGGTGAAGGCGACCTATGTGGAGAACCGCCGCATCCTCACCGAAGGGCTGCCCGCCGCCGGCCTCGGGCGTTTCCTTCCGGCGGACGGCGCCTTCTATCTCTACGCGGACGTCTCCGACTTCACCGATGATTCGGCCGCCTTCGCGCGGACCCTCCTCGACGCGGCCCATGTGGCGGCGACGCCGGGTGTCGATTTTGACCCGTTTCATGGTCGCCAGTTCCTGCGCTTCTCCTATGCCGGTTCCGGGCCGGACATGGCGGAGGCGGTCCGACGCATCGGCGACTTCCTGAAGCGAGGCTGAGACGCGGAGCGATATCCATAGGCGTGGCAAACAGCCGCAAGCAGACCGCGCGAACCCGCCGCCACGCCATACGGCCGCTCGAATTGCTGGTAGGATGAACCTCCATGAGCCGGCCGAACGACCAGATCGTCGAGATCACGCCTGATGTGCTGCTGAAGGCCTATGCCTGCGGCATCTTTCCGATGGCCGAGAGCGCCGATGATCCGGGCCTCTACTGGATCGAGCCGGAGCGGCGCGGCATCATCCCCCTC
This sequence comes from Xanthobacter flavus, assembly GCF_017875275.1. Classification (NCBI taxonomy): domain Bacteria; kingdom Pseudomonadati; phylum Pseudomonadota; class Alphaproteobacteria; order Hyphomicrobiales; family Xanthobacteraceae; genus Xanthobacter; species Xanthobacter flavus. The sequence goes on along the minus strand of NZ_JAGGML010000001.1, from coordinate 4,494,703 downwards.
GACGCCTTCCACGTCTCGTCCCGACTCGCCCGGACGGTGCGTGCGGACAGGTTCGAGGTCCGCGTGGACAGCGACTTCGAGGCGGTGATCGACGGCTGTGCCGAACCGCAGGAGGGCCGCGAGAAGACCTGGATCAACGATCCGATCCGGCGCCTCTATGGCGAACTGTTCGCGCGCGGGCGCTGCCACACGGTGGAAGCCTGGCAAGACGGAAAGCTGGTGGGCGGGCTTTACGGCGTGCGGCTGGGCGGCGCTTTCTTCGGCGAGAGCATGTTTCACCGCGAGCGGGACGCCTCCAAGGTGGCGCTCGTGCATCTGGTGGGGCGGCTCATCGCCGGTGGCTTCCGTCTGCTCGACACCCAGTTCGTCACGGGGCACCTGAAGACCTTCGGGGCGCTGGAGGTCCCGCGCCGTCACTATCACAAGCTGCTGGAGAACGCGCTTGAGGTGGAGGGGGATTTCTACTGCTGGCCGCGTGCCGTCACAGGCGCGGCCGCCTTGCAGCCGATCAGCCACACGTCGTAGATCGGGTGCTCCACGGCGTGGAGGCCCGGGCTCGCCGCGAACATCCAGCCAGTGAAGATTCGCTTGGCCTGGCCCTGCAGGGTCACCTCGTTCACCTCGGTGAAGGAGGTGGTGTTCTGCGTTTCCGTGGCGGGCCGGGTGTAGCAGACGCGCGGCGTCACCTGCAGCGCACCGAACTGGGCCGTCTCGCCGATGGCGATGTCGAACGAGGTGATGCGGCCGGTGATCTTGTCGAGGCCGGCATAGACCGCATAGGCGTTGGCGATCTTCTGCGTCGGCGGCTGCACCACCACCATGTCGCCCTCATCCCCGGGAGGGGCCGGCTGCATGACGGCAGGAGGCTGCTGGGCCGCGGCGGGAGGCGGCGGCGCCGGACCGCGCTGGATGGCGCCCTGAGCTGCGGGTCGCTGCGCCGGAGCCGCCTGCGGGGCGGGAATCACCGGAACGCTGTTCGGCACCTGGGGCAGCGGACGCTGGTTTGGAATCGTCCCGGGCGGGGGAAGCGGCGTCTGCTCGATGGTGCCACGGCTCTGCGCCAGTGCCTGAGGCATCGCGGCGGCGATCAGGCCGGCGGCCAGCAGGGAAACGGAGCAGAGGAAGCGCATCAGTCTGTGGACCCGTGCAATGAAGAAGGGACGGCCGGGAAGCGGGCCGGCCCTTTCCCCTTCTGACCGCCCGATTCAGGCGGCGGCAAGGCGGCGCCGGGAAGGAAGCGCCCGGAAGGAAGCGCCAGGTGCCCGGTCTTTGGCCCCCGGATCTGCGCAGAAATAAGCAGATCGCCGACGCGACGGCCTACTCGCCGGGCGTCCAGGCCTTGTAGTCGCCGGTGACGCGGGGGCGCATGCCACCAGCCAGCACCGAGCCCTTGGGACGATAGGCCCCGGGGGTGCCGGTCATGTTGCGGCGATGCGGCTTCTGCCAGGAGCGCGGCGTGTAGGTCTCATCCACCGGCGGGGTATCGACGCGGTGATGCATCCAGCCCCACCAACCCGACGGGATGGTGGTGGCTTCCGCATAGCCGGGATAAATCACCCAGCGCCGCTCGAAGCCGAGCGTCGGGTCGATCTTGCCGCCCTTGGTGCGATAGTACCGATTGCCGAACTCGTCCTCGCCCACGAACTCGCCGAAGCGCTTCGTCCACCACATGGTGCCGACGGTCTGCTTGTTCCACCAGGTGAAGATGTAGAGCAGAAAGTTCTTCACGGCCCGCGCCTCGTTCAAGTCGCGCGGAACATGCCACCCGCCCCGCCCGATGTCCACCGCCCGCCCGCGACGGATCGGCGCTTTACGGGGCAAACAGCAGCATCACATAGACGCAGAACACGATGAGGTGGACCACGCCATTGAGCGCATTGGTCCTTCCGGTGCCGAAGGAGAGCACCGAGAGGACGAAGGTGAGCAGCAACATCGTCCGGTCCTCGTTGTCGAGGCCGAGCACCATGGGCCGTCCGATCATGACGCTGATGAAGGCCATGGCCGGGATGGTCAGCGACACTGTGGCGAGCGCCGAGCCGAGGGCGATGTTGAGCGAGTGCTGCAGGTGGTTGCGCGCGGCGGCGCGCACCGCGCTGATGCCTTCCGGCAGGAGGATCAGCGTCGCGACCAGCGCACCGGTCACGGCGTCAGGATCCTGAAGCGAGAACTGGGCCAGGAAATCCTCGAAGGTCGTGGCGACCCGGCCGGAGAGCGCCACCACCGCGGCGAGGCTTGCCAGCAGCATGCCGATGGCGACGAGGAAGCTGGTGAGGCCCGGCGTCGGTTCGCTGTGGCCTTCCGGCTGCCCTGCGAAATGCTCGCGATAGCGCACGGTCTGCATGTAGAGAAAGGCGGCGTAGAGGGCGACAGCGATCAGCGACATATAGACGAGCTGGAAAGGGGAGAAGGAACCCGTCGCCCCTGCATGCGTCTCATTGGGCAGGATCAGCAGCATCACGCCGAGCGCGATGATGGCCGACAGATAGCCCGACACCCCCTGTTGCTGAATCGTCTGCTCGCGGTGCCGAATGCTGCCGAGCAGGAGGCACAGGCCGACGATACCGGCGGTCACGATCATCAGCACCGACAGCACGGACTCGCGGGCAAGCGTCGGGTTGTTTCCGCCGTTCAGCATCATGGATGCCATCACCGACACCTCGATGATGGTCACCGACAGGGTGAGGAGCAGCGTGCCCCATGGCTGCCCCAGCCGGGCAGCAACAATGTCGGCATGCCCGACCGCGGAGAAGGCGGAGCCGCACAGAAGCGCGACTGAGCCGACCGCCAGCACGCCCGGCAGGATGCCCGGTGCCCCGGGCCCGAACTGGGGCCACAGCAGGAAGACGAGAGCGAGCAGCAAGCCCAGAGCGGGCAGAAGATAAGCCGAGATGCCTGGCCGCTTTCCCATCTCTTCCCTTCCCCCGATCCAGCCAGCGCGCGCTGAGCGTCCTCCCTTATCCCGTCCGCCCACAAAAGGGTACAAGCACACCGCGCGGGATGAAGCTACAGCGCAGGCGAGCGCCCACCCTCCTTGCGCTCGGCCAGCAGGCACAGGTAGAGCGAGGCCAACGTCGCGCCGGCGAGCGCCGTGATCTCCGCATGGTCGTAGGGCGGAGAGACCTCCACCACATCGAACCCCTTGAGATCGAGCGCACCGAGCCGCCGAAGGCAGGCGATCACCTCCCGCGTGGACAGGCCGCCGCAGACCGGCGTCCCCGTGCCCGGCGCAAACGCCGGATCGAGCGCGTCGATATCGAAGCTCAGATAGACCGGCGCATCCCCAACCCGCTCGCAGATGTGGCGTGCCAGCGCCGCCGGCCCCATCTCGCCCGCGACGTTGCCGTGGACGATCTCGATGCCATAGGTGCGCGGCGCGTGGGTGCGGATGCCCACCTGGATGGATTTGTCTACCCGGATCAGGCCGTCCTTCACCGCACGGGTGATCATGGTGCCATGGTCGACCCGGTCGCCATTGTCGTCCCATGTGTCCTGGTGGGCATCGAACTGCACCAGCGCCACGGGCTGGCCGAGACGGGCGGTGAGCGCCCGCAGGATGGGATAGGTGAGGAAATGATCCCCGCCGAGGGTCACGAGATGGCTGCCACGGGCGTAATGGGCCGCGGCCTGCGCAGCGATGGCACCGGGGATGCCGGCCGGCAGTCCGTAATCGAACACGCAGTCGCCGCCGTCGGACACGTCCAGCGTTTCGAAGGGGTCGAAGCCGAACGGGTAGAAGGGATCGCCATCAAGGATCGTGGACGCCGCGCGGATGGCCCTCGGTCCGAAGCGCGTGCCCGGCCGGTTCGAGACCGCCACATCCAGCGGCACGCCCCACACCACCACCTCGGCGCCGCCGCCGTCGCGGGCATAGCGCCGGCGCAGGAAGGACGTGACGCCCGAATAGTTCGGCTCGGTGGACTGGCCGTGGCGGAAGCCCGGGTCCAGGGCACGGTCAACGGGGCGGGGAAGGGTCGGGTCGGCCATATTGTCCTCGCTGGCTCTTATCGCTGAAGGGCCGACACCGCCGACCCAGAGCGGCTGCATCATAACGAAGGCCGCGTGGCCCGGAAGCACGGCCGTCCGCATCTCCCGCGACCGCCAGGCAATGCCTGTGCAAAGCCGCACGAGCCCACCGTTACGGCGTGGCGGCAGGACAACGGCTCGGGAGACGCATGAGTGCGGGAGGCGAAGTCCAGAAACAAAAATAAGCCTTACAATAGTACGATCACCAGCTTGTGCGCACGCGAAGTACACGCTATTGGCGCATACAACCTGTACTTCCCCCAGCGTGTGGACCAACGGCCCCCCCGGAGCGACTCCAGATATGGATTTCCAGGTCCAGACTGTGCTGTCGGTCTCGGCCGTGGTGGGCATGCTGCTGGCAGCCCTGCAACTTCTGGCCGGCTGGCGGCTGCGGAAGCGCTGTCTTTTCATATGGGCGCTCGCGAATCTTTTCCTCACCTGCGGCTGCATCTTCTTCGCGGCGCGCGCCAGCATCGGTCTTCCGGCCAGCGCACTCATCGGCAATGGCTGCGTCCTGGTCGGCATGGGCCTCGTCTACAGCGGCATCCGCATCTTCGATGAACGCCCCCCTCGCCTGGCGACGGTCGCTGCGGTGGCGCTGCTGGGCACAGGCCTGCTCGGCCTGTCGCTGTGGACCGGCGACAACATCACCGACCGCGCGACCGTCATTTCCCTGCTGGTTGCCTGCTGGAGCGCAACGGCGGGACACGCCCTGATGCAGGTGCCGGGCGGCGGCCCGATCATTTCCCGTGTCGCTTCGTCTGTCGTGCTGATGGTGGTGGCCGCCGGCTACACGATCCGGGGCGTTGGCGTCCAGTTCGCACTGATGCCGCTACCCGGCAATGGCGGCGCTGTGGAGGTGCTGATCGCCATTGTCGGCCTCGGCCTCGCCATCTGCTGGACTTTCGGCAGCCTGTTCATGGTGCTTGAAAAGGTGGCTTCGCGCGACGACCTCACCGGCCTGCTCAACCGCCGCTCCGTACTCCAGCGTGGCGAGGAACTCCTGCGCTTCGCCAGGGCCCGGCGCCTGCCCTTCTCGCTGCTGCTGGCCGACCTCGACCATTTCAAATCGGTCAACGACCGCTTCGGCCACGACGTGGGCGACCTCGCGCTGCAGCGTTTCGCGGCCCTGGTGCCGCAGAGCATCCGCGCCAACGACGTGGCAGGTCGCTACGGCGGCGAGGAATTCTGCATCCTGCTGCCGGGTGCCGACGCCAAGGCTGCGCTCGTCATCGCCGAGCGGTTGCGCGGGCTCGTGGAAGCCGAACTGGGCGAGGTCGCGGGGCGCGACATCGGCGTCACGCTCACGGTCGGGGCCGCGACCTATGTACCGGGGAGCAGCGGGGCGGACACCATCGCCGGCCTCATCGTGGCGGCCGATGGCGCGCTCTATTCAGGAAAGGCACAGGGGCGCAACCGCACCGCCGTTGCCGTTCCGCCGGTGGGCGAGGCGCCGAGCGCGCCACGGGAGACGCCCGGCCACGGGGCCATCGCCGCCGGGCCGTCGGGCTGAAGCGGCGGGGAGGGACCCGGCCTATTCCGGGACCAACCGCCCCCTGTAAACCACGGCATCACCCGGCCCCTTCGACGGATCCGGAGCGGCCGCCGGCTCGCGCGTGACCACCACCTGCGTGCCGGCAAGGCCCTTCCGACCCAGTCGAGCAAGCTCGGGCAGGCGCTCCGACAGGCCGGAGGAAAAGGTGCCGATGAGGCGCGCGCCGGACGTGGGCGACACGAGCCACAGCCGGAAGATCTCGCCCTCCGGCGGCGCCGGGGCGAAGGAGCGTACATGCACGGCGCCGCTGTCCGGATCGATCCGCACCGACACCGCCGGCAAGGGCTCAGGCTGCATCACCGCGACCCAATAGCCTTCGCCCGGCCAGACCCACTCGCGATAGGCCGCGACGCCGCCCAGCCCCAGGCAGAGCAACGCGAGCAGAAGTGCGATGCCGCGCCAGGGACCGTGCCGGACGACGACCCGCGTGGGCGCGCTCGGCTCGTCCGGCAGGGCCGAGACCTCGCCCGAGGCCACCTCGGTCGCCCAGCCCGGAAGCGGGGCCTCTTCGCCCTTGTTGCCGGCGGCAGGATCGGCGGAGGGCGCCTCACTCGATGGCGCCTCTGTGGGTGCCTCAGCGGACGCGGCGGCGGGCGCAGGCGCATCGATGGCTTCGGCGGAGGGCGACCCGGCAGCCTCCGGCTGGCTCTCCCCTTCCTCGTCGCCTGTTGAACCTGCGACCTTGCCAACGTCAATGGCGGTGGGCGCCGCCTCGGCCTCAATCTCAGCGGGGAGCGAAAGCTCAGCTGCCGGAACAGCCTCGGCGGCTCCCACAGGCTCCCCCTGTGACGCGGCCGGCGGGGGCAGCACTTCGGCCGCTTCGACGCCACCCGCTTGGGCCACGGGGACCGGCGGCTCTGCAGACGCCTCCGGAGCGGCCGCGTCCGGCCCGGACGGCGGTTGGCCGTCCCCCGCTTCCGGCTGGACTGAGGCGGCCTCCACGAGCGGCTCGCTTCCGGCGGACGGCGTCTCGGCGATGGGCTCCGGCGGCGGGTCGGGCTCAAGGAATATGAAGGCCGGGGGCGGCGCCAACGGCTCGGGCGTGGGGCGCGGACGCGGCGGAGGCGGCGGGGCGAGCTGAAGCGGCGCCGTCGCCTCCGCCAGCCGGGTCGGCGGAGCAAGCGTCGGGCGCGGCGGCGCGAGCCCTCCCGCCTGAGGCGTGAAGGTGGCGGACCGGAGGTCGCGGTGCGGCCCCTCGGGCGCACGGTCCGGCTCCGTGATCCGGCCGGGCGGTGCGGCTGGAACGGGATCGAGCGGCGGAAAGGAACGCCGACGAGACGCCCTCTCCGCACCGCGAGACGGCTCGACGCGGCCCTGCTGTTCGCTTTTGCCGAGGCCGAACAGCCGTCGCACCCGCGAGACCGCGCCTTCCCCTGTGCCCGCCGCGGACCGGAGCGGTCGGCCTTCCGGCAGTGCCGGCCGGCGCGGCGGATCGGGCGAGGGTGACAGCCCGCGCGGCAGGGTGGCCCCGCGCAGCGCGGGCGGCGCGCTCCGCAGGTCCGAGGCGATGGCCCGCCAGATCTCGGGCGACGGGATCACCGGCACCGCAAGTTCATGCAGCGGCGCAAGCCGGCGCTCCCACAGGCGGACGAGGCCCGCGAACTGCGGGTCGGCGGCGCAGCGGGCGCGCACGCGCCGACGGTCGTCATTGTCCAGCGTGCCGAGCACATATTCGGCGGCGAGGATGCGGTCGGCATCCGGGGGCGCCACGCGCTCCGGCAGGCGGCTCGGCGCGGCCGGGCTCATGACCGCCGCCCCATGAACTCGTTGAGCTGGTGGATGCTGCGGGCCATCCAGGCGCGTATGGCCGGTGCCGGCGCATCGAAATAGACCGACAGCGCCTCGTAGCTCCAGCCGTCATAGAAGGCGAGCAGCAGCATCCGCCGCCGCTCCTCCGGCAGCCGGCCGAGGCAGGTCAGGAGGCGGGTCAGGGCCGGGCTGCGATGGGGCGAACCGATAGGGTCGCTGCCGCGCTGGGCGGCGTCGAACGGCTCGAAGGCGTCGCCCACCGGTCTCTGCCACGCCATGTCGAGGGCGCAGCCCCGCGCGATGGAGACCATCCAGCAGACGGGATCCTCGCTGGCCCGCAGGGTATGCGCCTCGGACCGAACCCGCCGATAGGTCTGCCGCATGGCATCGGCAGCCAGTTCCGGCCGGCGCAGCAGGCGCAGCACGATGCCGTAGAGCTTCGGGCTGGTCAGCCGGTAAAGCTCTTCGAACGCGCGCAGATCGCCGGCGGCGACCGCCTCGACGAGGGCATGGACTTTGCGGTGGGGAGTCACGGAGTGCTCGTGCTCGGGGTTTGGCCGTGCAGAAGCTACCGGAGCGGTCGTCCCCAATGGAAGCCTTAAGGTTGCAGGAATCCGCCGCGGGAGGCAAAAACCGTCTCCCGCACCGCAGCGACGGTTACCCCACTACCCCCTTGAAACGCAAGCTGGACTGCGCTCAGAGCCGCACCGGCGCGGTGGGCCGCAAGGGGGGACGGCGGGTTGCGTTGTCCACACGGGACGAACGGTCCATCTCGCCGGCCGCCTCCACGAGGGCGAGGTCGGCTTCCGCCTCGGCGAGCGTGGCCTTGGCCTCGTCCTGCTGCACCTTGAGGTCGTCGGCCGAGCGGCGCAGGTTGTCGCGGCGGTTGCGGGCGGCGAGGGCCAGCGGCGGGTAGGCGAAATGGCGCGGGTCGGTGATGCCGGACCGCGCCTCCTCGGCGGCGATGTCGCGGTCGAGTTCCTGGGCCATGCGCTCGAACTCGGCAATCATCGTGTCGATCTGGGCGAGGCGCCGGCGCGCATCGTCGATCTGGAACCGCTTGGCACGGATCAGGGGGTCACGCGACTTCATCGGCGTCTACTCCGGTACTTATGACGCTGCCCTTCGGTCATTGCCCATGTTGCCTGCCAAGCTGAATGCCAAGCTTTCTGCCAAGCTTCTGCCAGGCTGCCCGCCCATGTGCGCCGGGGCCTCCGGGTGATGAGAATGTCCTGTGCTGGTTGCCCTTTCCTTACCTGCGGCGTCGCTGTTGCAGGAAAATCGCACGAACCGCCCCGGCGGCAACCAATCGTTTACCGCCTTCGTTAATGATGACGCTACGGTTCGGGTGATGCGCCGCCGCGCCATCAGCTGGACGCCGGATCAAGGGGCTCGGGTCAGGGGTGGTCGGGCGTTTGCGTGAGCCTGTGGAAAAACCTTAAGTGCCTGAAACGGAGTCAGTCTTGACTCCCATGCACAAAGATTTTTGCGCAGACTCTTGTGGTCAGGAATCGAGTTCTGTTAACGATTCTACACACGTAACGCGAATCACCCCGATGGCCGAGCAACGAAAGTCGGCGCCGCCGCCTTTCGGCTAGTTGCGAGGAAAGGGATAGCCATGCGCGTCTTGCTCATCGAGGACGACAGTGCTACGGCCCGAGGCATCGAATTGATGCTGAAGACCGAGAGCTTCAACGTCTATACGACCAACCTCGGTGAGGAAGGCGTGGACCTCGGCAAGGTCTACGAATACGACATCATCCTTCTCGACCTGAATTTGCCCGATATGTCCGGCTTCGAGGTCTTGCGCTCCCTTCGCGTGGCGAAGGTGAAGACGCCGATCCTCATTCTCTCGGGCCTCGCCAATACGGAAGACAAGGTGAAGGGCTTCGGCTTCGGCGCCGACGACTACCTCACCAAGCCCTTCCACAAGGACGAGATGGTCGCCCGCATCCACGCCATCGTGCGGCGCTCCAAGGGCCACGCCCAGTCGGTGATCCAGACCGGCGATCTCATCGTCAACCTGGACACCAAGACCGTCGAGGTGGAGGGCAACCGCGTCCACCTTACCGGCAAGGAATATCAGATGCTGGAGCTGCTCTCGCTCCGCAAGGGCACCACCCTCACCAAGGAGATGTTCCTGAATCATCTCTACGGCGGCATGGACGAGCCCGAGCTCAAGATCATCGACGTCTTCATCTGCAAGCTGCGCAAGAAGCTGGCCAACGCGTCCGCCGGCAAGAACTACATCGAGACCGTATGGGGCCGCGGCTATGTGCTGCGCGAGCCCATGCACGGCGCCGAGCGCATCGCGGTCTGATCCCCTTTCCCCTTCCCGCTTCGACATGAGGCCCCGCTCCGGCGGGGCCTCATGCGTTTGGGGCCGGCTACTTCGAGGGGGCACGCGCCTCGGCGCGGGCGAGCCAGGCCTTCATGAAGACGATCTCCTCCTCCTGCGCCTTGATGATGCCCTCCGCGAGCTTGCGGATCTCGGGATCCTTGCCGAAGGCGAGCTCGACCTTCGCCATGGCCACGGCGCCCTCGTGGTGGGGGATCATGCCGCGCACGAAATCCACGTCGGCGTTGCCGGAATAGGCGATGTCCATATCCTTGTGCATCCGCGCCCCGGCCGCCTTGAACGCGGCGGTGGAGGGCGTGTCGGCGGCAGCCGGGGTGCCGATGGCAGGGGACATGTTGTGCATGTCGTGCCCGCCGGGCATGGCCGACTGGGCCGCCGCCGGGGCGATGGACAGGATGCCGGCGCAGACGGCGGCAACGAGGGTGAAAGGCACGGCCGCGCCAAGGCGCGCCGCGAAGATGCGGGACCGCATGGGTCTCTCCTCATAGATGGAACACGTGTTCGGCGCCCTGGGGCCGGCACCGTGGCCGTCAGGCCTGGTGTCGCGGGGGCGGGAGCTGGACCTCGGGTCCAACAGCCGGCCGTTCGCCCGACAGGGCAAAGCCGACGCGTTGGCCGGGACCGTCCGGTCCGGGCGCGAGGTCAAGCGTCGGCACGACCCAGTGGCAGGTCATCAGACAACCCGAACCCTAGCAGCAGGACGGGCCGGAAGGCATCGACGGGCCGCCTGCGTGGGAATGGATCGGAAATTCAGCCGTCGAAGCCAGTCGCGCCTTTGCGGGCGACGGATGATGCGTCGCGGATGCCACTGACGGTCCCGACGCGACATGGACCGTCGCGTCACCGGCACCGGTCGTGTGCGCGCTTCCCCGCCGCCGGAGCCGCCCGCGCCGTTTCATGCGGGCAACCGGCGTGGGCCATGGCGACGCCGGTCGCTGCCACCGTCACCGCAGCCACCAGCCCCAGCGCGCCGCAGAGCAGCGCGACAAGCAGGAGAAGCCGGGCGGCAACGCTCATGCCACGTCCTCGGATAGGATCAGGCAGCGGTCAGGGTAACCGTATCGCCGTCCTGGGTGAAGCCGATGGAAAGGCCGCAGTCGCTGGCCAGCAGGCCGGCATAGAAGGGCTGCACGGAATGGGCGTCGAGCCCGCCCTCGGGCAGGGTGCCGTTGGCCAGTGCCTCGATCCCCTGCGGAATGCGGGCGCTTTGGCCGGTGGAGACGAGGGCGAACGTCACGTCGTCCCCCTCCCCCGCCCCGGTGACGCGGATGACGCCGCCGCGGGGCACGGTGGTGCCGGCCAGCAGCACGAGGTTGAGCAGCAGCTTCACCCGGTTCTTGGGCAGCAGCACACGCGGCAGCGTCCATTCCAGCGCCGTGCGCTGATCCTCGATGACACCGCGCACCACCTGCTCGGCATCCCCGGTATCAAGCCGCGCACCGGCCGAGCCCGCCGCGCCGAAGGCGAGCCGGGTGAACTGAAGCCGGGCCGAGGCCTGCCGGGCGCTCTTGGCGATGAGGTCGAGGGCGACGTCGCGCATGTCGGCGGCGTTCTCATCCTCGAGCACCTCGAGGCCGTTGACGATGGCGCCCACCGGGCTGATGACGTCGTGGCAGACCCGCGAGCACAGGAGCGCGCCGAGATCGAGGGCGGAAACGGCAAGCGGAATGCGGGGGGCGTCGGCGGACATGACGTTTCCCGGGGCGGCGACGGAGACGGCGCCGGGCACCGCATGCGTCTCGAACAGCGAATCCGTCTCGAAGGACGGCCGGCCCTGATACACCGCTGCCGGGAAGGGCCACAAGCGGCGCCGGCCCGCCCGCCGCATCGCCCCCCCGCATCGCCGCCCCGCATCGACATGGGGTCCGCGCCCGTCTAGAGACGCCTGAAGCGAGACGATCGAGACCCATCATGACCCAGCGCCCTCCCCGCTCCCCCGCGCCCACCGATGCCGCCATCCTCGCGGGGCTGGCGGAGGCGGCGCTTGAGGCCGGCGTTGCCATCCGGCGCATCGAGGCCGAGGGCATCGACCCCAGCCACAAGGCGGACCTCAGCCCGGTGACGGCGGCCGACCATGCGGCGGAGGCGATCATCTGCGCCGCGCTGGCCCGCCTCCTGCCCGGCGTTCCCGTGGTGGCAGAGGAGGCCATGGCGCTGGGGGCGCAGGTGAACTGCGGCAACCGCTTCGTGCTGGTGGACCCCCTCGACGGCACCAAGGAATTCATCTCCGGCAACGGCGAGTACACGGTGAACATCGCTTTGGTGGAGGATGGCACGCCGGTGCTCGGCGTCGTCTATGCCCCGGCGCGGGCGCTGCTGTTCGCCGGCCGGCCGGGCGCCGCTTTCCGCGCCATCCGCGCGCCGGGCGCCGCGGTGGATGCGCAGGACTGGACGCCCATCGGCTGCCGCAGGGTGCCCGAAGGTCCGATCGTGGTGGCGGCGAGCCGTTCCCATGGCGATCCCGCGACCGACGCCCTGATCGGCCGCTACGCGGTGGCCGAGCGCATTCCCGCCGGCTCGGCGCTGAAGTTCGGGCTGCTCGCCGAGGGCAAGGTGGACCTTTATCCCCGCCTCGGGACCGTGATGGAATGGGACAGCGCGGCCGGCCACGCTTTGGTGGCGGCGGCCGGCGGCAGCGTGACCCGCCCGGATGGCAGCCCGCTCACCTATGGGCATCAAGAAAACGGCTACAAGGTCCACGGCTTCATTGCCTGGGGCGCCGGCGGCCCGGCGCGGGCGAACTCCGCCGATTAACGTCGCGATAACACGCAGCGACGATGGTGATTGTGGCGCAACGGCGCGGGACAAGCGACCGAGCGCCTTTGCCCGGTCACACTGCTCGCCATAATCGGGCCGATTCGAATGTCCGTCGTTTGCGAGTCCGCCGCCCGCCCGCCTGCTGAAGCCCTTCGGCCGAAGCCCACCGCGAGAGACCCCATGCGCTTTTCTCCCTTGCGCTTTGCTTCCGTGCGCTTCTCTTCACGCCTCCTGAAGACCGCCCGCGCGCTCGCGGTCGCCATGGGCGTTGTCTCTGGCCTGCCGCTCGCCGCCGGGCTCACCCCGGCCGCCGCACAACAGGGGACGGCGCCACAGAACTATTCAACCAACGAACTGGTGAGCAAGGGCCACTCGTTCTTCGGCAGCGTCTCCCGCGGGCTGGCGCTGTCCATCGAGAAGGCGGTGGGCCAGTGGGGCCAGCCCAACGGCTACATCCTGGGCCAGGAAGGCGCCGGCGCCTTCATCGGCGGCCTGCGCTACGGCGAGGGCGTGCTCTATACCCGCAACGCCGGTGACCTGAAGATCTACTGGCAGGGTCCCTCGGTGGGGTGGGATTTCGGCGGCGACGGCGCCCGCACCATGATCCTCGTCTACAATCTGAAGAGCGTCGATGACATTTTCCGCCGCTTCGGCGGCATCTCCGGCTCGGCCTATCTGGTGGCGGGATTCGGCATGACCGCGCTCGGCGCCGACGGCATCGTGGTGGTTCCGATCCGCTCGGGCGTGGGCGTGCGCCTCGGCGCCAACCTCGGCTACCTCAAGTTCACCCCCAACCCCACCTGGAACCCCTTCTGAGCAGTTCCCCCGCGCACGGCGCTGGCACGGGCGCGCGGGCCATGGCATGAATGGCGCTGGCGCCCGCCGACAGGCAGGCGCGGCTCAGGTGACGGCGGTGTCCTTGCCGGCGTGCCTCTAGGCGAAGGGCGAGTGCGCGCGTGATCGAGCAGATCATGTACTTCATGCTGGGCGTGCTGATCGCGACGCTCGTGGCTCTGCTCGTGCTGCCCGCCGTTTGGCACCGGGCCGTCCGGCTCACCACCAAGCGGGTGGAGGCGGCGGTTCCCATCTCGATCTTCGAGGTGCAGGCCGACAAGGACCAGCAGCGCGCCTTCTTCGCGCTCAATCAGCGGCGGCTGGAGCTGCAATCCGACGCCATGCGCGACACCATCGTCGCCAATGCCGCCACCATCGAGACCCAGCGTCAACGCACTTTCGAGCTGGAGGGCGAGCTGAAGACCCTCCAGGCCCAGCACGCCCTACTGCAGGCAACCAGCGCCGAGCGCGACGTGCTGCTGGGCGAGACGCAGGACCAGCTCACCGACCGCACGGCGACGGTCGCCCGTCTGGAAGAGGCGCTGGCCGATCGTGTCGCCGCCCTTGCCGCGCTGGAAGCCGCGCACGGCACGCTCACCGGCGATGCGCGCGCGCAGGCCGAGGCGTTGAAGGCGCGCGAGGAGGCTCTTGCCGCCGCCCGCACGCGCATCACCGCCCTGGAAGCGGACGTGGCGAGCCTGGGCGCCCGCCTTTCCGACACCACGCGCCGGCTGGAGGAGACCTCTGCCACCCTGGACGCCGAGCGCGCCGCGACCCTTGAAGCCCGCGCCATCGCCGCCCAGGCGGCGACCGAACTTTCGACCGATCTCACCGAGGCGCAGGAAGCCCTCGCCCTGAAGGTGGCGGAAAGCGAGGCGCGCGCTCAGGCCATCGCCGCGCTTGAGGCCGAACGCGACCGGCTGGCCCAGTCGCTTGCGACGGCCGAGACCGATCTCGACGCCAACCGCGCCGTGGTCCACGCCTTCGAGCAGCGCCGCGCCAGCGAGTTCGTCGCGGCCGAGGCCGAGAACCGGCGGCTGGAAGATGCCTTGCGCATGCTCAAGGCCGACCATGCCCTCATGGAAGAAGCGGTGCAGCGTCGCAGCGCCGATAGCGGCCCGCCGGCTCCCGCCCCCCTCGCGAGCGAAATTGCTCCTGCCAACGCGGCAGACAACGCGCTCCTGCGCGAAAGCATGGCCGACCTCGCCGCACGCCTCGCCGCTTTGACCGCCCGGATGGAGGGCGACGGGTCGCCCATCCGCCAGGCAGTGGCCGACGGTGCCGCCGGCGATCTCGCCGCGCGCATTCGTTCGCTTCTGGACCAGACAGACGCGCCCGCAGACGAGGAAGAGGCCCCCGACGCCGACATAACCGACGCCGACATGGCCGACGCCGCGGCCGAGAGCGCTTCGGCGGGCGGCGCCGTCCGCCGCAATCGCAAATCGTCGCGCAGCCGGGCCGCCGTCTGAACGTCAGGGCGGCAAGGCCGGCGCTTGGGCAGCCAGGAAGAACGCATGGGTGATGCCGCTTCCCCCACCGGCCGGATCGACGAGAAGATCGCCGGGCTCGCGGACTGGCGCGGCGATGTCCTCGCCCGCGTGCGCGCCCTGATCCACGAGGCCGATCCCGAGGTGACCGAAGCGGTGAAGTGGGTGAAGCCCACCAATCCGGCCGGCGTGCCCACATGGGAACATGCCGGCATCCTGTGTACGGGCGAGGTCTACAAGGCCTATGTGAAGCTGACCTTCGCCAGAGGCGCGGCGCTGGATGATCCCGCCGGGCTCTTCAATGCCAGCCTTGGCGGCGGGACGCGCCGGGCTATCGATATCCGGCAGGGCGATGAGGTGGATGCCGAAGCGTTCAAGGCCCTCATCCGCGCCGCGGTCGCCTTGAACCTCGAACGCCAGCGGCCCAAGAGCTAGCGGCAGCGCCTATCGCGAGGCCACCGTCAGTTCGTCGAGGCGCGCCCGCATGGAGCGCGGGAGCTCGGGGAAGCGGGACGGCTCGACGAAATCCGCGGCGCGATAGGGCGGCGCCTTGGTTTTGCCGGTGAAGACGCGGCTGCCTTCGGATGTCATCACCACATCGCCGCGCTTCAGGGTGGGATCCGCCATCACATCGACATGGGTGAGGCCGCCGACCTTGCCGTTGCAGGTGCACCCCTCCACCAGACGCTGGCGGAAGACATAGGCATTGGGCAGCTCCGAATAGGGCTTGCCGTCGCGGGTGACGGCGCCATCGATGCCGCGCGCGGGGTCAGACGTGCTCACCACGGTCATGTTGGCGGCGGGACAGAAGGCGGCGCATTGCGCGAGATCGCTCTTCTCCGCCCCCGCGCGACCGGGAAGCGGGAAATAGCGTCCGTCGCAGGTCCGCACGCAATAGCCATGGCCGCCGCCGCTATAGCTGGGCGAACCGTAGATGATGCGGGGCGTCACGATGATGCGGGGCTGCTCCACAGGACGATAGGAGGGCCGTCCGCCGAACAGGGCTGAGAAGAAGTCGCCGAGCGGTGAGCCGCCGTGGGACGGGAACAGCCCGCGCGACTGAGCCCATGCGTCGTTGCCGAGCGGAGCCAGAACCAGCATCAGCCCGACCGCGACGGCGGAAAGCAGCGCTCGCGGCCCCTTCCCCGCGCAAGCCAGCCCGACATGCTGTACGCCTTGCCCCAATCGCACCGCCATGTCTCCACCCATTTTCAGGAACGCCCGGCAGCTAGCCCCCGACAGCGCGTCACAAGCCCTCTGTCACGCGGCCCCCGCAGAACGGCGCCGCGTGCGCATTTCAGCATTCGCGGGAAAGAATGGAGCGTGACGCGCGCGAAGCCGCAGGCACCCCCCACCTTCGCCAGCTCCAAGGCTGTCTCGCGGGCTTGAGGCGCAGCGCCGAAGAAAGCGGCCCCGCAAGCCTCAGCCAAGCATCAGCGCAGTACGATCTCAAGCGAAGGCGGACACGTGCTGAACAGGCGGCCTCGGCGTCTCGGCCGGGCGCTCGTGCGGCTGCGTCAACACCGCGAGGGTAGGCGTCGCCACCAGCAGCGCGGCAAGCATCATCACGACCACGGAAATCAGAACGGAACCATTGGCAACGCGGGGCATCGCGGGACTCCCTTTCCCCGATTCCGGCTGATGGTCCGCCGCACCATCGCCATCCCTAATATAACCTTAATTGGCTGGGGACGGTTCCTCTGCTCAAGGTCACGTTCGCGAGAGTAGGGTTGCGCGAATCATCTAATGCACCTCCGGGTTACCGCCGGACAGAGCAGCTCCGCTTCCCCGACCATGCCGGTGGTGTTCGATTGAAGTGGATGAGATGTCGAGCCGCTGCGGTGCGGCAACGATGGCGCCTTGCGCACGCCCCCGCGCCGCACTGATATGGCGGCATGATAGACAAGCTCGAATACCTGATCGCACTTGCGCGTGAACGCCACTTCGGCCGGGCGGCCGAGGCCTGCGGCGTCACCCAGCCCACGCTCTCCGCCGGGATTAAACAGCTGGAGGACACGCTCGGCGTGCTGCTGGTGCAGCGCGGCTCCCGCTTCATGGGCTTCACGCCCGAGGGCGAGCGGACGCTGGAATGGGCGCGGCGGATCGTGGCCGATTCCCGCGCCATGCGTCAGGACATCGATGCGCTGAAACGCGGCCTCGCCGGCCCCCTGCGCATCGCCGCCATTCCCACCGCTCTGCCCATGGTGGCGGCGCTGACGACCCCGTTCCGCGCGCGCCATCCGGATGTGCGCTTCACGGTGATCTCGCGCACCTCCATCGAGATCCTGAACCACCTCGAGAATTTGGAGATCGACGCCGGCCTCACCTATCTCGACAACGAGCCGCTCGGCCGGGTGAACACCGTGCCGCTCTATCGCGAGCGCTACCGCCTCGTCACCGCCGCCGATGCCAAATACGGGGACCGTGAGAGCGTCACCTGGGCGGAGGTGGCCGAGTTGCAGCTCGCCCTTCTCACCCCTGACATGCAGAACCGACGGATCGTGGACAATCTCCTCGCCGCCGCCGGCGCCAGCCACAAGCCGACGCTGGAATCCAACTCCATGATCGTGCTGTTCACCCACGTGCGCACGGGACTGTGGTCGAGCGTGATGCCCGCCATGCTGGCGGATTCGCTGGGGCTGACCTCCACGGTGCGCTCCATCCCGATCCTGGAGCCGGACATTTCCCATTCCATCGGCCTTGTGGTGCCCCATCGCGAGCCGACGACGCCCATTACCGCTGCTCTCGTTGCGGAAGCCCGCCGCATCGCGCCGAAGCTGGAGCAGGCCACATTGGCCGATCCAGCCATTGCTGCAATGCAACAATAAGGGACGGCAATCGCCGCTCCCAAAATCGTGTCCGCATAGAAAAACACGATCAATATACCAAGAACCATCCCAGACTGACCGGATTGACGCAGGCCAGCGCGTTGAAATGCGGTCAGGGACGGTCTTGAACGCAAGCCTCTTGATAGAAATGTTCTATCGCAACATCCCACAGCTGCCTTGATTGAAGGCCCGCGTGTGACACACTTTCCTCCAAGCAATACGAAGCGGCGGCAACGCGGCCTCGGACAGTTGGGGAAAGCGAGACGTCCATGGCGGTCTATGAGGATTGGAACACCGAGCGCGCAGCGCAGGTGATCGCGGAGCACAAGCATCTCGACGGCGCCACCATGCCGATCCTGCACGCCATGCAGGAGACGTTCGGTTTCGTGCCCGATCCGGTGGTGCCGATGATCGCGGAGACGCTCAACCTCTCCCGCGCCGAGGTCTATGGCGTCCTCACCTTCTATCACGACTTCCGCCGCGAGCCGCCGGGCCGCACAGTGGTGAAGCTGTGCGCCGCCGAGGCCTGCCAGGCCATGGGCAGCACCGCCCTCACCGCCTATGCGGAAGAGAAGCTGGGCGTCGCCATGGGCGAGACCTCGGCCGACGGGCGCGTGACGCTCGAACCCATCTATTGCCTCGGCCTGTGCGCCTGCGCCCCCTCTGCTCTGGTGGACGGGCAGTTGGTCGGCCGCCTCGACCGCGCCACCGTCGATGAAATCGCCGAGTGCGTCGCCGCCGGCAAGCACTTCGGAGAGGTGTGATGAAGTCCCCCCGCATCTTCGTTCCCAACGACGCCACCGCCATCGCATGCGGTGCCGACCGCGTCGCCAAGCGACTTGAGGCCGGCCTCCTCGCCCGCGGCATCACCGCCGACATCACCCGCAACGGCTCGCGCGGCATGTTCTGGCTGGAGCCGCTGGTGGAAGTCGAGACCGAGCGTGGCCGCATTGGCTATGGCCCGGTGACGCCCGCCGAGGTGGATGAGCTGCTGCACGCCGGCTTCCTGCACGGCGCCGATCACCCCAAGTGCATCGGCGTGGTGGATGAGCTGCCCTGGCTGAAGAAGCAGACGCGCCTCACCTTCGCCCGCATCGGCATCATCGATCCGCTCTCCCTCACCGAATACGAGGCGCACGGCGGCTACCGTGGCCTGAAGCGCGCCATCGATCTTGGACCGTCCGGAACCGTGGAAGAGGTGTTCGAGAGCGGCCTGCGCGGCCGTGGCGGCGCCGGCTTCCCGACCGGCATCAAGTGGCGCACGGTGGCGGCTGCCCCGGCCGACCAGAAGTACATCGTCTGCAACGCCGACGAGGGCGACAGCGGCACCTTCGCCGACCGCCTCATCATGGAGGCGGACCCCTACTGCCTCATCGAGGGCATGACGATTGCCGGCCTCGCCGTGGGCGCGACCAAGGGCTTCGTCTATTGCCGCTCGGAATATCCCATCGCCTTCGTGGTGATGGAGAAGGCCATCGAGAAGGCGCGCATGGCGGGCCTGCTCGGCGACAACATCATGGGCTCGGGCCTCTCCTTCGACATGGAAATGCGCATGGGCGCGGGCGCCTATGTGTGCGGCGAGGAGACCTCGCTGCTGGAGAGCCTTGAGGGCAAGCGCGGCCTCGTGCGCGCCAAGCCGCCGCTGCCGGCCCATGTGGGCCTGTTCGGCAAGCCCACGGTCATCAACAACCTCGTCTCCCTCGCCACCGTGCCGATCATCCTCGACAAGGGCGGCAAGTTCTATCGCGACTTCGGCATGGGCCGCTCGCGCGGCACCATGCCCATCCAGCTTGCCGGCAACATCAAGCATGGCGGCCTGTTCGAGACCGCGTTCGGCATCTCGCTGGGCGATCTGGTGAACGAGATCGGCGGCGGCACGGCCTCCGGCCGTCCGGTGAAGGCGGTCCAGGCGGGCGGGCCGCTCGGCGCCTATCTGCCGGTCCACCAGTTCGACACGCCGTTCGACTACGAGGCCTTCGCGGCCAAGGACGCGCTCATCGGCCACGGCGGCATCGTGGTGTTCGACGACACGGTGGACATGGCCCACATGGCCAAGTTCGCCATGGAGTTCTGTGCCCACGAAAGCTGCGGCAAGTGCACCCCCTGCCGCATCGGCTCCACCCGTGGCGTCGAGACCATCGACAAGATCGTCGCCGGCGAGAAGCGCGAGCAGAATCTCGCCCTGCTGGAAGACCTCTGCCACACCATGAAGCTCGGCTCGCTCTGCGCGCTCGGCGGCTTCACGCCCTACCCCGTCGTCAGCGCCCTCACCCATTTCCCGGAAGACTTCGGCGCCACGCCGAAGCTGCCGGCCGCCGCAGAATAATTGGAGGAACGACATGTCCCTCGTCCATGAAATCGACTACGGCACGCCGGCTTCCAAGTCGGAGAAGCTGGTCACGCTCACCATCGACGGCATGAAGGTGCAGGTGCCGGAAGGCACCTCCATCATGCGCGCCGCCATGGAGGTGGGGAACCAGATCCCCAAGCTCTGCGCCACCGACATGCTCGACGCCTTCGGCTCCTGCCGGCTCTGCCTCGTCGAGATCGAGGGCCGCAACGGCACGCCCGCCTCCTGCACCACGCCGGTTATGGACGGCATTGTGGTGAAGACCCAGACCGAGCGGCTCAAGAAGATCCGCAAGGGGGTGATGGAGCTCTACATCTCCGACCACCCGCTGGACTGCCTGACCTGCTCCGCCAATGGCGATTGCGAGCTGCAGGATATGGCCGGCGTCGTCGGCCTGCGCGACGTGCGCTATGGCTACGAGGGCGAGAACCACACGAAGCTCGGGAAGGACGAGTCCAACCCCTACTTCACCTATGAAAAGTCGAAGTGCATCGTCTGCAACCGCTGCGTCCGCGCCTGCGAGGAAGTGCAGGGCACGTTCGCGCTCACCATCTCCGGACGTGGCTTCGACAGCCGCGTCTCGCCGGGCATGGACGAGAGCTTCCTCACCTCGGAGTGCGTCTCCTGCGGCGCCTGCGTGCAGTCCTGCCCGACCGCGACGCTGAACGAGAAGGCCATGTACAACATCGGCACCCCCGAGCATTCGGTGGTGACGACGTGCGCCTATTGTGGCGTCGGCTGCACCTTCAAGGCAGAGATGCGCGGCGACGAGCTGGTGCGCATGGTGCCCTACAAGGACGGCAAGGCGAACCGTGGCCATTCCTGCGTGAAGGGCCGCTTCGCCTATGGCTATGCGGTCCATCAGGACCGCATCCTGAAGCCCATGATCCGCTCCTCCATCCACGAGCCGTGGAAGGAAGTGAGCTATGAGGAGGCCATCGCCTACGCCGCCTCCGAGTTCAAGCGCATCCAGGAGAAGTATGGCAAGCGCTCGGTGGGTGGCATCACCTCCTCGCGCTGCACCAACGAGGAGACATACCTCGTCCAGAAGCTGATCCGCGGCGGCTTCGGCAACAACAACGTCGACACCTGCGCCCGCGTCTGCCACTCGCCCACCGGCTACGGCCTCTCCGTGACCTACGGCACCTCGGCCGGCACGCAGGACTTCGACAGCGTCGAAGAAACCGACGTGGTGCTCATCATCGGTGCCAACCCGACCGACGGCCACCCGGTGTTCGGCTCGCGCCTAAAGAAGCGGCTGCGCCAGGGCGCCAAGCTGATCGTGGTGGATCCCCGCCGCACCGACGTGGTGCGCTCGCCCCATATCGAGGCGGCCTACCACCTGCCGCTGCGCCCGGGTACCAACGTGGCGATCGTGACCGCCATGGCCCATGTCATCGTCACCGAAGGGCTGGTGAACGAGCAGTTCGTGCGCGAGCGCTGCGACTGGGACGAGTTCCAGGAATGGGCCGCCTTCGTTGCCGAGGAGCGCCACTCCCCCGAGGCGGTGGAGAAGTATACCGGCGTTTCCGCCGAGGCGGTGCGCGGCGCGGCGCGGCTCTATGCCACCGGCGGCAACGGCGCGATCTATTACGGGCTGGGCGTGACCGAGCATTCGCAGGGCTCGACCACCGTCATCGCCATCGCCAACCTCGCCATGGCCACCGGCAACATCGGCCG
This sequence comes from Xanthobacter flavus, assembly GCF_017875275.1. Classification (NCBI taxonomy): domain Bacteria; kingdom Pseudomonadati; phylum Pseudomonadota; class Alphaproteobacteria; order Hyphomicrobiales; family Xanthobacteraceae; genus Xanthobacter; species Xanthobacter flavus. The sequence continues at coordinate 4,473,081 of NZ_JAGGML010000001.1, read as the reverse complement.
CAACGGCGTGGGCGTGAACCCGCTCCGCGGCCAGAACAACGTGCAGGGCTCGTGCGACATGGGCTCGTTCCCGCACGAGCTGCCGGGCTACCGCCACATCTCGGACGACGCCACCCGCGCCGCGTTCGAGGCCCTATGGGGCGTCGGGCTCGATGAGGAGCCGGGCCTGCGCATCCCCAACATGTTCGATGCGGCGGTCGAAGGCACCTACAAGGGCATGTATGTGCAGGGCGAGGACATCCTCCAGTCCGACCCCGACACCAAGCACGTCTCGGCCGGCCTTGCCGCGCTGGAGTGCCTGGTGGTGCAGGACCTGTTCCTGAACGAGACCGCCAACTACGCCCACGTCTTCCTGCCGGGCTGCTCCTTCCTCGAGAAGGACGGCACCTTCACCAATGCCGAGCGCCGCATCCAGCGCATCCGCAAGGTGATGGCGCCGAAGAACGGCTACGCGGACTGGGAGGTCACCCAGATGCTCTCCAACGCGCTGGGCTTCCCCATGAACTACCAGCATCCGTCCGAGATCATGGACGAGATCGCGGCGCTGACCCCCTCGTTCGCCGGCGTCAACTACAAGCTGCTCGACGAGTTGGGCTCGGTGCAGTGGCCCTGCAACGAGAAGGCGCCGGAAGGCACGCCCATCATGCACATCGGCGGCTTCGTGCGCGGCAAGGGCAAGTTCATGCTCACCGAGTACGTGCCCACCGATGAGAAGACCGGGCCGCGCTTCCCGCTGCTGCTCACCACCGGCCGCATCCTCAGCCAGTACAATGTGGGCGCCCAGACCCGGCGCACCGAGAACTCCGTCTGGCATTCGGAGGACGTGCTGGAAGTCCATCCGCACGATGCCGAGCTGCGGGGCATCCGCGACGGCGATTTCGTGAAGCTGGACAGCCGCGCCGGCTCCACCTCGCTGCGCGCGGTGATCTCCGATCGCGTCTCGCCCGGCGTGGTCTACACCACCTTCCATCACCCGGTGACGCAGGCCAACGTGGTGACCACCGACTATTCCGACTGGGCCACCAACTGCCCGGAATACAAGGTGACGGCGGTGCAGATCTCGCCCTCCAACGGCCCGACCCAGTGGCAGGAGGAATACGAGGACCTCAGCCGCAAGAGCCGCCGCATCGCGGCGGAGTGAGAGGTCAGCGCCCATCCGGGGAGGGAGCCGCCCCATACGTTCGCGCCCCCTCTCCCGCAAGGGGAGAGGGGAGCTAAGCGGAGTGCAACCCCTTCCCGCCGCCCTCAGGTGCCCCCATCTGAATGAAACCATGACCGACGAACCCACCTGCCCGCTCCCCTCAGACCTCCCCGCGCCCCCTCCGGCGCGGCGGGTGGAGCGTGTGCAGATCAGGGATGGTGCGCTCTCCTCCGGCACCCGCGCGGTGCCGGAGGAAGTGCCGGTGGCCCTCACCTTCAACGGCACCACACATGCTGTGATGATGGCGAGCCCGACCGACATCGCCGCCTTCGCGCTGGGATTTGCGCTCACCGAGGGCATCGTCGCGGCGAAGGAGGAGATTTTCTCCCGCGACGTGATCGTCGTCGATGAGGGCATCGAGGCGCGCATGTGGATCGCCGAGGAGAAGATGAAGCATCTCTCCGCCCGGCGGCGCGCGCTCGCCGGCCCCACCGGCTGCGGCCTGTGCGGAGTGGAGAGCCTGGCCGAGGCGGTGAAGCCCGCGGCCCATGTCACGACCACGACTTCCTTCGCGCCCGACGTGGTGCTGGGCGCCATGGCCGCCCTCGGCCCCCTCCAGGCGCTGAACCGGGAGACGCGGGCGGTCCATGCCGCTGCCTATTTCGAGCCCGGACGCGGCATCCTCGCCCTCGCCGAGGATGTAGGCCGCCACAACGCCCTGGACAAGCTCGTCGGGATGGCCTCCGACGCGGGCTTCGACACCGCCCGTGGGCTCCTCCTGCTCACCAGCCGCGTCTCCATCGAGATGGTGCAGAAGGCGGCGGTGCTGGGCGTGGGTGTGATCGCGGCGGTGTCTGCACCCACCTCACTCGCCATCCGCACGGCGGATGCGGCGGGCATCACCCTTGCCGCCATCGTGCGCGACGACGGCTTCGAGATTTTCACCCATCCCGGGCGCATCGCGCCCGCGTCATCGGAACGGGACCATGTCGCATAACTCGACCGAAAAGCTCGTCTACATGGCCAACCAGATCGCCACCGCCTTCGCCGCGCAGAAGCACGAGGCGGCGGTGGAGGCGACGCGCACCCACATCCGGAAGTTCTGGGACCCGCGCATGCGCACCAAGATTGCCGAGCATGTGGCTCACGGCGGCGAGGGCCTTCTGCCCATCGCCCGCGAGGCGCTGGAAGGATTGCAGGCGCCGAAGGCCGCCTGATCCCCGCGCCCTCCCCTACACCACGTCCTTCGGCGCGAGGGCGCACTGCATGCGCCCTTGCTCCACCTGAAGCACCGGGTGGACGATCCCGAAACGCGCCTTCAGCCCCTCGCAGGTCGCCGACAGGAAATCGTCGTCGAGGTCGGCGCCCGGCCGGACCAGATGCGCGCTGAGCGCCACGGACGTGGTGCTGAGGCCCCAGATGTGGAGATCGTGGACCTCGCTGACGCCGGGACGCCCGGCGAGATAGGCCTCCACCGCTGCAGGGTCGATGCCCTCGGGCACCATGTCCATGGCGAGGTTCACGCTGTCCTTCAGCAGCCCCCAGGTGCCGGCGATGATGGCGACGGAGATCGCCAGCGACACCACCGGGTCGAGCCACAGCCAGCCGGTGAGCGCGATCACCGCGCCCGCGACCACCACGCCGAGCGAGATCGCGCCATCGGCCACCATGTGGACGAAGGCGCCACGGACGTTCAGGTCGCCCTTGCGCCCCGCCATGAACAGCAGCGCCGTGCCGATGTTCACGCCGACGCCCACCAGCGCCACCACCATCACAATCCCGGTCTGGATCGGCTCGGGGTGGGAGATGCGGCCGAAGGCTTCCAGAATGATGCCGCCGGTGGCGACCAGCAGGAGCATCGCATTGGCGAGCGCGGCGAGGATGGACGAGCGGCCATAGCCGTAGGTGCGCTTCGCCGTCGGCGCGCGGCGCGACAGCCAGGCGGCGCCCCAGGCGAGCAGCAGGCCGAGCACGTCGGAGAGATTGTGCCCCGCATCCGCCAGCAGGGCGAGCGAGCCGGACCAGAAGCCGAACCCCGCCTCGATGATGACGAAGCCGAGATTCAGCCCGGCCCCGATGGCGAAGGCGCGGAGCGAATCCGGCGGGGCATGGGAATGGCCGTGACCGCCGTGGCCGTGGGCATGGCCACCGTGCGCACGTCCGGCGTGCGCATGTCCGCCATGGTCGTGACCCGCGTGGTCGTGGGAGCCGTGGTCGTGGGACCCTAGGCCTTGGCCGCCATGATCGTGATCGTGGTCCGGACCGCCGTGAAGGGATGCCATGCCGCGCCTCCATGCCTTTGCGCGGCATCTTCCACAAGCGCCGTGCGATGTCACGTCCGGCGGGCGCGGCGCAGGCGCGCGGCTATTCCAGGAACGTGGAGACGGTCCGCGCGAAAGCCTCAGGCTGCTCGATGGCGGAGAGATGCCCGCCGGGCAGCCGCGCCAGCTTCGCGCCGGGAATGGCGCCCGCGATGGTCTCGCCCCAGGCCGGCGGCGTGGAGCGGTCGCCGTCCGAGACGATGACCAGCGTCTGCGTGGCGATGCGCGGAAGGTCGGCGCGGAAATCCATATCGCGCATGGCGGCGCTGGTGCCCATGTAGCCGGCGGGCTTCGTGCCCGTGACCATGGCGCGGACCTCCGCCACCCGCGCCGGACGCTGGGCCTTGAACTGCGGCGTGAACCAGCTGTCGATGACGGAATCGGCAATCGGCCCGGTGCCGTCCTTGCGCACCGCCTTGATGCGATGATCCCAGAAGCGCGCCGGCCCAGCATGGGCGGTGGTGTTGGCGATCACAAGGCGGGTGAGGCGCTGCGGCGCGTTCAGCGCCAGCCACTGGCCCACCATGCCGCCGAGCGACAGGCCGCAGAAATCGGCGGTGGAGAGACTGAGGCGGTCCATGATGGCCAGCACATCCCGGCCGAGATCGCCCATGGCATAGACCTGATCCGGCGCGGCGCTCTCGCCATGGCCCCGGGCGTCGTAGCGGATGAGGCGGCGGCCGGGGAACAGGGGCACCACCTCGTCCCACATGCCGAGCGTGCAGCCGAGGGAGTGGGAGAGAATGAGCGGCGGCGCGCCCACCGGCCCGGTCACCTCCACCCTGAACCGCTCGCCCGAAACCTCCAGCAGCGCCACGGCGCCCTCCCCTCCGGATTCAGTATGCCAGAGGTGTAGCGCGTTCAGGGGAAGGCGCAAGCGTATGGTGGAAAGTGTGACCGCCGGAGCGGGCTGTAGCCCACCGTCGTCCTCCGGCTCGACCGGAGGACCCACCTCTCCTCCCGCACCGGCGCCGGGCCAGACCATGGCCCTCCGGTCGAGCCGGAGGGCGACGGCGGCAGAAGGGGAGAGCGAGGGAAAAAGGACGTGGACGGTTCGAGGGAGAAACCCTTACCGCGCGCTCACTCCAGATCGGTCTCGAAGATGGCCATGCGAAAGTTCTGCGTGGCCTTCCCCTTTTCCTCGTCCTTGGTGAGGGTGCCGATGGCATCATCGCCGAGATAGACCTCGGCCGTGTCCTTCGACTTGGCGAAGGCAACCACCTTGAACTTCGGATTGCCGAACTTGGTGCGGAGGTAGCTCGGAGCGTCCTTATCCAGAACCGGCATGCGGAAATGGTAGGAAAGCTCGCCGTCCTCCTCGTCCTTGTCCAGAGTGCCGATGGCTTCCTCGCCGAGGAACACCTCGGCGCTGCCCTTCGGCTTCGCGCGGGCCGCCACGTTGATCTGCGGATTGTTGAAGAGGTTCCGCATATAACGCTGCACCTGCTCGATCTCGGTCTTGTCCAAGGGGTGTCCTCCTGAGAGCGGATGGCCGCCTTATGGCCGCCATCGGGCGCGCGTTCAAGCCGGCCGGGTCAGATGTCCGCACCGGACCAGATGTTGTCCTCGAACATCTGGTCCATGGAGCGCGAGGGCTCGGCGCAGCCGGCCTCGCCCACAACCTTGGCCGGGATCCCGGCCACGGTTGAGTTGCGCGGCACCGGCTTCAGCACCACCGAGCCGGCGGCGACGCGGGCGCAGCGGCCCACCTCGATGTTGCCCAGCACCTTGGCCCCGGCGCCGATGAGCACGCCGCGGCGGATCTTGGGATGCCGGTCGCCGCTCTCCTTGCCGGTGCCGCCGAGCGTGACGCCCTGGAGGATGGAAACGTCATCCTCGATCACCGCCGTCGCGCCGATGACGATACCGGTCGCATGGTCAAAGAACACGCCCCGCCCGATCGGTACCTGCGGATGGATGTCCACGGCGAAGACGGAAGAGGCCCGGCTCTGGAGATAGAGCGCGAAATCCTTGTGCCCGTTGTTCCACAGGGAATGGGCCAGCCGGTGCGACTGGATGGCGTGGAAGCCCTTGAAATACAGCACCGGCTCCAGCGTGCGGTCGGCGGCGGGATCGCGGTCCACCACCGCCATCACGTCGGCGCGCAGGGCCTGGGAGATGTCCTTGTCGCGGGCGACCGCATCGAGCCAGGCGGCGCGGATGGCTGAGCCCGGCAGATCGGTGTCGCCGAGACGGGCGGCGATGCGCTCGCCGATCACGGCTTCCAGGCTCGGCTGGCCGAGGATGGCGCTGGTGAAGAAGCCGGCGAGCAGAGGCTCGCGCTCGGCGGCCTCCTCGGCCTCGTTGCGCAGGCGCGCCCAGACCGGGTCCACCACGTCGTGCCAGCGCTCGGTGCCAAGGCGCGTGACGCGCGGCGCGGCAATGTCCGGCGCGGACGAAACCGGCAGGGGCGAAACCATCGGCACTTGCGGCATCTCTGCCTCCTCGGGGATCAGACTTGCCTCTGTTCTAGCACATGCTGCGGCAAGGCGAGAGGTTCCCGCCGGCCGGCGTCAGGGGCGGGCCTTCAGGAAGTCGAGAGCGCCCTGCTTGAACACCTTGTCGCCCACGGCGGGATTGTGGTCGCGGTTCGGAATGTCGAGCTGGGTGCCGTCCGGCAGCAGGGCCACGAGCGGCGCGGCGGCGCCCGCAACCGTGTCGCGGGTGCCGATGGCCACCATCACCGGCTGGTAGATGCGGCCCACCTCCTCCCGCGTCAGCACCTGCCGGGACCCCCGGATGCAGGCGGCGAGCGCCTTGAGGTCCGCCTTGTTGGCATCGGCGAAGGCGCGGAACATGCGGCCCATGGCATCCTTCACGTCATCGAGGCTGGGCGCCTCCAGCGCGTCCGCCACCGTCTGCGGCAGGCCCGCGCCTTCCACCAGATGGATGCCCAGCCCGCCGAAGATGGCCGAGCGTACGGCGTGGGGGAAGTGGAGCGCCATCTGGGCCGCGACCCGCGCGCCCATGGAGTATCCGATTACGTCCGCCCGCTCGAGGCCGAGGTGTCGGATCAGGCGGTGCGCGTCCTCCGCCATCAGGCGCGTGTCGTAGAGCGCGGGATCGTAGAGCTTTTCGGATTCCCCGTGACCGCGATGGTCGAAGGCGATCACGCGGTAGCCGGCCTCGGAGAGCGTCTTCGTCCAGGAGGGACCGACCCAGTTGATCTCCTTGGTGGAGGCGAAGCCGTGGATCAGGAGGACCGGCTCGCCGGCACCCTGATCGAGATAGGCGATATCGACGCCATCGGAGGAGAAATGGGGCATGAGGGACCTTCGCGGGGAACGACAAGCGGGGGAGCCTCGCGCCGCTCGGGCGCGCGGGCCGGGAAACTAGAAGGTCCCTCCCCGCCTGCCAACTCCCCGCCCGCTCCTTGCTCCCGTCCAAGCGCACGCACCGCTTCCGTGGCCGCGAGCACGTCCCGCGTCGCGGCGGCGATGACATCGCCGGCGCTGGCGGCCGGAACGGTGCGTTCCGCCACCGGCGCGAGGGTCGGCGCGCGGCGCACGAACAGCTTCGCGCGCGGGGCGGCGCGGGGGACGTTACGCGGGACGCTGTTCTTGCGCCGCTTGTGCCGCCATGTCCGCCGGGCGCAGGCGACGCAGAAGGAATTGAAGCTCGATACGAGAGCGAAGAGGTAGAAGGCCGCCAGAAAAGCCCACCAGATGAGGTGGAACAGCAGGCTGGTGATGGCGATGGCGCCGCGCCCCAGCGTCTTCAGGATGGCCAGCGTCTGCGCGCCCTTGGCATCGGCGAGGCGGGCGACGCGGGAGAGATCGCGGCCGCCTTCCGCCACTTTGAGGCCCTCCAGCGCGGCGCGGGTGCCAGCCTTGGCCTGTACCCGCGCGGTGTCGTCCAGCATCCGCGTGAGGGTGGCGACACGATCGGTGCGCACCACGCTCTTCACCGCCGCTCCATCTACCGCCGCCGAGCCGGAGAGGAGGCGGCGCAGGGCGATGAAGTCCACGCTTTCCCGAGCGGCACGGGTGAAGCTGCGCAGCAGCCCTGCGGAGAGGCGGCCGGTGCGCTTCGCCACCTTCACCAGGGAAATGCCCATGCGCACCGGCAGGCTCGCGCCCACGGTGGCATATGTGCCGGCGGTCACCGCGATGCCCACGGCGGACAGGCCGAGAATCAGCTGGTCCGGCTCCTCGCCGCGCGCGATCTTCAGACCCTCGCGGCCGGCATCGCGGATGTCGCCCCAGACCATGAGGTCGCTGGTCGCCGCGCCGGCAAGACCCGCGAGATCCGTCGGCTGGCCGGTGACGAAGCCCATGCCGAACGCCTTGGCGGAGTGAAGCGCCTGCGCCGCCGCGCCGTTGGCCGTCTCCACCCGCGCGCGCAGATCGGCCGGGACTTCGAGGTGCCGGGCGTCGGCCAGCGCGAGATAGGAGCTGGCCAGCGCCGCATCGTCCTCCGCCAATGCCGCCTCGATGGCGCGCGCCGCGTCCGCCCCGCTGAAGCCCTGAAGGCCGAGGTCGGCGAGCGCGGCGGGGTCATCCCGCGCGGCGATGAGCTTCGCGCTCTCCTTCGCCACGGGCACGAGCCAGGGCGCCGCGCCGAGCAGCGAGATGAAGACGACGAGGAAGGCGAAGATGCGGGCCATGGTCTTTCCGTGCCGTCATCCTCGCACCGCATTGTGGCGAAGTCGAAGACGTCCACCTGCCGCAAGGATACGGCAGATTGCCGTCGCGCCGTGTCGCTGCGCGGCTTCCGCCGGCCGCTTCGCCCGCATACAAGGGAGGAGCGCCGTCGCGCGCGAGACGAGCACAGGCCCGAAGCCGGGCCGGAGACGCCGGGGCATGAGCGTTACGGGATCGAGAGAACCAGCCGCCGCGGGCGCGCCGACGGCACTGGACCAGGCTCTGAGGACGATCCGGCCGGCCTTCGTGAGCGTCGTGGTGTTCAGCTTCTTCATCAACCTGCTCGGCCTCAACGCCTCCATCTACATGATGCAGGTCTACGACCGGGTGCTCGGCAGCCGCAGCATCGAGACGCTGGTGCTGCTCACCCTCATCACCGGCTTCCTCTATCTGGTGTGGGCGGCGCTGGAGGGGCTGCGCTCGCGCCTGCTGGAGCGGGCCGGCATCGCCTTCGATACCAAGGTAGCGGCGGACGTGTTCGACGCCGTGCGCCGCATGGCGCTGCGCGCGCCGGGCAACGGACAGGCCCAGGCCCTGCGCGATCTCGACACCGTGCGCGACTTCTACGCCGGCGCCGGCCTCGCCGCTCTGTGCGACGTGCCGTGGGTGCCCATCTACATGATCTGCGCCACGCTGCTGCACCCCTATTATGGCGTGCTGGCGGTGGCGAGCTGTCTGTTCTCCGGCTTTCTCGCCGTGCTGAACAACCGCGCGACCCGACAGAGCCTCGCCGAGGCGAGCCGCGCCGGCATCAAGGCGAATGCTCTTGCCACGGCCACCCTGCGCAATGCGGAAGTGCTCAAGGCCATGGGCATGTCGAAAGCGCTGCGCGCGCGCTGGAGTGAGGCGCACGAGGCCGCCATGGGCTGGCAGAGCCGGGCGGGCGACCGGGGGGCGCTCCTCATCGGCATCACCAAGTTCAACCGGGCGCTGGTGCAGAGCATCGTGCTCGGGCTGGGCGCGTGGCTTGCCATTCAGAAGCAGATCTCCCCGGGCATGATCATCGCCGGCTCCATCCTCGTGGGCCGCTGCATCCAGCCCATCGAGCAGGCGGTGAGCAACTGGAAATCGGTGGTGAACATGCGCACCGCCTATGGCCGCATCCAGCTGCTGCTGCGCGCCGCCCCGCCCCCCGCCGAACGGCTGCGCCTGCCCGAGCCCTCGGGCGCGGTGAGCGTGGAGAACCTGTTCGTGCGGGCACCGGGCCGCGAGGCCGCGGTGCTGCGCCAAGTGTCGTTCCGCCTCGATGCCGGCAGCGTGCTCGGCGTCATCGGGCCGACGGCGGCGGGGAAATCCACCCTTGCGCGGGCGCTGGTCGGCGTATGGCCGGCCGCCACCGGCGCGGTGCGGCTCGACGGCTCCGACCTTGCCCACTGGGACGAGGAGCAGCTCGGCCGGCATGTGGGCTACCTGCCGCAGGACGTGGAGCTGTTCGCCGGCACCATCGCCGAGAACATCGCCCGCTTCACGACGGCCGAGTCGGAGGCCGTCGTGGCGGCGGCGCGGCTTGCCGGGGTCCACGAAATGATCCAGCAGCTCCCGCAGGGCTACAATACCGAGATCGGCGACGGCGGCCTCGCCCTGTCCGGCGGGCAGCGCCAGCGCATCGGCCTCGCGCGGGCGGTCTTCGGCCTGCCGGCGCTGATCGTGCTCGACGAGCCCAACGCGAGCCTCGACCCGGCCGGCGAGGCCGCGCTGACCGAGGCGCTGAAGCAACTGAAGGCGGCGCGCCGCACGGTGGTGCTCATCACCCACCGGCCGGCCGCCCTCGCCCAGTGCGACCTCGTGCTGGCCCTGAAGGACGGCGTCGCCCTCGCCTTCGGCGCCCGCGACGAGGTGATGAAACGCGTCGCAGAGGCGGCTCAAGGCGCCCCGGCCGGGGCGGCGCCCTCGCCGGCGCCCGCCGCGCCCTCTGTCCGGGTGCGAAAATCCGTCGCCGGCCTCGGGGCCACGCGCCCCGCACCGTCCGGCGATCCGGCGAACCAGCCGTGAGGCGCCCGTGACCTTTCCCGCCTCACCCGCTTTGACTGAGCGTCCCGTCATCGGCACCGCGCCGCGGCCGCCCTCGGGCTATCGCAGCGTCGCGCTCGTCGGCTACGCGCTGATCGCCGTCACCTTCCTAGGCCTTGGCGGATGGGCGGCGACGGCGCGCGTCGACGGTGCCGTGGTGGCGCCCGGCGTCATCGGCGTGGAGAGCAAGCGGCAGGTGGTTCAGCACCTGGAGGGCGGCATCGTCGCTGCCATTCTGGTGCAGGAGGGGCAGAGGGTGGTCCGCGACGCCGTGCTGTTCCGGCTCGACCCCACCCAGTCGCGGGCCAACGACGAGGCCGCCCTGGCCCAGCGCCGCGCCGCTCTGGCGCTGGAGGCCCGTCTCGTCGCCGAGCGGGACGACGCCCCGACGATCACCTTCCCGCCGGAGTTGATGGATCTCGCCCGCGTGCCAGCCGTGCGCGAGGCCATGGCCGACCAGATCGCCCAGTTCCGCGACCGCCGCGCCGCCTTCCAGAGCCAGATCGACATATTGAACGGCCGCATCATCCAGCTCGGCCACGAACTGGAGGGCCTCGCCCAGGAACGCGCGTCTGCCCGCCAGCAGCTCGATTTCATCGAGGACGAGCTGACCGCCGTGCGCGAGCTGGAGCGCAAGCGCCTCGTCAACAAGTCCCGCGTCTCATCGCTGGAACGGGAGAAGGCGCGCCTCGAGGGCCTCGTCGGCCGCAACATCGCCGACGAGGCCAAGGCGCGGGGCTCCATCGGCGAGCAGAAGATGCAGATGGTCCAGCTCAGCCAGCAGCGGGCCGAGGATGTCGGCTCCCAGTTGCTTGAGGTGCGCGAAAAGCTCGCGGAGCTGAAGGAGAAAGTGCAGGTCACCCGCAGCGTGCTGGAGCGCATCGAGATCCGCGCTCCGAGCGGCGGCATCGTGCAGAACATCAATCCGCGCATCTACACGGTGGGCGCAGTCGTGCGCCCCGGCGACACGCTGCTGGAGATCGTGCCCCTGGACGCCCCCCTGGTGGTGGAGGCGCGCGTGCCCGTGCAGGACATCGACCGCCTCGATCTTCATCAGGCGGTGGAGGTGCGCTTTCCCGCCTTCCACGGCCGCACCACCCCCATGGTGCTCGGCCATCTCGGCTCGGTGTCCCGCGACCGGCTGGTGGACGAGACCACCCACCAGCCCTACTTCCTCGCCCGCGTGGGGGTGGACGAAACGGATGTTCCCGCCGACCTGCGCGGCCGGCTCCAGCCGGGCATGGATGCGGAAGTCGCCTTCCATACCGGCTCGCGCACGGTGCTGAGCTATCTGCTGCGCCCCCTCTCGGACGCCATGGCCCGCTCCTTCACCGAGCGCTGACGCCCTCGCGCGGTGACGCCAACCGGACTAGAAGAGCCGCGAACGACGACAGGACACGACCATGCTGAAGGTCTGGGGCCGCATCAATTCGGTGAATGTGGAGAAGGTGATCTGGACCCTCCAGGAGCTCGGTCTACCCTTCGAGCGGATCGAGGCGGGCGGCGCCTTCGGGGTGGTGGATACGCCCGCGTTCCGCGCCATGAACCCGGTGGGCCGGGTGCCGGTGATCGAGGATGACGGCTTCGTGCTGTGGGAATCCAACGCCATCGTGCGCTACCTCGCCACCCGCCACGGGCTCGGCACGCTGATGCCCGCCGATCCGCGCGCGCAGGCCGAGGCCGGACGCTGGATGGATTTCCAGCTCGGGACAGTGGCCGCGCCACTGAGCGCGCTGACGTGGGGCATCGTTCGCACGGCACCGGAGAAGCGGGATATCAAGGCTGTCGCTCCGGCCTTCGCGAACCTCGGTGCGGCGCTGGCGCTCGTGGACACGGCGCTGGCCGGCCGCGCATTCCTGGTGGGCGAGGCCCTGACCGTCGCGGACATCCCCCTCGCCTGCTGCGCCCACCGCTGGTTCAACCTGCCGCTGGAGGGCACCGGGCTGGAGCGGCCGGACCTGCCCAACCTCGCCGCGTGGTACGGACGGCTGAAGGCCCGGCCGGCAGTTCAGGGGCTCATGCCGACGCCATTGACCTAAAGCAGGCGGGGCGCCTCTCAGAAGTGCGTCAGCCCGTCGTAGATGAGCTTCAGGCCGACCACGGCGAGGATCGTATAGACGAAACCGAAGAAGCGCTTCGGCGAGACCCGCCGCACCAGCCAGACGCCGGCCATGGTCGACACCACGGCGATGGGAAACAGCACGGCCGAGGTGGCGAGGTTCTCGAAGGAGACCTGGCCGAGCGCGAGGAAGAAGGGCAGCTTCACCCAGTTCACCACCGCGAAGAAGGCAGTCGCCGTCGCCGCGAACTGCTGGACGGGAAGCGAGCGCCGGAGCAGGTAGATCATCAGCGGCGGCCCGCCCGCGTTGGCGATCATGCTGGTGAAGCCCGAGACCGCGCTCCACACCGCGCCCGAGACCGGGCCCGCCTCTCCCGGCTCGCGCTTCAGCCGGCGGGACAGGAAAGCGCGCGTGGCCTCCACCACCGAGAGCACGCCGATGCCGAAGGCCACCGCCGCATCCGACACCGAGGCGGCGAGGAGATAGCCCAGCACGATGCCGGCGACGGCGCCGGGCAGGGTGCGCAGCAATTCGCTCCGGCTCCAGCGGCGCCAATAGGCGTAGAGGCTCACCACGTCCTGCACGATGAGCACCGGCAGGATGATGGCGGCCGCCTGGATGGGCGACATCACCAGTGCCAGAATGGGCTGGCCCAGCACGGAGAGGCCGGTGAAGCCGCCCTTGGAGAGGCCCACCAGAATGGTGGCAGGCACGGCGGCGGCGTAGAAGGCGGGATCGACGATCAAGGGGAACTCGCTGCGGCAGCCGCCCTCACGCGGGAGCGGGCGCCGGTCACAGGCAAGCGCCGGCCCGCCGCCTATAGCAGCCCGGCGGACCCGGCACGACAGAAATTACCCTTGAAGGCCAAGCTCCAGCAGGATCCTCACCGCCTTTTCCTGCGGCATGGGCCGAGCCGCGCGAGGGCCAGCGCCTGCTCGAAGCCGGCTTCGAGGGAATCGATCACCGGAACGGGTGCTTCGACCTCGATCTCGGCCGCATAGCCGGCGAGGGCGGCGCCGCCGAGGATGAGCACGTCCGGTGCCTGCGCCGCGATGGTCTCCTCCACCACCCGCGCCACGGCCCAGGTCTTGTCCGAGGAACCGTCGGGATGGCGCGTGGAGAGGCCGAGGGCATCGCCCGGAACCATGGCGATGCCCGCGCAGCGCCCCTCCAGATGGGTGCGGCGCATCAGTTCACGCAGCATGGCAGGCCACTCGCCGTGCGGCACCACGATGGAGAATCGTTCGCCCAGCTGGAGCGCGGCGAGGATGCTCGCCTCGGCCATACCCGCGAAGGGAAAGGCGAAATTGGCGCGCAGGGCCTCCAGCCCCGGCTCACCGAAGCAGGCATAGAGGGCGGCATCGAACGGCGGGCGCCCGGCCTCTTCCTCTTTCGTGACAGCCGCCGCCACCGCCTCAAGCGCCGCATGGCCCGCCACCACCGCGGATTGGCGCGTTGTGACGTAGGGCTGGCCGAAGGTAGCGGTGATGCCGGCGAGTTCGACCTCCCCAGGCGCGCGGCGCCTCAGGGCCGCGACCATCCGGTCGGTGACGGCCTCGCTGGTGTTCGCGTTCAGAACAAGAATCTTCACAGCCCCCTCCCCTGCCCGCACCAAGGGAAGCATCCTCGGGCCGCACTGAAAAGCGGCACGGGCCGTCTCCCACCTGAAATGCATGCGATGAGCCAGAGATGCCCAATCGATAGGCAAATATACAAATCGTTGATGATTTAAAGATGAATTGTTTGCCTCATTACCTAGCGGCACAAAGGTTCGCGGCCGGTTCCGGTCGGGTGGCACAGGGGTTGCTAGCCACCGGGGCATCTCGCCGAAGAGGACTCGACGATGCTCACCAACGATCTGCGCAACAGCCCCGCCCGCCGCCTCCTGCGGACGGCCGCCTTCCTTGTGGCCACCGGGGGTGCCATCACCGCCCCAGCCCTTCTGGCACCGGGCTTTGCCGCCGCCGAGACCACGCTGCGCATCGGCATGACGGCGGCTGATATTCCGCGCACCCTCGGCCAGCCCGACCAGGGCTTCGAGGGCAACCGCTTCACCGGCCTCACCATGTATGACGCGCTGGTGCTGTGGGACCTGTCCTCCGCCACCAAGCCCAGCGTCCTCCTCCCCGGCCTCGCTACCGAGTGGAAGGTGGACGAGAGCGACAAGACCAAATGGACCTTCAAGCTGCGCCCCGGCGTGACCTTCCATGACGGCTCGCCGTTCAACGCCGATGCCGTGGTGTGGAACGTGGACAAGGTGCTCAACAAGGAGGCACCCCAGTTTGATGCCAGCCAGGTGGGCGTCACTGCCTCGCGCATGCCCACCCTGCGCTCTGCCAAGAAGATCGACGATTTGACGGTGGAGCTGACCACCTCGGAGCCGGACTCCTTCCTGCCCTACAACCTCACCAACCTGTTCATGGCGAGCCCCGCCCACTGGCAGAAGCTCTATGAGACCGCCGAGGGCGCCGACGCCAAGGCGAAGGCCGCGGCGGCCTGGACCATCTTCGCCCGCAGCGCCTCCGGCACCGGCCCGTGGAAGATGGCCGCCTTCGTGCCGCGCGAGCGGCTGGAGCTGGTCAAGAACCCGGTCTATTGGGACAAGAACCGCATCCCCAAGACTGACCGCATGGTGCTTCTGCCCATGCCGGAGGCCAACGCCCGCACCGCCGCGCTCCTCGCCGGACAGGTGGACTGGATCGAGGCGCCCGCCCCCGATGCGCTGCCGCAGCTGAAGTCGCGCGGCTTCAAGATCGAGAGCAACGAGCAGCCGCACGTCTGGCCGTGGCAGTTCTCGCGCATCGAGGGGTCGCCCTGGAACGACATCCGCGTCCGCAAGGCGGCGAACCTGTGCATCGACCGGGAGGGCATGAAGGACGGGCTGCTCGGCGGCCTCATGGCTCCGGCCACCGGCACCGTGGAGCCCGGCCACCCCTGGCGCGGCAGCCCCACCTTCCAGATCAAGTATGATGTGAAGGAGGGCCAGAAGCTGATGAAGGAGGCCGGCTTCGGCCCCGACAAGAAGCTGAAGGTGAAGACGCAGACATCGGCCTCCGGCTCGGGCCAGATGCTGCCGCTGCCCATGAACGAATACCTGCAGCAGGCGCTCGCCGAGTGCTATTTCGACGTGCAGCTCGACGTCATCGAGTGGAACACGCTGTTCACCAACTGGCGCAAGGGCGCCAAGGACCCCTCCGCCAACGGCTCGAACGCGACCAACGTGACCTATGCGGCCATGGATCCGTTCTTCGCCATGGTGCGGTTCCTCCAGTCCGGCATGGCGCCGCCGGTGTCCAACAACTGGGGCTTCATCAACAACCCGAAGTTCGACGAGCTGGTGAAGAAGGCGCGCAATTCCTTCGAGCCTGCCGCGCGCGATGCTGCCCTCGCCGAACTGCACGCCGCCTCGGTGGACGATGCCGCCTTCCTGTGGGTCGCCCATGACGTGGGTCCGCGCGCGCTGAGCCCGAAGATCAAGGGCTTCGTGCAGCCCAAGAGCTGGTTCGTGGACTTCTCGCCGGTGTCCATCGGGCAGTGAAGTTCCTCAAACGGCCCGGATGCCCGAGCTTGTCCCGGGCATCGGCGACGGGGCGGAGCAGGCCGGAGGGCTTCCTTCTCCCCTCGCGGGAGAAGGTGGACCGCGGCGCAGCCGCGAGACGGATGAGGGGGCTGTCGCGGGCCGGAAGGTGCCCGTAGGCCGAGGCGCTTTCACCCCTCACCCCCGCCCCTCTCCCGCAAGGGAAGAGGGGAGAGAACAGAAGCGACCTAAGCGCGGAGCCGCCGCCCCGCGCTCTTCCGACACAAGCAAGGTGGCCCCGTGCTCCTCTATATCCTGCGGCGCATCGTCTATGTGATCCCCATCGTCGTCTCGGTGGCGCTGGTGTGCTTCCTGCTGGTGCACATGACCCCCGGCGATCCGCTGGTGGCGGTGCTGCCGCCGGACGCCTCCGCCGAACTCGCGGCGCAGATGCGCGCGGCCTACGGCTTCGACCAGCCATTGCCGGTGCAGTTCGGCATCTGGATCTGGAAGGCCCTGCACGGCAATCTCGGCACCTCCATCGCCACCGGCCGGCCGGTGCTCAGCGAAGTGACGGCTGCGGTGGGCAACACCTTCATCCTCGCGGTGACCGCCGCTTGCATCGGCTTTGTGCTGGGCTCCTTCTTCGGCCTCATCGCCGGCTATTTCCGCAACACCTGGGTGGACAAGCTCGCGACCTCCATCGCGGTGGCCGGCGTTTCGGTGCCGCACTACTGGCTCGGCATGGTGCTCGTCATCATCTTCTCGGTGTGGCTCAACTGGCTGCCAGCCGTGGGCATGGGGCCGGGCGGCTGGTCGTGGGACTGGGAGCACCTGCGCTTCCTCATCCTGCCGGCCGTCACCATGTCGGTGATCCCCATGGGCATCATAACGCGAACGGTGCGCGCGCTCACCGGCGACATCCTTTCCCAGGACTTCGTCGAGGCGCTGCGCTCCAAGGGCCTGCGCGAGACGCAGGTGTTCCGCCACGTGGTGAAGAACGCTCTGCCCACCGCCATCGCCGTGATGGGCCTCCAGCTCGGCTATCTGCTCGGCGGCTCGATCCTCATCGAGACGGTGTTTTCCTGGCCCGGCACGGGCTTTCTCCTGAACTCGGCGATCTTCCAGCGCGACCTGCCGCTGCTGCAGGGCACGATCCTGGTGCTGGCGCTGTTCTTCGTCTTCCTCAACCTCATCGTGGACATCGCCCAGGCGGCGATCGACCCGCGCATCAAGAGGGCCTGAGCGTGACCGCTACAAGCGACGCCGCCCTCGAGGCGGCCCCCATCGAGAAGGCCCGCGGCTACTGGGCGACGGTGGCCCGACGCCTCTCCCGCGACAAGGTGAGCATGGCCTGCGCGGCCATCCTCATCCTCATCGTGCTGGCGGCCATCTTCGCCCCCTGGCTCGGCCTCGCCGATCCCTATCAGGGCTCCATGATCCGCCGGCTGCGCCCCATCGGCACGCCCAACTACCCGCTGGGCACCGACGAGCTCGGGCGCGACATGCTCTCCCGCCTCGTCTATGGCGGACGGCTGTCGCTGCTCATCGGCATATTGCCGGTCATCCTCGCCTTCGGCATCGGAACCAGCCTCGGGCTGCTGGCGGGCTATCTGGGCGGCAAGGTCAACACGCTCATCATGCGCACGATCGACGTGTTCTACGCCTTCCCCTCCGTGCTGCTGGCCATCGCCATCTCCGGCGTGCTCGGGGCGGGCATCGTCAATTCCATCGTCTCACTCACCGTGGTGTTCGTGCCGCAGATCACCCGCGTGGCGGAGAGCGTGACCACCTCGGTGCGCTCGCTGGACTTCGTGGACGCCGCGCGGGCGTCGGGCGCCTCGGCCTTCACCATCATGCGCGTGCACATGCTGGGCAACGTGCTGGGACCCATCTTCGTCTATGCGACGGGCCTTATCTCCGTCTCCATGATCCTCGCGGCGGGCCTCTCCTTCCTCGGTCTCGGCACGCGGCCGCCCGAGCCCGAATGGGGCCTGATGCTGAACACGCTGCGCACCGCCATCTACGTCAATCCGGGCGTCGCGGCGCTGCCGGGCGTGATGATCTTCGCCGTCTCCATCTGCTTCAACATGCTCAGCGACGGGCTGCGCAGCGCCATGGACATCCGCAATTGAGCACCATCGAACCTCTTGAGGATCTCGGCGGACCGGCCCAGCCGCTGCTCGCCGTCAACAGCCTCACCAAGCACTTCCCCATCGGCGGCGGCCTGTTCGCCGAGAAGAAGACGGTGCGGGCGGTGGACGACGTGTCCTTCGCCGTCGCCAAGGGCGAGACGCTGGGCATCGTGGGCGAGAGCGGATGCGGCAAGTCCACCACCGCGCGGCTGCTGATGCACCTCATGCCGCGCACATCAGGCGAAATCCTCTTCGACGGGCAGGTCGTCGGCTACAGCCTCTCCCTGCGCGAGTTCCGGCGCGGGATGCAGATGGTGTTCCAGGACAGTTATGCGTCGCTGAACCCGCGCCTCACCATCGAGGACAGCATCGCCTTCGGCCCCAAGGTCCACGGCGTCTCCGACAAGGAGGCGCGGGCGCTCGCCCGCGAGCTGATGGGCAAGGTGGGCCTGCGCCCCGAGGTCTTCGCCAACCGCTATCCCCACGAGGTCTCCGGCGGCCAGCGCCAGCGCGTCAACATCGCCCGCGCCCTCGCGCTGAATCCCCGGCTCGTGATCCTCGACGAGGCGGTCTCGGCGCTCGACAAGTCGGTGGAAGCGCAGGTGCTGAACCTGCTCACCGACCTCAAGCGCGAGTTCGGCCTCACCTATGTCTTCATCAGCCACGACCTCAACGTGGTCCGCTACATCTCCGACCGCGTGCTGGTGATGTATCTCGGTCAGGTGGTGGAAGTCGGGCCGGTGGATCAGGTGTGGGAGGCCCCCGCCCACCCCTATACGCGCGCTCTGCTCGCCGCCATGCCGGCCCTCGATCCGGACAAGCGCACGCAGACGCCGCCGCTCTCGGGCGATCCGCCCAACCCCATCGATCCGCCCGCCGGCTGCCGCTTCCACACCCGTTGTTCCTTCGCCGAAGAGGTGTGCGGCCGCGTCGGCCCGGCGCTCTCCCCGGCGACGCCGGGCGATACGGCGCCCGATGTGCATCTCGCCGCCTGCCACATGGTGATTCCGGGCTCCGGCCATAGCCGCGCGCCCGCCGCGACGGAGGTCGCCGCATGAGCCAGCATCTCTCAACAGAAGACGCCGCCGCCATCATCCGCGCCGCCGGCCTCGATCTTCCCGCCAGTGATGCCGCACGCATCGCTTCCGGCATTTCGCCCGGCCTCACAGCCTTCTCGGCCATCGCCGGAACCCTGCCGTTCGATCTCGAACCGGCGACCTTCCTCGCGGTGCAGCGGCCCTGCGCGGAGCCGAAGGAGGGCGGCCAATGAGCCTGTCGCTCCGCCCCTCCGCCGGTGGCCCGGCCGATCCGGCGCTGATGACGCTCGCGGAAGCCGCCATGGCCATCCGCGCCGGAGTTCTCTCCTCCCGCGAGGCGACGGAGGCGTGCCTCGCCCGCATCGCGCGGCTCCAGCCGACCATCAACGCCTTCATCGCCATCGAGCCGGAGGCGGCCCTCGCCGCCGCAGACGCGGCCGACGCGGCGCTGGCGCGGGGCGAGGAGAAGGGCCTGCTCCACGGCCTGCCGCTCGCCCACAAGGACATGTTCTACGAGGAGGGTCGCGTCTCCACCTGCGGCTCGAAGATCCTGCGGGACAAGGTGGCGACCACGAACTCCACGGCCCTCGCCCGCATCAAGGCGGCGGGAACGGTGCGGCTCGGCACGCTGCACATGGTGGAGTTCGCGTATGGCCCCACCGGACACAACGCCCATTTCGGCGCGGCGCGAAACCCGTGGAACACCGCCCATGTGACGGGCGGCTCCTCCTCCGGCTCGGGGGCGGCGGTGGCGGCGCGGCTCACCTATGGCGCGCTCGGCTCGGACACCGGCGGCTCCATCCGCATGCCGGCCAATTTCTGCGGCGTCACGGGGCTGAAGACCACGGTCGGGCTCGTGAGCCGCTACGGCGCCATGCCGCTGTCCTTCTCCCTCGACACCATCGGCCCGCTGGCGCGAACGGTGGAGGATTGCGCCATCCTGCTCCAGCTGATGGCCGGCCACGACCCGTTCGACCCCACCACCGCTACCGCGCCGGTGCCGGACTATCTCGCCGCCGCCGAAGGTCGCCTCAAGGGCCTCACCATCGGCATCCCCGATGCGTTCTATGTGGACGATCTCGACCCCGAGGTCGCCCGCGTGCTGGACGAGACCATCGCCACCCTGAAGCGCGGCGGCGCGCGCATCGTCGGCGTCTCGTTGCCCGACCAGACGAAGCTCTCCGGCGCCTCGCAGGTGGTGCTGAACTGCGAGGCCTCTGCCAGCCACAAGGCGTGGCTTCTGGAGCGTCCGCAGGATTATGGCCCGCAGATCCGCTCCCGGCTGGAGAACGGCTTCGCCATCCCCGCCGTGACCTATCTGGAAGCGCTGCGCTGGCGCGGGCCGGCGCTGGCGGAGCATCTGGCCGCAGTCGCGGAGGTGGATGCCGTGCTCGCCCCCACCGCCCCCATGCCCGCCCCCACCATCGCCGAGACCGTCACGGACGGTGGGCCGGGCGCCGAGGCGATGATCCAGCGCATCACCCGCTTCACCCGTCCGGTGAACTATCTCGGCCTGCCCACCGTGAGCCTGCCCTGCGGCTTCACCGGCACGGGGCTTCCCATCGGATTTCAGGTCATCGGCCGGCCGTTCGCCGAGGCGACGCTGATCCGCATCGGCGCCGCTTTCCAGCGTGAGACCGATTTCCACGAACAGATGCCGGAGGAGGCATAATGGCCGACGCCCCCGCCCCCCTCGTCGACATCCGCGACCTCACCATCCGCTTTACCGGCGAGCGAACCGTTCACGCGGTGAACGGCGTGTCCCTTTCCCTCGGCGAGGGCGAGGTGCTGGGCTTGCTGGGCGAGTCCGGCTCCGGCAAGAGCGTCACCATGCGCGCGCTCATGCGCCTCCTGCCCAAACGCCGCTCGGTGATCTCCGGCAGCGTGCATGTGGCGGGGCAGAATGTGCTCGCCATGGACGACGCCACCCTTTCCGACTTCCGCGGCCGCACCGTCTCGATGATCTTTCAGGAGCCGGCGCTGGCGCTGGACCCGGTCTACACCATCGGCCGGCAGATTTCGGAATCGGTGATGCGCCACGAGGGGGCGAGCCAGCGCGACGCCACCGCCCGCGCGCTCGAGATGCTGGAGCTGGTGCGTATTCCCTCGGCGAAGCGACGGCTGGATGCCTATCCCCACGAGATGAGCGGCGGCATGCGCCAGCGCGCCATGATCGCCCTCGCCTTGGCCTGCCGCCCCAAGATCCTGCTGGCGGACGAGCCCACCACCGCGCTCGATGCCACCGTGCAGATCCAGATCCTGCTTTTGCTGCGCGAGTTGCAGCGGGAGATGGGCATGTCGGTGATCTTCGTCACCCACGACATCGGCGTCGCCATCGAGATCTGCGACAAGGTGGCGGTGATGTATGCCGGCCAGATCGTGGAGACGGGCACGCTGGGCGAGATCGTCCGCACGCCGCGCCATCCCTATCCGCGCGGGCTGCTCGCCTCCACCGTCCACGGCGCGGCGCGCGGGGCGAGGCTGGAGACCATTCCCGGCACGCCGCCCTCCCTCGACAAGGCGCCCGTCGCCTGCTCCTTTGCGCCGCGCTGCGCCTCTGCGCAGCCGCGATGCACCGCCGCGCCGCCGCCTTACGTCCATCTCGGACCCGGGCGCGACGTGCGCTGCATTCTGGCTGAAACCCCCGTCCCGGTGAATTGATGTCCGCGCCCGCCTCCAACCTCACGATCAACGCCGAACGCCTGTGGAGCACCATCATCGAGACCGCCCGCTTCGGCGGCACAGAGAAGGGCGGCGTGCGCCGCCTGACCCTGAGCGAGGAAGACCGGCAGGTGCGCGACTGGTTCCGCGCCGCCTGCGAGGCAGCCGGCTGCACCGTGACCGTGGACGGCCTCGGCAACATGTTCGCCTTGCGGCCGGGCAAGGACATGACGAAGCCGCCCCTCGGCATCGGCTCCCACCTCGACACCCAGCCCACCGGCGGCAAGTTCGACGGCGTTCTTGGCGTGATGGCGGCGCTGGAGGTGGTGCGCACGCTGAACGACGCCGGCATCGAGACCGACGCGCCGCTCTGCATCTGCAACTGGACCAACGAGGAAGGCTCCCGCTTCGCCCCCGCCATGATGGGCTCTGCGGGCTATGTGGCGGACCTGCCGGTCGCGGACATCCTCGCCCGCACCGATGCGGAGGGCGTAAGCGTCGGCGCGGCGCTGGACGCCATCGGCTATCGCGGACCGGAAGAGGTGGGCGCGCAGAAACTTTCGGGCTTCCTCGAAGTCCACATCGAGCAGGGGCCGATCCTGGAGGCGGAGGGGCTTCCCATCGGCGTGGTGGAGCACGGCCAGGGGATCATCTGGTACGACGGCCGCATTACCGGCTTCGAGAGCCATACGGGCTCCACGCCCATGCATCTGCGCAAGGATGCGCTGGCGACCCTCTCCGAGATCGTGCTCGCCATCGAGGCGCTCGCCAAGGCCCATGGGCCGAATGCGGTGGGCAGCGTCGGCGAGGCGGTGATCGCGCGGCCCTCGCGCAATGTGATCCCCGGCGAGATCGCCTTTTCCGGCGAGTTCCGCACGCCGGACGCCGGCATCCTCGATGCGCTGGACAAGGCGCTTCAGGTGCAGGTGAAGGAGATCGCCGCCCGGCGGAAGGTGGACGTCCGGCTCGACACCATCTGGCGCAAGGAGCCGACCCATTTCGATCCCGTGATGACCGGCGCCATCGCCGCCGCCGCCGACCGGCTAGGCCTGCCGCATCGGCCCATCGTCTCGGGGGCGGGGCATGACAGCTTCCACCTCGCCACAATGGTGCCCACGGCCATGATCTTCGTGCCGTGCAAGGACGGTGTGAGCCACAACGAGCTGGAGTCCGCCAAGCCGGACGACTGCGCCGCCGGGGCCAACGTGCTGCTGCATGCGGTGCTCGCAGTGGCGGGCGGCGGGGCTTGATGGCGCTGGTTCCGCGTCCGCTGACGGCCGAGGCCTTCGCGCCCTATGGCGAGGTGTTCGCGGTGCCGGAGGCGGTGGGCGTGCGCACCTCGTTCGACAGAGGCCTCGCCAACCTGAAGCCCCATGTGCCGGCCAGCCTCTCCATCATCCTCGCCGCGCCGGTGCCCCAGCCGGTGGTGGTGGAGGTGATCGAGCGGCACGTCTTCACCTCCCAGAGCTTCGTGCCCATGGCGGCGGCGCGCTGGGTGATCGTGGTGGCGCCGGGCACCGCCGAGGACAGGCCGGACCTTGCGGCGGCGGAAGCCTTCCTGCCCGCGCCGGGACAGGGCATCACGCTCGCCCCGGGCACATGGCATGCGCCGCTGACGGTGCTCGATGCGCCGTGCCCCTTCGCGCTCCTCATGTGGCGCGACTACGGGTCGGAGGATGAAGAGGTGATCGCCATGCCGGCGATAGCAGTGGCCCTCTAAGCCCGCGCGGCGCTTGAGCGGAGGCAACGGACAAGCCCGCGCGGCGCCTGAGCGGAGGCAACGTTTACGCAGCGGCCAGCCGCGCCCGCCCCCATTTGCGCACGGCGTGCAGGCCATCCAGCACCGGACGCTCCACGGCGACGAGGAACAGGCTGGCGAGCGCGAACGTCGCCAGCGCGGTCAGCGCGAACAGGAGCGCGAGCCCTCCCACGCCCATCGGCGCGAAGTGTACGAAGGCCCAGGCCGCCGGCCCGACGATCAGCGGCACATGCACCAGATAGAGCGGGAAGGAGAGCGCGCCCAGATGCTGCAGCGCCGGCCGCTCGAACAGGTCGCGCAGCCAGGGCGTGGTGAGGAAGGCGATGATGACGAGGAGCGCCCCCGCCTCCCGCCATCCGTCGCCGCCGAGGCGGGAGAGCACGGCATCGGCAAGTCCCGGCCCGGCCGCATGGCCGGGATAGGTCGCGCCCAGCACGAGGCCGAGGAGCGCGAGCAGCGTGCCCGCCACCGGAATGGGCCTCAGCCAGCCGCGCAACTCGAACACCAGCGCCCCGCCGCAGAAGGCGGCGAGGGAAAAGTTGCCGGCCACCCCCAAGGCGACCAGCCCCGCGACCAGCGCCGGAACCCGCGCCCGTCCACGCACGAGGGCATAGCCGCCATAGATGAGGATCGAGCCCATAAGCTCGATGCGCATGGTCCACAACGGATTGTCGAACAGCGGCCTGCCCGTTGCCACGAACACCTGCACCGCACCTTCCCACACCGCCTGCCATAAAGGCGGGATGGGCGGCTGGTGGGTCCAGCGGAACCAGGAGCTGCCGGAGAGCGCCTGCGCCGCCTTCCCGGCATCGGGAAAGCCGGCGATCCAGAACCAGGCGATGAGCGAGCCGGCCAGCGCGGGCAAGGCGAGGCGGAAATACCTGAGGCCGATCAGCAGCGGCGCTTCCTTCAGCGTGCGCGGCGCCGAGGCGGCCAGCACGAAGCCGCTCAAGGCGAAGAAGACGGCGACCGAGAAATGCCCGTTCCACAGCACCGCCAGCGGCGTGTCGGACACCGAAAACCCCTCGCGCCCCCAGGACCGGAAGGGGCCGGGCACGAAGGCGTAGAAGAAATGGAAGATCGCGACCGTGCAGGATGCGAAGCCGCGCAGGCCGTCGAGGCTCGTCACACGCCCGAGGGGCGGCGCGGCGTGGGGCGGATCGATGAAATGGGTTCCGGAAACGGGCATAAGGCGGGCATCGGGGCAGCAAGCGGGAGCCGGACCGTAGCGCCGCGGCGGGTGCCGGTCCATCGCCAGCTCCGCCGTGCGCCCGGCTCGAACCGAGCCCGCATTTCCGCCGCGCGGCCCGCCGCACGCATGATCCCTCCGGTCGAGCCGGAGGGCGACGCTGTACTGATAAGCCCCTTGCCGGTCAGACCCCGGCGAACGCATCCGAGGACAGGGCCTTGAGCGCCGCGCGATATTCATCGCCCAGCCGCGCGCACAGCTCCGCCGCGCCGGGCAAGTCTGCGATGCCGCCCACCCCCTGCCCGGCTGACCATACGGTCTTCCACGCCTTCGCCTCGTTGGACATGTCGAGCTTGGCGTGGCCCTGGAGATTGTCCGGATCGAGCCCTGCCGCGCGGATGCTGGGCTTCATGAAATTGGCGTTCACGCCACTGATGGCCGGGGTGTAGAGGATATCCGCCGCCGAGGAGGACAGGATCATGTCCTTGAATTCCTGCTGCACCATGGCCTCGCGCGTGGCGATGAAGCGCGTGCCCATGTAGGCGAGGTCCGCCCCGGCCGCGCGGGCGGCGAGGATCTGCGCGCCGGTGTTGATGGCGCCGGCCATCAGGATGGTGCCGGCGAACACCTGGCGGATCTCGGTGACGAGGGCGAACGGGCTGATCTGCCCCGCATGGCCGCCCGCGCCGGCGGACACCGCGATGATCCCGTCCACGCCGGCTTCAGCCGCCTTCTCCGCATGGCGGCGGCCGATGACATCGTGGAACACGATGCCGCCATAGGCATGCACCGCCTTCACGAGATCCGGCACCGCGCCGAGGGAGGTGATGATGAGCGGCACCTTCTCCTCGACGCAGATGGCGAGGTCCGCCTCAAGGCGCGGGTTGGACTTGTGAACGATGAGATTGACGCCGAACGGCGCCGCATCCGCCGTCTCGGCGAGGCGCGCCTTGATCTCGCGCACCCAGTCGCGGAAGCCGTCGCTCGTGCGGGCGTTCAGCGCCGGAAAGGTGCCCACGAGCCCCGAGCGCGACACTTCCACCACGAGATCGGGGCCGGAGGTGAGGAACATGGGCGCGGCCACGGCGGGGATTTTCAGGCGGCCCTCGAAGGCGGCGGGAAGCGGCATGGGGTGGTCCTTGTTCTGGGGCGGCTGAGCCGCCGTCTCATTGGCATATTGTGAACCGTCATGCCCCGGCTCGTCCGGGGCATCCACGACGCCGCCGGGGGGCGGTGCTACGCGTTCCGGCGCTCCTCTTGCGGCCAAGTGGATCCCCCGGACGAGCCGGGGGATGACGACCGCTTACGATGCCGCTCCGCCCGCCTTCGCGGCCTGGCGGGCGAAGAAGACGGCGATCTTCTCCTGCGCCTGGGGGCTCTGAATGAGGCTGGCGCAATAATCGCGCTCCACCCTGAGCGCCTTGTCGATGGGCAGGCGTGCGCCCTCGAACACACACGAGAGGATGGCGCGCTGGGCAGGGTCCTCCCCCCTGGTGCGCGCCAGCACCCGGGCGTTCCACAAAGCGAAGAGGTCGCCCGCGGCGATGCTGGTGGGCGCGAGGCCCGGCAGGCGGAAGCCCTTCACATCCCACGGCGCAACCGGGCTGACCCGGCCCTCGCGCAGGGCGGCCTTGGCGGCGGGAACGAGATCGTCCGGCGCCACGACCGCATCGATCAGCCCCGCCCCCTGCGCCTCGGCGGCGCTCATGGGGCACCCCTCCAGCAGGATCGGCAAGGCGGCGGCGATGCCGAGGCGGCGCAGCACGCGCTGGGTGCCGCCGGCGCCGGGGAGGATGCCGAGCGTCACCTCCGGAAGGCCGAACAGGCCTTTCGGATTGTCTGCTGCCAACCGGTGATGGCAGGCGAGCATCAGTTCCAGCCCCGCCCCCAGCGCGGTGCCCGGCGCTGCGGCGACCACCGGCTTGCCGCAGGTCTCCAGCCGGCGGAACAGCGCGCCCATGCGGCCGATGCGCCGCGCCGCCTCAGGCAGGCTCACATCCGGCGCCGCGAGGTCGCCCATGATGGCGAGGTCGGCCCCGGCGAGGAAGGAGGACTTGGCGGACGTGACGACGATGCCGGCAACGACGCCATCCGCCGCCAGCCGCTCCACCTCGGCCTCCAGCGCGTCCACCAGCGCCCAGCCGAGCGTGTTCACCGATCGGCCGGGCTGGTCGAGGATGAGGGTGGCGATGCCGTCGCCGTCGATCTCGGTGCGCAGCATGGCTCAGACCCGTTCGATGATGGTGGCGACGCCCATGCCGGCGCCGATGCACAGGGTGGCAAGCGCCGTGCCCTTTCCCGTGCGCTCCAGCTCGTCCAGCACGGTGCCGAGGATCATGGCGCCGGTGGCCCCCAGCGGGTGGCCCATGGCGATGGCGCCGCCGTTCACGTTCACCTGCGCGGGGTCCAGCTCCAGCGCATCGATGAAGCGCAGCGCCACGGCGGCGAACGCCTCGTTGATCTCGAAGAGGTCGATGTCCGCGACCGCCATCCCCGCCCGCTTCAGCGCCTTCTCGGCCGCAAAGGACGGCGCAGTGAGCATGATGGTGGGTTCTGAGCCGATCTCCGCGAAGGCACGGATGCGCGCGCGCGGCTTGAGCCCCGCCGCCGCACCGGCCTCGCGCGTGCCGATGAGCACAGCGGCCGCGCCGTCCACGATGCCGGAGGAATTGCCGGCATGGTGCACATGGGCGATCTCGCCCACCTCGGGATAGCGCAGGCGCGCGATCTCGTCGAAGCCGGGGTCCGCCCCCATGGCCGCAAAGGCGGGCTTGAGGCGGGCGAGATCGTCGACGCTGGAATTGCCCCGCACCGTCTCGTCGCGGTCCAGCATCACCTCGCCGATATGGTCGGTGACAGGCACGACGGAGCGGGCGAAACGCCTTTCCGCCCACGCCTGCGCGGCACGGCGGTGGCTCTCCACCGCGAAGGCGTCCACATCCGCGCGCGAATAGCCCCATTTGGTGGCGATGAGGTCCGCGCTGATGCCCTGCGGCACGAAGCGCGTGGCGAAGGCCACGTCCGGGTCCTGGCTCCAGGCCCCGCCATCGGAGAGGATGGGAATGCGCGACATGCTCTCGCAGCCGCCGCCGATCACCATGTCCGCCTGCCCGGCCATGACCTTGGCCGAGGCCATGTTCACCGCCTCCAGCCCGGAGCCGCAGAAGCGGTTGATCTGAACGCCAGCCACCTCGTCGTCATAGCCCGCGCGCAGGGCCGCGATGCGCGGCAGGCATTGGCCCTGCTCGCCGATGGGCATGACGACACCCATCACGATGTCGCTCACCATCGCCGTGTCGAGCCCGCTGCGATCGCGCAGGGCGGACAGCACGGTTGAGGCAAGATGCACGGGCGTCGCCGCGTGCAGCGCGCCATCCGGCTTGCCGCGGCCGCGCGGGGTGCGCACATGGTCGAAGATGTAGGCGTCTGGCATAAAATATCCTTGCAGCCCCCAAAGGTCTTTCAGCCGCGCCGCTCAGGCGTAGAGGCTTTCGATCTCGGAGGCGTATTTCTTCTGGATGTTGGAGCGACGGATCTTCATGGTTGCCGTCACCTCGTCGTCGTCATGGTCCAGCTCCTTGGTGAGGAGGTGGAAGCGACGGATGTGGGACACCTGCGCCAGCTCCGCATTGGCCTTGGCGATCTCCCCCTCGATCAGCGCGCGCACCTGCGGGTTTTCCACGAGGTTGCGGAAATTGGTGTAGGCAAGAGACTTCTCCTCCGCCCATTTGCCCACCGTCTCGAAATCGATCTGGATGAGGGCGGAGACATATTTGCGCGCCTCGCCGATGACGATGCACTCCTTGATGAAGACGCTCGATTTCGCGACGTTCTCGATCTCCGACGGGCTCAGATTCTTGCCGCCCGCGGTAATCATGATGTCCTTCAGGCGATCGACGATCTTCACCTGATCGCCCACCATCTCCACCACGTCGCCGGTGTGCAGCCAGCCGTCGCGCAGGGCGGCGGCCGTCGCCTCCTCGCTGCGGTAATAGCCGGCGAAGACCAGATCGCCCTTCACCAGCAATTCGTTGTGCGGGCCGAGTTTCACCTCGACGCCCTCCGCAGCCGGCCCGACACAGCCGGGGCGCAGGTCGTCGAGCCGCTGGCCGGTGCACATGCCGGTGGTCTCGGTGGCGCCATAGACTTCCACCAGAGGCACGCCGAGCGTGCGGAAGAAGCGCACAATGTTGGGCGAGATGGGCGCCGCGCCGGTCATCGCCACCTTCGCGCGCCTGAGGCCGATGAAGTTCTGCAGCGCGCGGAAGTAGAGCAGGTAGGCCACGAAGAAAAGCGCCCGCTCCTTCAGCGTCCGCGCGGAAGGATGCTTCTCGGCGAACGGCTCGCACGCCTTCACGAGGCGTTCGTAGAGCGTGCGGCGCAGGCCTCCCGCCTCCATCATCTTGATGGTGATGGACGCCGCGAGCTTTTCCCAGATGCGCGGCACGCCGAGGAACATGGAGGGCGCCACCTCCCGCAGGTCCTCCTGGATCGTGCGGATGCTCTCGCCGAAATTCACCTGCGAGCCCAGATAGATGGGCGCCATGGTGGTGAGCATCTGCTCGGCCACGTGGCAGAGCGGCAGGTAAGAGACGTGGGTGGTGGTCTCGTCGAGTCGAAGGCGCTCGGCGAGCGCGATCGCCTCGGCGCGCAGGTTGCGATAGGTGAGCATCGCGCCCTTGGGCTTTCCGGTGGAGCCGGAGGTGTAGATCATCAGCGCCACGTCGGTGAGCGACTGGCGCGCCAGCGCCGCGTCGATGAGGCGGGGGTGGGCGGCGCGATGGGCGGCGCCCATCTCCACGAGCTGATCGAAGGCGATCACCTCGCCGCCCGCATAGGTGCGCAGGCCCTTCTTCTCCACCACCACGATGCGCCGGAGCTTCGGCAGTTCGTCCCGCCGCTCCAGCACCTTGTCCACCTGCTCCTGGTCCTCGCAGACGACGATCTCCGCCTCCGCATGGCCGAGCACATAGGCCACCTCGTTCGCCGGGCTGGTGGGATATACACCCACCGTGACCGCGCCGAGGAGGCCGGCGCCGAGCTGGGTCAGCACCCATTCGATACGGTTTTCCGAGAGTACCGCCACATGCCCGCCCTCAGGCAGGCCGAGCGCTCTGAGACCATGCCCGGCCAGGGCAGCGCGCTCGAAATACGCCTGCCAGGACACCGGATTCCAGATGCCGAAATCCTTCTGGCGAATGGCCGTGCGGGTGGCGATGCGCTCCGCATTCAGGCGCAGCATCTGCGGCAGGGTGAGGTCGGGGAATTGGGGTGCGGTCATGGTCGCGCGCTCACGAAAGCCAGCGCTTGCGGCGCTTGTAATGCTTGATGTCGCGGTAGCTCTTCGCCCCCGCCTCCCCGGCCATGCCGAGGTAGAATTCGCGCACGTCCTGGTCCGCCATGAGGCGCTCGGTGGGACCATCCAGCACGATCTTGCCGGTCTCCATGATGTAGCCGTAGTGGGAGACGGCGAGCGCCACCGCCGCATTCTGCTCCACCAGCAGCATGGAGACGCCCCGCTCGCGATTGATGCGGGCGATGATGGTGAAGATCTCCTCCACCAGCTTGGGCGACAGGCCGAGGGAGGGCTCGTCCAGCAGGATCAGCTTCGGCTCCGCCACCAAAGCGCGGCCGATGGCGAGCATCTGCTGCTCGCCGCCGGAGAGATAGCCGGCGCGGCCGGTGCGCCGCTCGTGCAGGCGAGGGAAATACTCGTACACCGCATCGAAGGAGGAGGGCTTCGCCGCCCGCCCGGTGAGGGCATAAGTGGCGGCGACGAGGTTCTCCTCCACAGAGAGATCCTCGAAGATACGCCGCCCCTCCATGACGTGGAACAGGCCCCGGCGCACGAGGTCGTGCGGCTTGGCTTCGCCACTCGCCACCCCGTCGAAGGTGATGGCGCCGGAGGTGACGTCGCCGTCCTCCAGCGCGAGAAGGCCGGAGATGGCCTTGAGCGTGGTGGACTTGCCGGCCCCGTTGGAGCCGAGCAACGCCACCACCTTGCCGGCCTCCACCTTGAGCGACAGGCCGCGCAGCACCTGGATCGTCTTGTTGTAGACGACCTCGATGTTGGAGATGTCGAGGATGGGTTGCGCGGTCATCGCCATCACTTCTTCAGGCTGATCCAGTCGGACGCCGGCTTCATCTGCTTGTCAGCGGCGCTGAACTGGTAGATGCGGCCCACAGGGACGGAATTTCCGGGCACCGAGATCGGAACGCCGATGATGCCGCCGGTGTCGAAATCCTTGATGGAATTGAGGGCGGCCTTCAGCGTCTTGCCGTTCAGCTCCT